>CAXNJE010000228.1:0-4835 GCA_964202565.1 Breznakiellaceae bacterium | reverse complement strand
CGGGGATCCTGTAGCGCGAACGCCCGTATTTCGGGGTCTTCAAGCGATACGTAGGTATAATCGGGGAAGCAGTGCCTGAGGAGTGTGGATTTTCCGCATTGCCGCGCACCGGTAAGGGTAAGGACGGGAAATTTCCGGACCAGGCTGAGGATCTTTTCCTTCAGTATGCGCTCGACCATTGGATTACTCCAGAATAATGCACATTTTCATACAAATCATAAAGTCGATTTAGATATTTGTACAGGGGGTGGGCTTATTCGGGTTTGTCGGACACAAAAACAACACGGGTGCGCAGTCCATGAGAAATTGCCCGGCATGTTGCAGGCGTGCGGTCTGCTTCAGGTAGATGTCGAAGATCTGGTGCCTGTTGATATTCAATCCATCGAAAAACGAGGCTCTCATGGTTGCCCCGGCTTTGATCTCGATGGACTGTAACCCTATTCCAACCTAGTCAAAAGCGGCGATCAGGTTACAAAGTATTTTTCCAGCGCCGCTCTCCAGGGAAGCACCATGATGCCGTCGTGGATTTCCACCTGTCCGACGCGGGCAACGCAGATCCTTTCGGCACCGGGAAATTCGGAACCGAGGGTCTTGAGCGGAGTTAAATGACGGTCCTGAATCCGGGTGGCCGACTTTATTTCGACTAGAAGCAGCGGTGCGCCTGGACGTTGCACCACCAGGTCAATCTCCACTCCGTCCCGGGTGGAAAGGTAGCTGAAGGAGAAATCCCGTTCGAAATACTTGTTGAGTCTGATGCATTCGTTTATGAAAAACGACTCGAACAGTTCCCCGTATGCGCTGGTGCCTTCCGTGACGGGAATCGTGAGACTCCGGGAAAGGGCGCGTTGCACACCGGTATCGAACAGGTAGAATTTGGGTTTCATGGCTATGCGCCGGCGCAGGGAGGTATGGAACGGTTCCAGGAAGGTGCCGATCAACGTATCTTCCAGAATCTGATAGTACCCCTTGATCGTTTTGTCGTCGGCGCCCACATCACGGGCGATGGCGGCAAAGTTGATTATCTTCCCGGACATCTGCGCAGCCACTTCCAGGAAGCGGCGGAACGGGTCAAGGTATCTGACAATCTGTTCGGCCTGAATCTCTTCTTTCAGGTACGTCAGCGCATAGGCACCCAGGAACCTCCTCCTGGTTTGGTCGCTTTCGGAGTTTACCGCCTTGGGCAAGGTGCCGAAGGCCAGGGCACGATCCAGCGGATAGTCCGCCGGCAACTCGATCGCCGAGAACGGAAAAAGTTCCAGCACCTGGGCCCGGCCGGCCAGCAGGTTCGCCCCGCCGCGTTTCAGCTTTCTGGCGCTCGATCCGGTGAGTATGAAGGTCTTGTCCGTCTCCTCGATCAGCGAGTGGACTGTGTCCAGCAATTTTGGCACTTTCTGTACTTCATCGATGATTACGTGGGTGATGTGCGCTTGCAGGCCCAAGACCCTGGCACGGAACGATTGGGGGAAGCGGGCAAACTCGTCCTCAAGTTCCGGTTGCAACAGATCCAGGTACAGCGTGGTACCCGGTTCAAAAAGGGCGTGCAATAGGGTGCTCTTTCCGGTGCCCCGGGGGCCGAAAAGGAAAAAGTGTTCAGTCTTGTCAATGTTGATCACACGCTCTATCATCGGTATTCCTCGGACATGACTCCATAAATGGCGGACATAAATGGAGTATAGTCCATTATCTGGAGGAGTCAAGCCTGTATGAATCAATTGGGGTCAGACTCCACGAGTTTTGGAAGGATGGGGTCCGGGGAAGGGAACCTTTGGCTTTTTGCCAGCCGTGCAAAGGTTCCCTTCCCCGGAAAGGTACGTTTGCTACTATTAAAGTACAGCCACAAGGCCGGAAAACAATGCATAGGTCAGAAGGTACAGGACATTGTTGATGATCAGTACTACCGGCTTGCGCCCTTCAAATTGGGAGTTGAGGCTGAGGGTGACCGCAAAGACAAGCCAGAACACCACGCCGGCAAGGGCGCCGGAGAGGAAGGTGGTAATACCCAGGCTGTGGATAAGCACCTGCAAGCCATAGGACAGCAGGAAGCTGGCGATTACGGCACCGCCCATGAGTCGGGGCATATCCTTTTTTTCCTGCTCGGTCATTTCCTTTTTTTCGATATCCATGCCTACATTGAAGGCCCAAACTTTGAACCAGGGGACCGCAGGCGAATAATACAGCCAGCTGAGAATGAAATTGGCAAATCCGATGATGAGGAACGGTACAAGCGAAAAACTGAAATCAAGCATGGTAAGAGCCTCCTTATCCGCTTTCACACAGAACACTAATTATTACTATAATAACAAACATTTGGTTTGGGTTCAAATGTATAATGCGGTACAGTGGGTTGTTGGGAAGGTGATGTTGTGGACCGGATGTACCCGCAAGTATCTGACAACTTGCTTTACATTACCGCGACAATGGGATTGCCAGGTTGCAGCGATAGTTAAGTCAAAATTCCATATTCATTCTTATCATGTCTCTACATTCAATGCCATTTTCAAATATTCTTTCTTTGTGATTTTTTCTAAAGTAGTCAAATTCAACTCCTACGATTCTGAATCCACATTTTTGATACAGCATCAGTTGTATTATTCCAGGATTGCCTGTTCCAATTTCCAACGTTCTTATTTTTCTTTCTTTCGCGTAGTCAATCGCTTTGTTAATAAGTTTCTTACCAATACCTTGATTCTGGTATTCTTCATATACGGATATATTCATGATTTCCATGGTTTTTGGTCTTGTCTTCAGAAGCAGCAGGGCACCAACTATTTTTGTATTTATTCTTGCAATAAATTTAATACTTGAATGGATATATTCAGCAATCACTTCTTCTGAAGGATCTGACAGGAGTAATAGATCATTTGGGATGGCATCACTTGTTTGTTCAATAATTACATCTGTCATTGCATTCCTGCTTTAAGCAGCCTACCCTGAATTATCAGCACCAATAGAACAAGACAAAAAGAATGGATCATAATTTGCTTTATATCAATATGATGATCGGGCAGGACATCATCAAGGGTATAATCAATCCGGTTTTCAGGTACAACCTTTGTGTACGTTCCGTAAAAATCGAATCCGTGTTTATGGTCTACTGATTCCATCCTGTAATTGAAGGAACCGCCATCCCTTAGATCATTGATAGCCTTTGGACAACACCAGTCAGCCGAAGCAAAATTCCACTGGACGATTGAACTGATGGAGGTAAAAGCCTTCCATGTTTG
The DNA here is from genome assembly GCA_964202565.1 of Breznakiellaceae bacterium. Lineage (GTDB taxonomy): Bacteria > Spirochaetota > Spirochaetia > Treponematales > Breznakiellaceae > SZUA-426. The sequence goes on along the minus strand of CAXNJE010000228.1, from coordinate 1,611 downwards.
AGTGAGGGAAGCATTCACCATGACGGAAACAGTGATTTTCGTGAAAGTTGGCATCAGTAGGTACCCCTATTTATATTACAAAAATAGTCATATAAATGGAAGTCAATATCCTTAGGTAAAACAACCTTTACTGTTTTCCTGACAAGCCGCCAGCTGAGATCAGGGAGGGCTGGCCCGTTCTTTCCTGTGCTTTCTGTGCATTCCACAGCCGTCCCTTCCGGAAAGTGGTGGAACGGCTTTTCCATCAAAATTTGACTTTATTCATTTTGGAAATGAAAATTAAAGCATTCCGGATGGGACCTATGGAGGTCAAAGATGGGAAAAAGAACACATTTCATGTGGATGGTAATTGGCGTTTTGGCACTTTTGCTTTTAACGTCCTGCGCAAGCGTGCCCCCTGCCAATGATCCAGCGGACATCGCGGCTATCGACAAAATCTGGGCTACATATGCTGCCGCGGTCACGACCGGAGACGTTGCCGCGATGGACGGGCTCTGGGCGGAGGATGCGATCAAGATGGCCCCCAATGCACCTGTCATTAAGGGCAAAGCCAACATCATGGCGAGGGTGCAGAAAAATTTCACCACCAACATCAACACCATGTCTATCAGGATGGATGAAACCGTCGTGGTTGGCGACCTGGCGTATTCCCGCGGATCCTACGATCAGACTACCAAACCATCGGCGGGAGGTCCGACCACCAAGCTGGCGGGCAAGTTCCTGGACATTCTGGAACGGCAGGCTGACGGTAGCTGGAAGATCACCCGCGACTGCTTCAATTATGACGCGGCGCCGGTCCAGATTGCCGAGTAGTCGGACCTAGGAAGAGGGGAGCCTTGAAGGACAGGGCTCGGTTCAAAATGAGGGGTTGGCAAGCCGCTCAGAATCGGCCGAACCATCCGGAATTGTAGATCGGGGCCACCCGTTGAACCTGCCAGTGTGACTTTGCTTTACGTCGGCTCCCCCTATCCCGAGCGTATCGGTAACCACTCCCTTAGCTTTCCTGCCCCGGCATCATCCAGCTCCTGGCAGGCCGCTGGCTGTCAGACCAGCGGCATCGGAAAGACCGGTTGACAATTAGATGTGCATAGTGAAAAGTAGGAATATATGGCTGGATAATTAAAAAGGTACCGTTTGTTAGTGCCGGTTCTGTTGGTTTTTCTGACAGCCTCCTGTGGTGCAACGGCGCAGATGCACGCACCGGCGGGGAAAGACATTCTCGACCTGAGTCGCCACGATTTTTCCTCCCATCCGGTCGTGACACTTGCGGGAAACTGGGATTTTATGCCCGTTCTGCTGGATGGGAATGTAACGGAAGTAGTCGCCGAAAAGGAATGGTCAAGCATAAAAGTACCAGGTGCCTGGCCTGAGGATGCGGTCGCCCCCGGTTTCGATTATCCCTTCGGAGTCGGCACCTAACGGTTTACCGTGATGCTTCCCCCGGAACATCCGCCCCTGACCCTTCGGCTGGAGCTGGTCATGTCCTCTTTTCGGCAGCCGGGCCAACGGACGGCTGCTTGACGATTTTCTGATTCTCGACCCGGGCGAAGAGCCAAAACTCCCCATCAACACAAGCAAGTATTATCTGCTTCCGCCGGAAATCGGTGTGTG
>CAXNJE010000227.1:0-4837 GCA_964202565.1 Breznakiellaceae bacterium | reverse complement strand
TGCGTGGGCGCCCCCGACTGGATCATCGAGATCCTGTCACCCACGAGCGTGCGCAACGACCAGATAGTCAAACGAAGGCTTTACGAGTCCTCCGGGGTAAGGGAATACTGGGTGGTGGACCCGGTCGGCCAGATAGTCCATGTGTCGGTAATGGGAGCGGATGGCAGGTACCCAGGCACCGAGATCTACGGTGCGCCTGATATCCTCACTCCAAAGGACTTTCCTGAGATCAGCATCGATCTGGGACAAGTGTTCGCGGTACTGGAACCTCCCACCTGAACCATTATACAAGCCCATATAAAGTATTGATTTGTAAGATGTTGCGGATTACATTGCTCCTTCAGAACGCGTTTTGAAAGAGGCTCATATTTGAAAAAAAGCCCGTCCGGCAATAAGCACGGCGGGCTTTCTGGCTTGTGAAAAGCGACTTGAAAGCGCGAAACCATCATTTTCGCGCTGGATGCAAACCTATTAGCGGGGCAGACCCACTGACAGTTTCATACCATTTGTGCGAAGAGCTATCCAGTCGCCGCTCTTGGGGAATTCCCTGCCAAGTTTTACGTAGTAGTAATAGTTTGCCATGGTAGGATCGTATACGCGGACTTCACCGGTGTCGCCATCTACCCAGACTTTTACGGGAATCGTGCTCGCGAGCACTTGGGGGGTTACGAGGTAGGCGTACGCATTCAGATCGATGCTCTGGAGCAGTTCCATCTTGGAATTTGAAACGCTCTGGTAGATCTGGGCGCTGAAACCCTTGGGGATTTCCTTGCCTACGGGCTTCTCGTCATAGTTCAGCCACAGGAGATAGGACTTTCCGGCGCCCCAGGACCGTACGTCAGTTGCGGAATCGGCGAAGAGGTGAACCCCGAAGCCGCCCTGGCCATCTTCAGCGCCGCCCTCATAGCGCACATTGAATTCATAGACCATCTTGCCCTTCTGGGGGACTCGAACGGTGACCTTTGACAGGCGCTCCGCCGCGGCGTTCTGATACAGGCGGTCCGCCGTCAGCACCCAGTTGCCAGCAGCGATCTTGTATTCCGGAAGACGGGTTTGCGCAAATACGGGCGCGGCAAGAGCCGCGACGATCAGAAGAACATAGATCTTTCTCATGTCATACCCTCATGCTCGAATATTTGGATGACTCCCGCGGCATTTGAGTTGCCTGGAACCTTCCATGGTTAGCTTTTATTATTGTATGACACCTATTCAACAATCGTCAAATCATTTAATAAAAAATACGCACTATCCTGAAAGCACAAGATATCATTCAGGAAGAAATAAACTTTTGAATGAAAAAGATGCACGATGCTGTAACCTATTTTCGCTTGGATTGTATTGAGTGCCGCTATCTCTGGAATTATACTTTTCTGGAGATGGAGGAACTATATGAAGAAAGTGATTTTTTCAGTTTCCTTATTCATCTTGCTGGTTCTAATCGCTTGTCAGGCACCGGATGAAAAGGAGGACGCACCAGTCCTCGTGACAATAGGGGACAGCATCACCATGGGAATTCAGGATGCCGGACTGATCGACGATTATCAGTCCGCTTCGTATCCCTACTTGGTAGCCCGGCAACTGGGGATCGAAGCCGATTTTCACCAGCCTTTGGTGACTACCCCAGGCATTGGTGTCCCGCCATATGCAAAACCACTGACTCTGAATGGTACCACTATCGTATCCGAATTGCTTGCGACCGATGCCAACGGCCGGCCAGTCATCTCGATCAATTCGATGTTGCCTCTCTTACCCACCGTTGCGTATGCCGAACCGTACAACAATTTGGGGATCAGCGGAGCCAAACTCCTCGATTTGCGCAACACCATGAGCTATACCGATCCCGATGCGGCGGGCAATTTCTTCTTCGATCTTGTGCTGCGGACCACCATCCCAAGCCTGGCAGGGAAAACCGTTATCCAGCAGGCGGCCATGCTGAATCCCGACTTTATCCTGCTCTGGATCGGCAACAACGATATCCTCCAAGCCGAACTCAAGGGTTGCGGGGTCAATGGCCTGGTTGATGGGGTAGCCTTTCCCCGTACCGATCCTGCCACGTTCCAGACAGAATACGAGGCGATCCTGACGAACCTGCAAGCCAATACCCCGGCAAGGATAGTCATGGCCAACATACCGGACTGGCTGCCTTTCACCAACGGTCTGGACGGTATATTCAAGGTCGATTCCACTTTTTTTGCCGGGCACCTGATGATCTTCAACCCCACAACTTTCGAACCCATACTCTTTGACCTGAATGCCGATGGTACCGGAGACACCTACATACCCCTGTTCCTGGAAGAAACCGATGCGAGGCATCTCCTCCTGACCGGGGCTACCGCGTACATGGAGGAAGGGCAGGGTATCCCCAGCCAAGACGATTTGGAGTATATGGGGATAGCAACCGGTACCGCCACCAATATGGTCGCCGCGTTGTCAACTGTGATGGGCCTTCAAGGCATCACTATCCCTGCCTCTGCTGTAGCCTTGACCGGTGACCTCACCATCACCGAGGCCGAACAAGGTGCGGCGTTGTCCATCATCGAACAATACAACACTGCCATCTCGGCTTTGGGGGTCTCCCTCAATATCCCTGTGGTGGACATCGCCGGGGACTGGTGGGGGGCGGATACCGCGACGACTACAACCCCATTCGGCGGTTATTCGGGCGAATTCGTACTTCGCGCCAAGGATACTACTGTCTTTAGTCTGGACGGGGTGCACCCCAACAACCTGGGGCAGGCCCTGTGCGCAAATTCGTTCATCCGCGTGCTGAATGCCGAATATGGACTGGATTTGGACGAGCTTGCCCCCGCAAGCTACGCCGGGCAGTATTCCGCACGGGCAATTGACAGCCGGTCCCTGCTCCGTTCGATACGCGGAATGGCGGTGCTGCCCTGATCCGAAGGCGCAGGCCAAATTTTAGAAGGTCCCTGCCTGATCGACGCCCCTTTATCCGCGATCCCCAATCCGGTATCATCGGCGGCATGATAACCATGAAAGAGGGACTCGTATTGGAAGGGGGAGGGCTTCGCGGACAGTACACCGCCGGAGTGCTGGACGCTTTCCTGGATGAGGGCATCCGTTTTCCCTATCTCATTGGCGTATCCGCCGGGGTGAGCATAGCCTGTTCCTACGTCTCCGGACAGCGCGGACGCAATCTGGAGATAATCGAACGTTTCCGGAACGACCCTCGTTACCTCTCCTTCCGCAACCTGCTCACCAAGGGTAGCCTATTCGGGATGGATTTCATCTACGGTGACATTCCCCACTGCCTGGTTCCCTTCGATTTTACGTCCTTTGCCGCCTCGCCGACACGTTTTGTAACCGTCTGTACCGATTGCGGAAGCGGAAAGGCCATGTATTACGAGAAGGATGCGGACCACCTGACGGTCCTGAAGGCTTCGTCATCGCTACCTTTCCTGTCCCGCATGGTGGAGTACGACGGAAAACGGCTCCTGGACGGGGCCATCGTGGATGCCATCCCCTTGGCCAAGGCAATCGCCGAGGGTTATGGGCGGAACGTCGTTGTCCTCACCAGACCCCAGGGGTACCGCAAGCAGGAGGAAACCGGCCCTTGGGCCGGCCTGGTCTATCATGGGTATCCGCGGCTGGTGGAAGCGCTGAAAAGACGCGTGGAACGCTACAATGCCGCCATGGAGCTGACCGAAGCCGAAGAGCAGGCCGGGCGAGCGCTGCTTATCCGTCCCTCCCGCGACCTGGGCGTTTCCCGCACCGAAAAGAGCATTGCCAAACTGAGGGAATTGTACGAACTGGGCCTGGAAGACGGAAAAGCGGCCGCAAGGAAACCATGGATGAAGAAGCAGCCTTCCTGATACGGCTCGCGAACGCCCGTATGCCCTTTGGCAAATACTCAGGCCGCCTGCTCATAGACCTGCCCGAAGCCTACGTCGTCTGGTTCGCCCGCAAGGGCTGGCCGGAAGGCGAGATAGGAGAGTTGCTCGCATCTCTTTACGCCATAAAGGAAAACGGCCTGGAATCTCTATTGCGTCCCCTTGTGAATAGTTAGAACAAACAAAAATGAAATAATAACCATAAAAACTTGTTATTGAAATCTTTTTACGTTAGAATTCACGTGTGTACTTTTTGAGGAATCTTTCTTCAACAAGGGGTGCGACGTGAAGAAATCAGGCTTAATGCTATTGGGTATCCTGGCTCTGGCGCTTTCCTTCAGCGCCTGCCAGGCGGTACAGGATTTGGTTGGCGGCGGGACAGTCCCCAACGTGCCCACCAATGTCAACGTGACCGCAGGCTCGGGGCAGGTTACGGTCTCCTGGAGCAGCGTGGCAGGCGCGACGTCCTACACGGTGTATTACCAGCCGGGTTCCTTTGTCTCTACCGGCAGTCCGTCGCGACAGAATGCGAATAGTGCCCCCTCTGTCATACCTGATTTGTTGAATGGCACGTCGTACGCATTCATCGTCACTGCCAGCAACGATATAGGTGAAAGTTCTCCCAGCTATATCGTAACCGGTACTCCAACCGATGGTGGTGGTGGAACGGTATCTGTGCACCCCGCTCCGGTTATTTCCGTAAGCACCAGTACAACCAGTTCGATCACCATTGCTTGGAGTGTCGTGAGCGATTCTAGCCAAGGCGATGCGGTTTCCTACAAGATTTTCAGGAGTGCCACCCAGAACGGAACCTTCACTTCGGTTGGCACAGTTTCCAGCTCCCCCTTTACGAACCAGAATTTGCAGGCAGGCCAATCCTTCTGGTACAAGGTGCAGGCGCTTTACAGCGATGCCCAGTGGAGTGCTTATAGTAATGCAATCCAAGGCAGCGCTACAGCCGCAAGTTACGCCATTCCGACTGGGCTTGC
>CAXNJE010000226.1:0-4870 GCA_964202565.1 Breznakiellaceae bacterium | reverse complement strand
GAAGGACCGTAGATTCCCTGCATCGAACCCGAATATTCCGCTCGGTCAATATCGAGGCGAGCTGGAGTTATATCCGCTGAGCTGGGGGAAAATTCAAAAATACCCTTGAACTCGTAGAAACCGGAAAGCTGTAAATCCGCATCCTTTCCGAAAGGTATATTGAGCCAGGCGCGGGCACGGTTGACTTGGGACACGCTGGCGTCTGCTTCTACGGTAAGTGCCGTATCATCCGTCAGGTCTAGCCCGAAGTCATAGGCGAAAAGTTGCGGGGCAAGAATAAGAGTGGAGATCAGCACCAGTGTCAGGAAGGGTCTTGGGTTCATTGGGTTACCCCCAGGACATCGAAAACTCGGCCGAGCATGCGGACTGCGGTGATGCCGTCCACAGGGTTCGACGGATCAGCCTTGCCCTGGATCACCTGAAGCGAAGCCAATTCCCTATATGCATAGCGCGGACCGGGAAAGAGTCGATACATATATCCGCCCTTTAGGCCAAAGGCGCGCATAAGTATATATGCATAGGTACGCAGGTTTACCGGATCGGAGATGCGCAGGCCCGGAGGAGCCCAGCCCAATTTTCCCAGCAACCCGAATGCGCGGGATTCGTCCGCGTCCTCGTTCAGGTTGTCAGAGGCGACCAAAACAAGGTACGACACCTGCCCCATTGAAACTGCCGGATTGGACAGCAGCTCATCGATAAACTCGTTCGATTGGGCGAACAAGCCAGTTGCGGCAAACAATCCGACCATGCAGAAGACGCTTAGTCTATTCATCCCTTAATCCTTGTCATTCAAGAGATAACCATTATACTACACTATATCCATTTTAATCCCACGGAGCGATTTATGGTGAAAAAAAAGAAAACTTCGTTGATTTTATTTGCGATTCCCTTCGTAGTCGGGTGCGTTTTCGCCCTCCTCAACCTACTGACAGCCTGGAATGCCCTTGAGCTCCGGGTATACGATGTTTTTTTGGGGTTCAAACCGGATGTAGCCATCGATTCCTCACTGGTCCTGCTTGACGTTGACGAGGAATCCATAGTCCGTACCGGGGCCTGGCCCTGGCCTCGGGGACTCATGGCACGTGGCCTGGAGACCATGGCTGAATTCGGAGCGGCAAGTGCCATATTCGATATTGAATACATTGAGCGCAGCCCCATGAGCGCCGATCAGGAATACCTTAAAGGCCCCTTGAAGGATGAATTCGATGGACTATTCGACGAGGTAGGCTCCAATGTGGCATCACTTTTTGGTGCCTTGGCCAGCGGTAACATCCCGCTGAAAGACGCTGGCGAATACGGTGACATGCTTTTGGAACTTCTCCAGGATGGAAAGACCGAGCTGTACTCGGCCACCCGAAAAGTAGCCATAGAGAACGACAGCTACCTGGGCAAGGCCATGCGCCTCTTCGGCCATGCTTCCGTAACCCTCAACCTGCAGGATCAGCGGCTCGACGTAATATCTCCCGAACTACGGGCCATCGCGGAGGCCAAATTCTCCTACCCAAATATCCTTGCCGCCGCCCCACTTCACACGATACCCAAGGATTTCCTCATTCCCATCATGGATATATCGTCCATGGCGGCGGGTGCCGGTTTTACGAATGTGACCATAGATTCCGACGGCGTGCGCAGGCGTACCCGCCTGGTTGAGGAAATCGACGGAAAACGCTACCTCCAGCTAGCCTTCGCCCCCTTGGTCCGGGGCTTGGGCAGCCCGGATATCGTTTTTGAAGGAAAGCAGATAGTTCTAAAGGGAGCCAAGCTCAAAGACCGGGTCATCGACATTCCGATACCCTTGGATGAGAAAGGGCAGATGCTCATCCGTTGGCCAAAAAGCACCTATGAGGATAGTTTTACCCATGTTTCTTTCTACAGGTTGCTGGAATACAGGCAGCACGAGGAGAACCTGGTCGCCAACCTGCGGAGCCTTCGTACCATAGAGGCCTGGGCCCTCATTTCCGGCGCAAATCCTGCTGATGCGCCTTTGGCCGCCTGGGATGCCGAAGAAAACACCCGTCAAGCGGCGCTCGAAAGCGGTACGCCACAGGATAGGGCGACCTGGCTCGAAACCAAGGCGCGTTTCAAGAAAGAAATCGCCGCCTTCCTTTCGGCCGGCTGGGACAGCCAGATTCCGGAGCTTCTGGACCAGGCGAAGGCCTATGCGGACCCTGCAGAAGCCCCGCTCTACGAGGCGCTTAAGGAACGTTTCAACGGTCTGTACAGGAACTGCGCGGAAACCTTTGCGCTGACGGAAAAGCAAGCGGCCACCCTGAGGGAAAAACTCACAGGCGCGTTCTGCGTCCTGGGCTGGACAGCCACGGCCACGACCGATATGGGCGTCAATCCCTTCAACAAGGCCTATGTGAACGTCGGTACCCATGCGGCGGTGGCCAACACGATACTCCAACAAGATTTCCTGGATGAGACCCCTGTCTGGGTAGGATCGCTGGCGTCGTTCCTGCTTGCCATCTTGGTGATCCTGCTGATTGCCCGGCTTTCCACACTTTACCAGATTCTGGTGGGCATGGGTCTTACCCTGGTAATCGTGCTGGTGAATTATGGCATCTTTCATTTTACCGGCGTCTATACCTATACTTTCGCCCCCACTCTGTCCACCTTCGTGTCCTTCCTCATCTACGCCCTTACGTCCTTCCTTATTTCGGAACGTGAAAAAAGCTTCCTACGCAAAGCCTTTGGTACCTACCTGTCCGGGGACGTCATCAACGAGATCATCGCGAATCCGGACATGCTCAAACTTGGGGGCCAGAAAAAATGGATTACAGCCATGTTCACCGACGTAAAGGGCTTCTCCACCATATCCGAAGCCCTGGACCCCGAAAGCCTCGTCAAGCTGCTGAACCTGTACCTCTCCGGCATGAGCGACATAGTTCTTGAAAACCGGGGAACCATTGACAAATATGAAGGCGACGCCATCATCTCCTTCTTCGGCGCCCCCCTTTCCTTCCAGGAACACGCCCATGCTGCCTGCCTGGCCGCGGTCCTGATGAAAAAGAAGGAAGCCGAGCTCAACAAGCAATTCATGGCCGACAAGCTTACGCCCAACCCCCTGCTCACGCGTATCGGCCTGAACACCGGCGACATGGTCGTAGGCAACATGGGTACGGTGCGGAAAATGGACTATACGATCATGGGAAACGCGGTAAACCTGGCCGCCCGGCTCGAGGGGGTCAACAAGCAGTACGGAAGCTGGATCCTCGCCTCGGACGCCACAAAAATCGAAGCAGGGGACGAATTCATGACCCGCCGTTTCGATCGGGTACGGGTAGTAGGCATAAACACCCCGGTGCAGCTTTGGGAAATTGTTGGATTGAGGGCCGACGCCGACGACAAGCTACTCGATTTCCACGACCGCTTCGAAAAGGCCCATCAAGTCTTTGACACCATGGACTGGCCCCAGGCAGTCAGCATGTTCGCAGCCTTGCTCGAAGAGAACCCCACAGATGGTCCGTCCCTGGCCTATCGCAGACGATCCGAAGAATTTATCAAGAAGGCTCCCGTAGCCAACTGGGACGGCGTCTTCAGCCTGAATGAGAAATAGGACGGCATTCAGATCACTGGCTTTAATATGCCCCGGGGCGTCGCAGCTCGGGGCGCTGTCTTCCGCGTATGTCCTGGGAAGACGCGCAATCGACAAACTCTGGAGCAGCCTTATTGTCTACCAGTATGTCTGCCGAGTAGGAAGCCTCACCACCCGGGAACTCCATCCCTTCAAACACAAGCTTCGAATCCGCCGCCGCACCGGTCATAACCAAGGCAGCCGCGGGAGCTTTCTTTGTAGCCGTCGTACCCGCTTTTCCGGTTTCCTTTGTCCTTCCTTGTCCAAGGGCGGTAAAATCCGCATTCCAACCCCCCTGATATTTTAAGCAGAGCAGAAACCGTCAATGATTCGATAAACGAACCCGTTGCCAGTTTGACCGTGCCAATTTTCAGGCTGATAGCCTTCTGCACCGCCGAATCGAATGCGCAACTTGCATAACATCATTCATGCGCATATATTTATTTTATAAATCGTATGAGGAGTGCGCATATGTCACAAACAAAAAGGGCAACTAACCTGAGCATTGATGCCGAAGTAATCCATGAAGGGCGGACCTTGGGTATCAATCTATCCCAAACCTGCGAAATATTTTTACGCGATTACATCAAACGTGAGAAAGAACGAAGATGGCGGGAAGAAAACGCACCTTTTTTCACAACGTACAATGAAATGATAGAAAAAGAAGGACTTGCACTTGAAGAATGGCGGGGTTTCTGAGATGGCGCGCTTCGACGTCCATCGGAATTCGGGTGTATCCTCCGGTTCCGTACCCTTCCTGTTAAACATCCAAAGCCCACTTCTCGATGACCTTACAACGCGGATTGTAGTCCCCCTCCGGCGAACCGATCGTATAGGGCCAATCCCGGTACCCGAAGCCCTGATGCCATCCCTCCACATAGAAGGTATCTCCTGTATACTCGACACTCCCCAACTAGCCGCAGTACCCTTTCGTATACTTGGCCCGGTTGTCGCCAACCTCGAACCTGACCACGAAGTAATCGTCAGGGCCACCGATTTCCTTTTCCAAGGTTTTTAATCCAAGCACCTATCCAAGGAGGCGCAGGAACCCACATGACGATACTACCCAGCGGAGATGTATTGATCGTAGCGGATTTTTCCGACATATCTGTCGGAGGCGAAAGGATTCTTCTCGTACGCGCCCGTGACGGCGAGACAAAACTTGTGGATCATATGGAGGCCGAACTCCTGAAAGTCCTACGAAGGCCATGTACCTTCAATGAGATTCCAGCCAGGCTCAAAGCCTTGTACTGGGAAGCAATCGACCGCAACTGGATAAAGGAAACGCTGGAA
>CAXNJE010000225.1:0-4899 GCA_964202565.1 Breznakiellaceae bacterium | reverse complement strand
GGCATCCGGCCGCTCTGCCTGGGAAAAATCGAAGGCGGCTGGGTGCTGGCCAGCGAGTCCTGCGCCATAGACGCGGTGGGCGGCGAATTCGTGCGCGACATCGCCCCGGGCGAAATCGTCATAATCGACGACAACGGGGTATTGTCCTTCGAGTTCGGAGAAAAGACGCCCAAGGCCACCTGCGCCTTCGAATACATCTATTTCGCCCGTCCCGACAGTTCCATAGACGGCATCGACGTATACTCGTCGCGTATACGGGCGGGAGAAATACTGGGCCGCGAGTCGACAGTGGTGGCCGATCTCGTTATCGGCGTACCCGATTCGGGCGTACCGGCAGCCATAGGCTACGGACGCGCGACGGGCACCCCCTTCGGCTTGGGAATAGTAAAGAGCAAGTACGTGGGACGTACCTTCATCGCCCCCAACAAGGAACTGCGCGAGCGGGCGGTTTCCGTCAAATTGAACGTGGTGCGTAGCGAGGTGGAGGGCAAGCGGGTTGTCATCATCGACGATTCCATCGTGCGCGGCACCACCAGCCGCTACCTCGTCAACCTGCTAAGGGAAGCGGGTGCCAAGGAAGTGCACTTCCGCGTGTGTTCGCCACCGGTGCGTTTCCCCTGCTACTTCGGCATAGACACACCCCACCGCAAGGACCTGATAGGCAACGCCTCCTCGGTGGACGATATCCGCGACGCCATCGGTTCCGACAGCCTGGCCTTCATCTCCCGCGAGGGCCTGCTCGAAGCCCTGGACGGCGTTGGCGGTTACTGCCTGGGTTGTTTCTCAGGCGAGTACCCGGTGGCAGCCCCGGGCGAGGCCTACGCGGCCCAACGCGCCGACCGGTAAAAGGAAGGAACATGGATTACAAGTCAGCCGGCGTCGATATCGAGGAAGGCTACAGGGCGGTGGACAAGTACCGTGAATTGGCCGCAGGCACGATGAGCCGGGCGGTGATCAACGGCATAGGCAGCTTCGCGGGCATGTTCAGCCTCAAGGAACTGATTGAGGCCGGAAAGGGCATGACCGATCCCGTGCTGGTCTCCGGTACCGACGGTGTGGGCACCAAGCTGGACATCGCCTTCCGCATGAAGAAGTACGATACCGTGGGCATCGACTGCGTGGCCATGTGCGTCAACGACGTGCTCTGCCACGGCGCGCGGCCCCTGTTTTTCCTGGACTACCTGGCCTGCGGAAAGCTGGACGCCGACATCGCCGCCGACATGGTCAAGGGTGTGGCCATCGGTTGCCGGGAAACCGGCAGCGTGCTCCTGGGCGGCGAGACCGCCGAGATGCCCGGCTTCTACGACGAGGGCAAATACGACATCGCGGGCTTTTCCGTGGGCATCGTGGACAGGGCCGATATAATAGACGGCAGTAACATCAGGGACGGCGATGTCCTGGTTGGTATCGCCTCCAGCGGTCCCCACTCCAACGGTTTCAGCCTTATCCGCAAGGCCCTCCCCAACCTGGACGAGGATTTCGGCGGCATGCCCATAGGCCGCGCCTTGTTGGAACCCACCCGCCTGTACGTCAAACCAGTGCTGGAACTTATGGCCCTGGTGCGCATAAAGGGCATGGCCCATATCACCGGCGGCGGCTTTTACGAAAACATTCCCCGCATGTTCGCTTCGCCCCATACGGCCCTCATCATGGACGGCAGCTGGACCATCCCGCCCATCTTCGCCCGTCTGGCCTGTGCGATGGCCGAAAGCGGCGCCAAGCCAAACGGTGATGGGCCGAGCGGTGCCGGGTTGAGCGGTGCCGGGTTGAGCGGTGCCCTAGCCCAGACCGAAGGCGCACGTTTGCTGGCCACCAACGCCGACCTTCGCAAGAACATGTTCAATACCTTCAACATGGGCATAGGCTTCGTGCTGGCCCTCGATCCGCAGGAGGCGAAGAAAGCCATCGACTTTCTGGATGACCGGGGCTTTCCCGCGTGGGAAATCGGCCGCGTCGCGCCCTTCGCCGCCCCGGAAGCCCCCGGCGCTGGCGAAAAGCACGGCGGAAAGGCGCCGGGCGCCGGCGACGTCCGCTTCGTTAAAAGCTGAACGATGATCCCGGAAAAAGACCCGCAGCCGGTGAATGCCTTTCGCGTACTCGTCTTGGTTTCCGGAGGCGGCACCAACCTGCAAGCCCTATTAGACGCCGAACGCGCGGGCAGACTCGGAACCGCACAAATAGTCGCTGTCATATCGGACCGTCCCGAAGCCTTCGCGCTCGAACGGGCAAAGAAAGCGGGTATTCCTGCTCTGGTAGAAACGACCGATGCTGGCTTGGCCCCTGCCCGCCGTAGAGGTGAACTTTCGGACCGCATCCTGGAGCGTGCCCGGGAATATCACGCTAGTGCGATAGTGCTCGCGGGCTTCCTATCCATCCTTGAAGGTGAACTGATCACTGCCTACGCAGGCCGCATGATCAACCTGCACCCTGCCTTGCTGCCCAAATTCGGAGGGGAAGGCATGTACGGGGACCGGGTCCACCAGGCGGTGCTCGCGGCGGGGGAGAACGAGTCGGGCTGTACCGTCCATCTGGTCGACGCGGGGACCGATACCGGCGAGATCCTCCTCCAACGCCGCGTGCCGGTACTGCGCGACGATACCCCCGAAAGCCTCGCAGGACGCATCCATACCGAAGAGCATCTGGCCATTGTCGAAGCCGTGGCTGTGCTTGCGGAGCGCTTGGAAGGTGGAATTGGGAAAAAGGGTGAACAATCCAGCATGAGGAATCCAAAGGAGCGTCCATGAAAAAGCGGGCCCTGATCAGCGTATTCGATAAGGCGGGAGTCCTTGAGCTGGCGACGTACCTCGTGGAATCGGGCTGGGAGCTACTCTCGACCGGCGGTACCGCGAAGCACCTGAAGGAAAACGGTCTGGCGGTGACGGACGTCTCAGCGGTGACTGGCTTCCCCGAATGCCTGGACGGCCGCGTAAAGACCCTGCATCCCGCGGTGCACGCCGGCTTGCTCGCCCGACGCGCCGACCCTGCCCACATGAAAACCCTCTCCGATCTGAAGCTGGGAACGATTGACCTGGTCTGCGTGAACCTGTATCCCTTTTTCGAGAAGGTCCAGCAAGGTCTGACCCTGGAAGAGACGGTCGAGTTCATAGATATTGGCGGCCCCACCATGCTCCGGTCGGCCGCGAAAAACTATCTGGACGTCATTGTGCTGAGTGACCCCGCCGATTACACAGTCACCATCGAAGGCCTGAATGCCGGCTCGGTCCCGGCCGATTTCCGCAAGCGCCTGGCTGGCAAGGTTTTCGACCTTACCTCGGCCTACGATGCGGCTGTAGCCCGGTACCTTCTGGACGAGGAGTACCCCGCCTACCTGCCCCTATCCCTCAAAAAAGCCCAAGCCCTGCGCTACGGTGAAAACGGCCACCAATCAGCCGCCCTCTACCTGGCCGCCGACCGTCTCGGCGCCCTCGGTTCCATGACCCAACTCCAGGGCAAGGAACTCAGCTACAACAACATCCGCGACCTGGACCTGGCCTGGAAATGTGCGTGCGCCTTTGGCCTGCCCTCCGCCAAAGTCCCTGCCATTGGGGCCGCCGACGAGGCGCGGGTCCTCGAAAGCCAGGGCGTTTCCACGCCCAACTCCGCAAGAAACCCCAGAGGGGTTTCCGTCATCGCAGTCAAGCACAACACGCCCTGCGGAGTCTCGGTCGCGCCCACCCTGCTGGAAGCGTACCGGGGCGCCTATGAGTGCGACCCGCTCTCCATTTTCGGCGGCATAGTCGCCTGCACCGTCCCCGTGGACGCGGCCACCGCCAAGGAATTGGCGGAACTTTTTCTGGAGATAGTCGTCGCCCCGGACTTCGATGCCGAAGCGCTGGAAATTTTCAAGGCCAAAAAAAACCTGCGCCTCATGCGCGCCCCCGCTGCCCCCGCAGACAGGCAGGAATACATCGCGGTGGACGGCGGCATGCTCGTCCAGAGCTCGGACCGGACACTGCTGGAAAAATGGGAGGTCGTCACCGAAAAAGCCCCTCCTGCAGCGGACCTGGAAGATCTCTTTTTTGGGTTGAGGGTAGCCACCTTCGTCAAATCAAACGCCATAGTTGTCGTGCGGAACCGCCAAGCCATCGGCATAGCCGGAGGCCAGACAAACCGGATCTGGGCGGCCGAACAAGCCCTGGAACGGGCTGCGCGGGTGGTCCACACCAGCGATGCCGGCGGAACGTCAGGTGCTGGTAAAACCCCGGCCAGGGTTCTGGCCTCCGACGCCTTTTTCCCCTTCGCCGATGTCGTGGAAGCTGCGGCACGGGCAGGAATCCGTTCCATCATCCAACCCGGTGGCTCCCAGCGCGACCGGGAATCCATCGACGCCTGCAACCGGCTGGGTATCGCCATGGTGTTCACCGGCACCCGGCATTTCAAGCATTAAAAGACGAACCCAGGAGACCCCATGCGCGTATTGGTGATAGGTTCTGGTGGCAGGGAACACGCGCTGGCGTGGAAGTTCGCGCAGGAACCGGCGGTTGAACGGGTCTACGTCGCACCAGGCAACGGCGGTACCAGCCTGGAACCCAAGTGCAGGAACGTCTCGCTGGCAGGAGTCGACTACTCGGACGAAGCGGACCAACAAGCGCTGATCACGTATGCAAAATCCAATGCAATCGACCTTGCCGTCGTCGGACCGGAAGTCCCTCTGGCAGCCGGTATCGTGGACGCTTTTCGCGCTGCTGGCATAGCCATCGTCGGCCCCGACGCCCGCGCCGCCCAACTCGAAGCCAGCAAGGCCTTCTCCAAGGATTTCATGCTCCGGCACGGGGTTCGGGCGGCACGAAGTATCACCCTGGATGACTACGCCAGCGCCCGCGCTTATGCCGATGGGCATTTTGCCGCCGCAGGAGGCCAAGTCCGCGCTTATGCCGATCGGCACTTTGCCGCCGCAGG
>CAXNJE010000224.1:0-4929 GCA_964202565.1 Breznakiellaceae bacterium | reverse complement strand
GTTGACCACTAGGTCTACCGCAGCCCGACTGGTCGTGAGGGGCAGCTTGGTGAGCGCCGAGGGAGGACAATCGGCCTTGTAGTTCTGGGCAGAAATATCGATGCCCCCATCGGAAAGGATCTGGCAGAAGCGCACGGCCTCCTCGGCGTTATGGAAAAAGACAGCGGAAAGCAGCCGGTACCCTTCTATCGTCAAAATGATGGTCTTGTATGACCGGGCCAGCTTGCGTAGCTCGGCTTCGTAATATTCGCCTATCCTCCGTATGTGGACCTGGTTTTCAGAAACCAGTCTCATGGTGATGAGGTACGCAAGAGCTGCCAAATCTTCCTGGCCGTTGGTCACCAGGGCACCGAACTGGTTGAGGTCGTCCATTTCCGGGGTGGTGATGATGCGGGAAGCGGCGTACTGCCCTCCGGGAAATCCCTTGCCGACGGAGACGAAGTCCGGATCCAGCCCGTACTCCCTGAACAGGAAAAGGCCGTCGTACCAGAGGCAGGACTGGATCTCGTCGACGCAGATGGGTACGTCCGACGCATGGCATAGGGAGTAGGCTTTCTGGAGGTATTCGGAGCTAAGTTTGATACCCCCGTAGTTCATCAGGACGATCTCATGGAGGAAACCCGCCACCTTCAGGCCGTCTTTCTCGTTTTCTTCCAAAGCCCGTGCAAAATCGGAGGTGTCGTTTATGCGTACCGAACGCACTTTATAGATACCTCCCTGTTCAATTTTTTCGTACAGCTCCGGCCAAAGACCACGAAAAGTCTGATTCGTGATGGAGGTGCCGTGGTAGTTTGCCTGCTTGCCGCCATTCCCGTCGGCCATAACCAGGAACACGGGGGTTTTACCCTCGTACTTGGGAGGTGGAAGCTGGGGCTCAAGCCTGTAGAAACGGGCGAGCATCATCTTGACGGCAGCTTCCACCGCGACGCTGCCGGATTGCAGGTTGATTACCCTATTGAGCGTACGCGGTTTTTTTGAGGCGATGGCGTTGTCAAGCGCGGTTGCGTCGCCGGGAGTGATTCCGTTCACAACCCGCACCAGTTCACGTTCCAACAGGCGGACGATATGACCACGGGTATTGTTATGGGTAGCGTTGGTGATGCCCAGGCGCCTGGCCGTTTCCAGTAATTCGTAGGCGGGAATATTATGACCCACAGAGGCGTGGTAATGCTCGCTTTTAGCCGTAAAATAGAGCCGTCCATCCTGCCCTACCCTATAAAAACCCAAGGCGGCCAAAGGCGCGGCATCTTCCTTAAAAGCCTTCCGGAAAGAGATGGTGGGAGCACCCGGTTCCCGAACCTTCAGTTCCGGAGCTATTCTCTGGCCCACCTGCCCCAATAAACCATCCAGACGTTCCTGAAGTTCCACCGGGTAGAAGTCTTTCCGTTCCGCCCCGGCGTCGCGTAATTCACCGTAGGGGACATCCCATAAAAAAGAGGCAGCCCTGCAGACAGCGTCCAGGTACTCCCTGCCGACAAGATCTTCCAGCGAGGCTTGGGGGCTATGCACCCGGCTATCGATCACCTCAGTTTCCATCTTCGTTGAATCACGCATTATGCAATATTCTATCATTTATTATGATTATGTCAATCATTTCGAATGATTATACACCTCTTATTGATTGCAATAATCTAATTAATAGACAAAACGCGGAACTTACCCTATAGTATTACAATAGTGCAACAAAGGGACTTACATGAAAATAAATGATGAGGGAAAGCGTCTTATACAGGAAGCTTTGAACTCCCAGGGAAAATTATCGGTCCGCGATGTGACTGAACTTTTGAACATATCGGAAGCGACCGCCCGGCGCCTTTTCGTAAAACTGGAAGAGGAAGGCAAGGTAATCCGTACCTTCGGTGGTATCCAGGGTTTGGATACGGACAAGAACCTATATTCCTTCAAGGACTCCTCCCGCCAGAAAATGAAAGAAAAGCTGGCCATCGGCAGGCTGGCCGCGCTGGAAGTCGAGTCGGGGGACCAAATCTTCCTGGATTCGGGGACTACGGTCATGGCCATGGCACGGGTGCTCGCCAGCCGGATGGAAGCAGGGGAACTGAACAATGTCCGGGTGGTCACCAATTCGCTCATAATAACCGACCTGCTGGCGGACAGGTGCAAGGTCATACTTGTTGGTGGCGAAATCCGCACGGAACGGCGGGATGCCTGCGGTTATCTGGCCGAAGAATTCCTGAAACGCCTGCACATGAAAAAGGCCTTCCTGGGCTGTGACGCCCTGGATTTTACGAGTGGCCTGATGACCACCGACGAACGGACCGCCCACATGAACGAAATCGTCATGAAAAACGTATCCAACATTTATGTCCTGGCCGATGCGGGCAAGCTGGGCGAGATTTCCTTTGTTTCCTACGGTACTCTGGATGCGGTACACACGCTTATCGTGGACGACGGTATTAAGGCGGAACACCGGGCCCTACTCGACGGCAAAGTCTCGCGCTTGCTGGTGGCGGCAGTCGACTAAGGCCAGCCTGTTAATGCCGGCTTTTTGCTTCCCAGGCCTTCCGTACATCCTCGTACACCGCATCCGAAATATCGGGTACCCCGAAAGAACACTGGGGGGCCAATTGCGAACCTGCGATGTCCGGGTTGGTGCAGAAGTGGTCGTTCCGATAGGCCGCCCTTGATTCCTTCTTCCTGAAATCCGGAACCTCGTAGGGTATGTTCCCGTTTAGTATGGATTTATACGCCAGAATGCCCGGGATGGCCATGTCCAGAGCCTGGTATACGTCTATGGATTCCTCGCCCCCGCTTTCGCCCAGTATTTTCTGCAGGAAAAAGTGTACCGGATAGAAATCGCTGCCACCGTGCCCGGCGGTTTCCCGCGCCAGGTCCGAATCGGCTACGGGTTTTGGCCTGTAGCTCGTGGCCGTGTCGGTGCTGGCCGAGCCTTCTTCGAAGAGGTTCAGCCTTTCGATGCCGCCGTCCCAACGGTCGGTCTCCACCATGCCCTTGGTACCGTACAGCGAATACCAGATGGAGGACGGTTCGCGTTTCAGGTAGCCGTGCAGGCTCTTCACCACCGCCTTGTTGTCCATCTGCATGACAATCATGCCGGATGTGCCGCCCCGGAAGCCGTATTTGGCCATGTTTTGCACGTTGGGCGTCTCATAGCCGGTAACACGCACCGGACGGTTTCCGGTTATATGCAGCAGGGGACCCAGACTGTGGGTGCAGTAATAGGTGGAATACAACCGGTTCCGCCAATGATCCCGCTCGCCGTAGGTAATCGAGGGCCAGATGGACTCGCAGTCGTGGATGTACTCGCCCTCCCCGTGCAGGAACTCGCCGATCCTGCCCGAACGGTACAGTTTCTTCATCTCCATGGTGGCGGGGAAGTAACAATAGTTTTCGGCGTAGGCGTAGACCTTTCCGCTCCTTTCCACCGCCTCCACCAAGGAGACTGCCTGCGACAGGGTTTCCACCGGGAGGACCTCGCTCAGGACATGGCGGCCTGAATCAAGCACCCGGACGGCAAAGGGGGCGTGTTCGTTGGCGTAATTGGCCAGCACTACCGCGTCCAGGTCGTGCTTGAGGAATTCATCGAAGCTTTCGTAGAGCGCGATCTTCTGGTCGTGGAGGACTGATTCTTTCGCACAACCGTCAAGCAGATCCTTGGCCTTATCACAAATGGCCGTCAGTTCCGCCTGGGGGTGCCGTGCGAGGACCTTTATCATCGACATACCGCGGAAGGCGCCGAATACACCTATCTTCAATCTTTGGGCCATACAAATCTCCTGGGCTTGTTCATTCCTTGACGGAGCCGACCATCAGCCCACTGACGAAATATTTCTGCAGGATCGGGTAGATGAAAAAGATCGGCAGGATCGTGATGATCGTGATTGTGGTTTTCAGAGACTGCGGCGAAATCGCGGTAACGTTCATGCTCCGCTTCGCCTGCTCCACCGATTGCGATTGGGACATCAGGTAATTGTAGAGTATGTACTGCAGGGGATAGAGGTCGGGTTTCATGAAGTTGTAGATCTGGACGTCGACAAAGCTGTTCCATTGATTGACGAAGGAAAAAAGCCCCACCGCCGCGAAGACCGGGGTACTCATGGGTATGATGAGGTAGACGAAAATCTGCAGTTCGTTGGCGCCCACCATCAGGGCGGATTCCTCGAGACTCGCAGGAATGCTCTCCACGTAGGTGCGTATCAGGATCATGTTGAAGACGCTGACCATGCCGGGGATGATGTAGACCAGAAAATTGTTCGTCAGTCCCAGGCTCTTTATCAGCAGGTAGGCGGGGATGATTCCGCCGGAAAAGTACATGGTCAGCAAGAAGAAGACGCGCAGGAAACGTACGCCGATGAGGTGTCTTTTGGAGATGGCGTAGGCTGCAGCGCCGGTTACCATCAGCATGGTGATCGTTCCGATAACCGAACGGGCAACGGAAATATAGACCCCATTGATGATGACCGGGTTCGCAAATATTACCTTATAGGAATTCAGCGTGATCCTTTGAGGCCAGATCATCAGACCGGCTTTCAGGTGTGCTGGGTCACTGATGGAGTACAGGAACACGTACAGGAAGGGATAGGCCATTATCAGGACAACTGCCAGCATGAGTATGGCGTTGAGTATGTCGAACAGGAGTTCGAAGGGATGGACCTTTCTCATATGATGGACCTGGAGGACATGCGTTTGGACAGCAGGTTTACCCCGTACAGGATGACGATGCTGACTATGGACTTTATGATGCCCACCGCCGTCGCATAGGAATAATTCATCAATTTGATTCCGTAACGATAGATGTACATGTCGAACACGTCCATGGTGGGCCGGTTGGTGGGATTGGTGAAAACCAGGTATTGGTCCAGTCCGGAATTGAGTATCCACCCGCTATTCATGATGAAAAGCACCAGCAGGGTGGGCACCATATAGGGGATGGTGATGTAGATGGCCTTT
>CAXNJE010000223.1:0-4947 GCA_964202565.1 Breznakiellaceae bacterium | reverse complement strand
AAGGACTCTTTTCTCCATTCCGTAGTATATTGGGGTTCCGCCACAACCGGTCTGGCCGGTCAGCGGAACCCCTGCTTTCAAAGCGGACATCCTTTGCGCAACGAGGACTCAATGAGCATATTGAACGTCCGGAACATCACCAAGGTATTCCCCGGTACCAGAGCCTTGGACAAGGTCACCCTGTCCTTCGAGAGCGGCAAGGTGAATGCCCTGATAGGGAAAAATGGTTCCGGCAAATCGACGCTCGTCAAGATCATCAATGGGGCCTACCTGCCAGACGAGGGTACCCTCGACATAGACGGGACGCCCCTTAAATTCGAAAATCCTTCGGATGCCTTCGACCAGGGAATGGCGACGGTCTATCAGGAAATGAGCCTGATACCGGGGCTTTCCGTAGCCGAGAACATACTGATCGGAAGATACGAGACCAACGGTGCCTTCGTGGACTGGAAGAAAACCTACGCGAAAGCCCAGGCGCTTCTGGACGAGATGGGAATCGACCTGCCCCTGCGGGAACTGGTCGTGAACCTGAGCGTCTGGCAATGCCAGGTCGTCGAGATAGTCAAGGCCATGAGTTGCCGCCCAAAGGTCATCCTTCTGGACGAACCCACCTCCGCCCTCGCCCAGCACGAGACCCAGATACTCTTCAAGCTCATCCGGGAACTCAAGAAAAAAGACGTCATCATCATCTACATCACCCACCGGCTACAGGAGCTTTGGGAGATTGCGGATACGAGTACGGTGCTCCGCGACGGCGTCTCGACGGGCAAGCTCGAAATGGCGGGGGCCCAACCCCGGGATATACTCAAGCTGATGTTCGGGGATGTCGAGGTGAGGAACCGCCCCGACGACCTGAAAATCTCGGACGAGACCGTCCTCGAGGTCAAGGATTTCCAGAGGTCGCCCTGGTTCCAGGATATCTCCTTCTCGCTCAAGAAGGGAGAAATCCTCGGCATCGCGGGCATGCTCGGGTCGGGCAGGACCGAACTGCTTCGGGCCATTTTCGGCGCCGACAAGGCCGATTCCGGCACGGTCGTGCTCGACGGCGAGATCATCGAAAACCGCAGCCCCCGCAACATGAGCCAGCGCGGCCTGGCGTTCACTCCGGAGGACAGGAAGTCCCAGGGTCTGGTCCAGATACTATCGATCAAGGACAACCTCTGCCATGCCTGCCTTGACCAGGTCTCACCCGGGGGCTTCGTGGACACGAAACTGGAAAGGGAAGCTGCCGAAAAACAGGTAAGCGCCCTCCAGATAAAGACCACAAGCATAGAACTGCCCATGACGAGCCTCTCAGGTGGCAACCAGCAAAAGGTCGTTGTCGGTAAATGGCTCAACGCCGATCCCAAGGTAATCATCCTGGATGAACCGTCCAGGGGTATAGACGTTAACGCAAAACAGCAAATTTTCCAGATCATCTGGGATCAATCGCGGCGAGGCATCTCCTCGGTGGTGGTATCATCGGAACTGGAAGAATTGCTGGAAGTCTGCCACCGGATCATCATCATGAGGCTAGGACGCTTCGTCGGAGAGGTGCGTCCCGAAGACGTTACCATAGAACAACTCTACTCGCTGTGCATGGGAGGCGAAAAATAATGAAACCGGCCGCAGGAAAAACCTTCAACCTGTCACGCTTTTCCAAAAAGTACATGATGGAGCTCATACTCTCCTTCATAGTCATCGTCCTGGTCGTTACGGCACCCGGATTCTTTACCCTTCCCAACATCCTGAACATTTTCCGCAACGTCGCCCTCGCGGGTGTCATTTCCTTTGGCATGACCATGACCATCATCGGGGGCGAAATCGACCTCTCGGTGGGTTCCTCCATCGCCCTCTCGGCGGTGCTCACCGCGACCATCACGGGTGCGATTGCCAAGGCCGGCATCATGCCCATGGAAAATGCGGTCTTCGTGGCCATGGCCTGTGCGCTGGTGGTAGGTTTCGGCATCGGGCTGATCAACGGATTCATCCGGACCAGGTTCAACATTCCGTCCTTCATCATCACCCTGGCCATGCTCAACGTAATCTACGGCAGCGCTGCCCTGATCTCCAAGGGCTTCCCCGTCACCACCCTCCCCGACTGGTACAACTGGATCGGTGCAGGCCAGCTTTTCGGCATCTTCCCGGTACCCGCGATCTGGCTTCTCATAGCCTTCGCCGTGGTCTTCGTGATCATGAACCTTACCCGCTTCGGCCGCGAGGTCTACGCGGTGGGCGGCAACCCCGAATCGGCCCGCCTGTCCGGCATCAACGTCACCATGGTAAAGATCACCATCCTGGTTTCGGTGCAGGTGCTGGCCGCGTTCTCGGGCATCATCCTTTCCGCCCAGGTCATGTCCGGTTCCTCCACCTTCGGCCGCGGCTACGAGATGGACGTCATCTCCGCGGTCATCATTGGCGGCGCCAGCCTGAACGGCGGCATCGGCAAGGTGTGGGGAACGATGATCGGCATCGTCTTCCTGGGGGTCATCAACAACGGCATGACCCTTTTCGGGGTGGGCGACTTTGAAAAGTACATCGTGCGGGGCCTGCTCATCCTGTTCGCCGTACTGCTGAACACCATCCAGCTCCAGAGCCTGCAGAAGGCAGCGAAAAAAGACCGGTAAGCTTCCACTTGACCAGACAGGCGGCAAGGAGCCTGTCGGACTTAGGATTTTTGTTGGGTGAAGGTGAGCCGCGAGCGGAAAAGGGGCGAGGATTGAGGGGCATACTTCCTGTATGACCCGATTGACGAGCCTTTTTTACGCCGCGGAACACCGAGTCCGACAAAAACGCGCTCTAAAGGCAGGAATTATACATGTGCACCATTTACGCGCTCATAAGTCCGACAGGCTCCTAGGGCAGGATATGCCCATGCCGCCTGTCGAAATCATCCCCCTCAGCCAAAACACTTTCTACATACCAGCCGCCTCCAACGTGGGCCTGTACCGTGGTTCCGGTGGAACCGTCCTCATCGATTCGGGCAACGATGCCGAGACAGGCCGCAGGTACCTGCGGGCTCTGGAAGCGGCCGGCATAAAGCCCGATGCCATCCTGCTCACCCATTCCAACGCCGACCACGCAGGCGGGGCGGCTTTCATCTCGTCGCGTACCGGCGCATCCATCTACTGTTCCCGCATCGAGGCAGCTCTATGCGCCGACCCGGTCCTGGAACCCAGCTTCGTCTGGGGCGCCTACCCCCCCAAGGAACTGCGCGGCAAATTCTTCATGGCACCTCCCTGCCGGGTCAACGTGACCGACGCCACCGCAGGGGACACTTCCATCCCAGGCGCATCCGCACTGCAAGCCGCGTTTGCGGGCATACGGATCCTGGCGCTCCCGGGTCACTTTTTCAGCCAGCAGGGTTACCTTGCCGACGGTGTGCTCTTCGCCGGGGACGCCCTCTTCGGGGCCGAGTCCATCGCCAAGCATCCGGTATTCTTCGTCTACGACGTGGCGGCCTTTCTCGCATCCCTGGACCGCATCGCCGCCGCCGCCCCAACGATTGTCCTTCCCAGCCACGGCAAACCGGTCCACGGCCCTGCCGAACTGGCGGAGCTGATCGCCGTGAACCGGGCAGCCATCGAAAGGGTTGCGTCCACCATCCTGGAAGCATGCTCGCTAACTGCCAGCCCCGCTACCCCCGACGAGGTGCTGGCCCAGGTCTGTTCCCGCTTCGGCATCAACCTGGACTGGGCTCAGTACGCCCTGGTGGGTTCAACCGCCCGCTCGTACCTGGTGTACCTGCGCGAGTGCGGGAAGCTTGAGGTGGAGTTCAGGGACGGGAAAATGGTGTGGGGAAGGGTGTAGGGACATGGGATGCTGATCGAAGCCTCAAAGCTGCGCAAGGATTATGGCGGGACTGTCGTGCTGGATGGGGTGGATTTCTCCATCGCCGAGGGCGAGAAGGTTGCGCTGGTGGGTAGGAACGGGTGCGGCAAGACTACCCTGCTCAATATACTCTGCGCCAGTGACGACGATTTCTCGGGTAGTTGCCGCAGGGCGCCGGGCAAGCGTATCGCTTTGGTGCCGCAGCTATTCCCCGAATTCGCCGGAACCGCCCTGGAATACATCGCGTCGGAAGCCCTGGAATTGCGCGGACGCCTGGGCAAGCTGGAAGAGGCGATGACGGTTCCCGAAAAAGTTGAAAGGGTCATGGCCGAATACGGCGTGCTGCGGGAGCGCTACGACCTGATGGACGGGGACGGGGCGGAGGAACGGGGCGCGCGCTTCCTGGAATCCATAGGGCTTCCCGACGTGGCGGAACGGCAGGTGTCGGTTCTGTCCGGGGGTGAAAAAAACGTGCTGGCCTTCGCCCGGGCCATCAATACGAAACCGGATTTGCTGGTGCTGGACGAACCGGGGAACCACCTGGATTTGTGGGGCCTGGCGTGGCTTGAAAATTTCCTTGCAGGCATACCCCAGGCGGTGCTTATCGTCTCGCACAACCGCTATCTGTTGGACCGGGTAGTAAGCCGTACCGTCGAACTGGAAAACGGGAGGGCAGTCTCCTACGCAGGCGGTTGGTCGGCATTCAGGATGGAAAAGCTCCGTTCCAACGCGGCCAAGGGCATGGAATGGAAGGCGGACCAGAAAAAACTCGCCCGCCTGGAAGCCCTGGTTAAACGTTTCGAACAGATAGCCCGGGCCCACCCCGACCCGGCCTGGGGCAAGCGCCTGCACTCGCGCAGGTCCCAGCTGGAACGGGCTCGCAACGACGCCGTGGACAAGCCAATTGAGGACCAGCGCCGCATACAGGCGGACTTCCGCGCCGAGACGTCCAAGGCCGACATCGCCGTCGCCGTGGAGGGCTACACCAGGGTCCTGCCCGATGGCCGCTGCCTGTTCTCTGATGCGGACCTGCTCGTGCGCTCCGGAGAGCGGGTAGCCATAGTCGGGCCCAACGGTTCCGGCAAGACGACCTTCCTCACAGAGCTTGTGGGCACGGGTTCGTGGGACCAACAGGTA
>CAXNJE010000222.1:0-4951 GCA_964202565.1 Breznakiellaceae bacterium | reverse complement strand
AACATGTCGAGCCCGGAAAAGAATTGCAGGGGAGCCATGGAAAGGAGCCCGACTCCGGAACCCATCAGGAATAGACCTGCGACTCCGGCGACGCCGAGGGTGAATCCTATGGGAACGCCCAGCATCAGGAGGGTAAAAAAGATGACGATTATGGAAATGAACATGGTGCCCTCCCTAAATATCGATGACCGTGAAATCGCGTTTGGCCCCGGTCGCACCGCCCATCAGGGCGAGCCAGGCAAGGACGAGTTGTATGGCGGCAAGGGCGATGGAGACCGGAACCGCGAGGGTCGGAACGAACATGGTGATTCCCAGGGCCATCGTATAGCGGGTTCTGGCTTCGAATGCCATGCCCGCTGAATAGATGAACATGAATACCAGGAAGGAAAGCACGATCAGAAACACGATCGTGGAAAGCATTTTTTTCAACACCGGAGCTTTGAGTGCATCCAGAAGAATGGTAAGCCCCACGTGTTCGTTCTCGCGGACACCTATGCTGACTGCTACAGAGGCTCCCCAGATCATGAGGTAGCGTGATACTTCTTCGGGCCAGGAAAGGGGGGAGTTGAGCACGAAACGAAAGAATACACCGACAAGGACTACCACGGTCATGGTCCCGAATAGGGTGCTGGCCAGAAAACCTGCTATCTTATCCACCACTACAGAAATCTTTTCGGTTATTTCCAGAAAACCGTTCTGTTCGGACATGGCAAGTCCCTCCTTGGACGGAAAAAGCCCGGCAATGGATACGGCCCGGCAAAAAAAAGTGGGATGGTAAAGAAAGCGGGACGGCACCCAGGTTCTGAATGCCGTCTCCGCCGGAATCAGGGATTGCGTATCCCGTTGGTCAGGAACGATAGGCTCAGTAACCCAGTTCCTTCTCGGCCTTGTCGACCGCGGCGAAGAACTTGTCCACCAAGGCCTCACCTTCCTTCTTGTACTGGCTGACCATGAAATCCCGGGCTGCGGGCATAGCCAGATCGCGGAACTGCTTCATCTCGGCGGTGGTGGGTACGTAGACCTTCATCTTGCCGGTAAGGGCGGGAAGGCCCTTTTCGCTGGAGTCGATGATGCGCGAAAGTCCGCGACCCGCGAGGATGGCGGTGCGGGAAGCATCGTCGATCACCTTGCGGAGGTCCGGGGAGAGTCCGTTGTAGAACTTGGGATTGATGACCCAGACGTAGGGGGCGTACAGGTGGTTCGTCAGGGTGATGTTGGTCTGGACTTCCTGGAACTTGGCCATGGCGATGATGGAGAGGGGGTTCATCTGGCCATCGACAACGCCGGTCTGCAGGGAGGTATACACCTCGGCCCAGGCCACGGTGGTGGGAGAGGCACCCAGGGCTTTCACGACCGCCTGGTGGAGGGGGAGCGCCATGGTACGGAGCTTGATGCCCTTCATGTCTGCGGGGGACCGGATCTGCTTCTTGGAGTTGGTGATGGCGAAGAATCCGCCGGACTCGCCGAAGCCCAGAACCTTGAAACCGGCCTTGGCCTCGATATCCCTGGCCATATCCTTGCCGAAATCGCCGTCGTACACCTTGTAGCCGACGTTGTAGCTGGAGAAGGCGAAGGGCATGTTGGTGACGTCGATGAGGGGGTAGAAAGGAGCCATGCCGCCGGAGGAGGAGATGTAGGACTGGACGACGCCGGCTTTCACCTGCACCATGGTTTCCGGTTCCTTTCCGAGCACGCCGTTGGGATAGATCTCTACCTTGATCAGCTCGTTCGAATTCGCCTCGACCTCGGCCTTGAACACCGCAGCCATGGCCGCCGACGCGACGTCGAAGGGTTGCTGGGCATTAAGGTGGGCGAGTTTCAACACTACCGGCTGCTGGGCCATGAGGGCGGCAGGAGCCAGGGCAAGGGTGACCAAAGCCGCAATAACTGTCTTCCTGAACATCATAAAGCCTCCTAAAAGAATCGAAAGACTAGGGTAAATCCATAACACCGGGCCGTCAAGTGCAAAAGCTTGTCAAATATGGCCGGTCAAATAAGGCTGTACCATCTGGCCGGGCGTTTTCGCGGAACAAGGGCTTCGGCGACGGCGGCGGTGTGCAGGAGGAAAGCTTCCGACCAGGGGCGACCCATAAGTTGCAGGCCTACGGGCAGGCCCTTTTCGTCGTAGCCTGCGGGCAAGGAGATGGCCGGCAGGCCTGTCAGGTTGCCGGGGAAGGCGTAGCGCATGAGTTCGGTATCCACCGAGAGGTCCGACCAAGGGGCATTTTGCCTGTTTACGGGCACTTTGGGAGCGACGATGGCCGTGGCGGGGCTGGCGATCAGGTCTACCGATTCGAAGATGGTCCTGAAAACCCTTACCGCCCGGGCGCGCATCTGCTGGGCCCGAAGGTAGGCGCCGGAGCTCATGGCGTCCCCCAGAGCAAGGCTCAGCCTGGTGGAGGGGGAAAAAAGTTTCCGGCTTGCCCTGAAAAAGGACATGGCCCCCGCCATTTCCGAAAGGATGGTGACGGCATGGGCTACCCGCATCAGGTCCAGTTGGGGAATGACTATTTCCCTGAAAATAGCTCCCCGTTCGCGAAGGGCTCCGAGGGTTTCAAAACAGGCTTTGGCCACACCCGGTTCCGAATGGGCGTTCCAGTCGGGGAATACGCCGATGACGACGCCTTTGAGGTCGTCGCCCGGGTTGCCGTTCGGGTTGCCGTGTCCGGATTTTGCCGTGGCCGTCGCGTGGTGGGGATGACCTGCGGTGTTCCGGTCGCGGCTGTCCTCGCCGGTAATAAGGGAATAGGCAAGGCCGAGGTCGGCTACGGTGGCGGCGATGGGTCCGACGTGGGCCACGCTCCAGCACAGGCTGGCCGCGCCGGCCTCGCTCACCCTGCCGAAGGTGGCCTTGAGTCCGTACACACCACAAAGTGCTGCGGGTATGCGGATAGAACCGCCGCCATCCGCGCCCAGGGCGACGGGACAGAGCCCGGCAGCCACCGCTGCGGCGGAACCCGACGAGCTGCCGCCAGAATCGCGCTCCGGGTCGAAGGGATTGGCCACCCTGCCGTAATGGGCGTTGGACCCGTTGGGATATATCCCGATCTCGTGCATATTCGTCTTGCCTACGATGAGAGCCCCCGCCGCGCGAAGGTGGGCGACGACGGTCGAATCCAGCTGCGCGACGCCGCCCTGCCCCAGAAAGCGTGTACCCACGCTGGTCGCATAGGGCGTGCAGTCCAGCTCGTCCTTGACGGCGACGGGTACGCCATCCAGCGGACCCAGGGGCTTTCCTTCGGTCCAGCGCGCGCGGGATTCCGCCGCCTGCCGCATCAAATCATCCGTATCCACCACGATAAAGGCGTTCAGCCTGATTTTTTCGCCCTGATCAGCTTTTAAGGCTGCCAGGAAGTTCGTCGCCACCTTTTCGGGGTCGCTTGAGCCCTCCCGGTAGGCCTTGGTGTAATCGGCCGAACCGGAGAGGGGCGAAAAGGAGGAAGCTACGGGAACATCATCCGGTACTTCGTCGCCTGCATCCCGGTCTGGTCCCGGCCATTCCCCGTGCAGGGGTTCGAACAGGGGCGCCTCATCGAATTTTTCCCGCATGATACGGGGAATGCCCCCGTTCTCGATGAGGCTATCCTTGAGCAGGAAGCCCATCTTTCCGTCGGCGATGGCGGCGAAACCGTCCAGAAGGGGTCCCGTCAGTTTGGGAAGCCTGAGCGAAGCGAGATCGTAGGATTTCATCAACCCATTTTTGACCATGGGAATCGGAAATGCAAGGGCATTCACTTCCATAATCCAGAGTCAGCCCCCAGGAAACCGGGTCTGGTATCCGCCCTGAATTGGATGGTAGCTTATACTTCCTGCGGTGGCCCGTCCGCCAAACGTCATGAAAGAAACCTCGAGGAGAGCCGGAATGACCAATAACGAACATATCAGCCTTCTCCTGCGCTGTGTGGAAATTTCGAAACGCGCGAGGGCAGCGGGCAACACCCCCTTTGGGGCGCTGCTGACGGGGCCGGAGGGGGAAGTGCTCCTGGAACAGGGAAATATCGAGCTTACCGAGCACGACTGTACGGGACACGCGGAGACAGCCCTGATGCGCGCGGCATCAAAACGCTGGCCCAAGGATTTCCTTGCGCGTTGCACCCTCTACACCAGCGTCGAACCCTGCGCCATGTGCTCGGGGGCCGTCTATTGGGGAGGCGTCGGACGGGTAGTCTACGGCCTGTCCGAAAACCGCCTGCTCCGGCTGACCGGGTCGGACGAGCGCAACCCTACCCTGGACCTTCCCTGCCGCGAAGTCTTCGCCAAAGGCCAGCGCGCGGTGGAGATACTCGGCCCCTTCGAGGAGGTGAGCGCCGCTGTCGTCGCCGCGCAGGAAGGGTATTGGGAGAAGGGTTGAGGGCGGAGTATCACGGATTGTGCGTGTACTTGCTGCTGTTGCCCAACAGAATCGATTCTATGGGATGCCGCTTGCCCAGCCCCCTGAATTCTACTTTCCAGATCTCACCGTTGTTGGGAAAGTCTTTGGGATAGATGGGCAGGGTCCACTCCAGCAACCCCCTGATCAACCTGAAAGTTACCGCGTGGGTGACCACCAAAATCCGCTCGCCTTCGGGGCGGTGTTCCAGTGACTCGAAGAAATCCCGTACCCGGGATGCCATCATCCGGTAGGACTCGCCGCCGCCCCGGGGAACCCAGTCCCAGCGGACCATGGCATCCTGTTCATAATCGGGGATGGATTTGACCGCATCGTAGCTCAGGCCAGAAAAAGCCCCCAGATCCTGTTCGGCCAGTCGCCCATCCTCCTCCAGCGGGACTCCATAGCGATGCCGGAAGGGTTCCGCCGTTTGTACCGCACGCAGAAGGGGGGAGGATACGATGCGGTCGATGGGTGTCAAACCCATAAGTTGCGATGCGATCAGATCAGCCTCAGCCTTTCCCGCCTCGGTGAGCGGGAAAGGAAGCCGGCTCGCCAGCAAGCGTTTGACGTTCGCCTCGC
>CAXNJE010000221.1:0-4971 GCA_964202565.1 Breznakiellaceae bacterium | reverse complement strand
TGGTTGCGATAACCACTCCCGGGAAGAGCTGATCCTGGCGGACCAGGCTTTGCTTGGTTGGCCAAACGGGGATGGAACCGGGCCATAGCCGGAAACAACAAAACCAGTAGGGCACGGTTTGGATGCAATTAGCACTGGATTGATGAAGGAAACCCGGTTTACGGTAAAATTCGCCAAAAGCCCGAAATGATAGTTCCTGTCGATAAGAATATACCCACGAGAAAGGTTTGGCAGGGGGCAGGCCTGCCGCAGGCTTCTTGGGCGGTTCATTACTACCCCCCTCTCCTTTACCCACACATTTATTATCATTCTACCAATAACCGGTTCAGCCACCCAGCTTGTTCAGGAGTTCGATGCGGCTTTTTGCGCCGGCTTTCTGGAAGAGGTTGTAGATGTGGGTGCGGACGGTGGCGGGGGAGATGCCGAGTTCGGCGGCGATTTCCTTGTTGGCCAGCCCCCGCGCTATTAGGGGGACCATGTCGCGCTCGCGGTCGGTCAGGGCGTAGCGGAGGGCGGTTTCTTCGGGGACGGGCCCGGCGAGGACGGATTCGCCTTTTTGGCGTTCGACACGGAGGGACCGGGCGAAGGCGGCGACGCTGGCGACATTACAGGCTAGATAAAAGACGAAGTCCAGCGATAACGGCTTGTAGGGGTTCGCGTCAAGGGCGCCAAGTGCCCATTCCAGGAGGGTGAGGGGCAGGAAGGCGAAGAGGCTCCAGGACCACAGGCGGGCGAGGAGGACGACGGCAGGGTGTTCGCCCTTGAGTTGGGCGAGCAGGAGACAGAGGGCCAATAATAGGAGCGCGATCGAAACGAGGATGTAGCCCACTCCGGTGAAGCCCGAAAGCGCGTCCATCGCCCACTGCGGAAGTACGGTTCCCAAGGGAAGCCTGAAAGCGCGGAGAAGGCTGGAGACGGCCACGACCAGACAGCCGAAACCTGCGGCATTGCGGAGGGGGCTTCGCAGGTGGCCGCCAATCCTGAGCTTCCGCGTCATGCGGGCGGCGAAAAGGTACAGGCCGGACTGGACGAGGTTGGAAATAAAGGCAAGGGGATTGAAGGCCAGGGCGGCGTCGCGGCCCCCTATGGCGACCATGTTGCCCAGATAAAAATAGGCGAGCACCAGGGCGAGGCCAATAAGCAGGCCCGACTGGATGCCGATGAAGTCCGATACGAGGGTGCTGCGCACGCGCAGGCGCAGGAAGACGAGAGCCGCGATACCCGCGAAACCCGAGGCGAACAAGAGCACGTAAACGGCCAGTATCAGGTGTTCCATGATGCGCCAACTATAGCGCATCGGGGAGGCGACAAAAAGCCCCGCACTGTCCCTTTCGGCGGCAGTACGGGGCAAGAGCCGGTCCGTTTTCGCGCGACCTTTTTCTGGTTGCCGACACCCGCTTACCGGGCTATCGGATTGCCGGGGTGCCTGTCCAACGGGCAACCGGGTTACCGGCTGTCGGGTTACCCAGCTGTCGGGTTACCCAACTGTCGGGTTACCCGGCTGTCTCTTTACTCCGGAAGGGTCATTCGAAGCTTGTCCTCCACAGCACGCGCAGGGTCAGGCTGAGTTCGGGGCCGCTGAGGGCTGCCTCGTCGATGCCCATGCTTTCCTCGTTGGCGACGAAGCGCCACCCGCCACGCAGGGCGAGCCGGATGTGCCGGCTCAGATTGAGTTCGGCACCGGCGCTTACCGAGGCGCTGAAGCAGCGGTCCTCGTAAGCCGCGTCATAGCCTTCCTCACCGTCCAGGTCTTCCAGATACCCCAGAGAGGCGCCGCCCAGGGTGATCCGGGCCAGGGGGTGGATGGCCAGGTGAGCCCAGGGGGTGAGGAGGATCTCGGCACCGGACGTGGTGAGGTAGGCTGCTTCGGTGTCCGCCACACTCACGCCAAGGTCGGCGTGTTCCAAACGGGACAGGGCCGCGGCGGAGTAGTAACTGCCGATGGCCAGCCAGGGGGTGAACTGGATGCCCGAGGCGAAGTCGAGTTGCGGGACGGTCTTTCCATCCGCAAGGAAAGCGCCTCCGCCTATACCCGTATAGGATACAAACGAGAAGGCGGGCAATCCGGTTCGCAGGACGACGTCCGCGTCCTGGATGGGGTCGCCATTCCGGTCGGCCGCGTAGGCGCCGATCGCCGCGAACACGAAGAGGGAAAACGCCAGGGAAGAAACTTTGGAACTCATCAGGTACCTCCATAAAAGCTTTGATGAGCCAAGGTTACCCATTTCCGAATATCCGCGCATCGAACGCTTGTCGTGGAATGTGACGATTCCTCTACGTATTTCGACCTAGGAAATACGCTACGAACAAGATCGTAGAGCTTTGTGCGAAATCCACGACGCATGTCGGATGCGATAAAAATCAACACCGTCCATGATGCTTTCCGTGCCGTAAAAGACCGGCACGGGAGGTTTTATGAAAATCGTATCGGGTGTGTTGATTTCCCTGGCCGCGTGCATGGCGCTGTCCTGCGCCCACGTCAGGCCGGTGACGGGAACGGACGGGAATGTATTGCAGGATTCCGTGGCGTTCATGGAGGAGATAGAACTGGGCGGCACCAGGCAGTGGATCTTCGCCCGGGGACAGGACGCGTCCAACCCTGTCCTGCTCTGGCTGGACGGCGGCCCGGGTGGCAGCGAGATAGGCTGGGTCCGCTCGTACCTGGAACCTCTGGAGAGGAGCTTCACCGTCGTGTGCTGGGACCAACGGGGTACAGGGCGCAGCTGGTCCGCGGTACGGAACAAGAAGGACCTGCGGGTGGAGGACTACGTCAGCGACACAATAGAGTTGTCCCGCATGCTGGCCAAACGCTTCGGAAAGGAAAAAATTTATATAGCCGGCCATTCGGGAGGGACGATATGGGGACTAATGGCGGTCGCACGGAATCCTGAATTATTCGCGGCCTACGTCGGTGTGGCCCAGCAAGTGAACGCGATAGAGAATGACCGTATTGGCTGGGACATGGTGCGCTCCGGCGCAGTGGCGGAAGGCAAGACGGCGGTGGTAAAGAAGCTGGACGAATACGGACCGCCACCCTACGGCATCGACGGCGGGAAGAAATACTTCTACCTGTTCAGCCGCCTGCACCACTACAGCCCCCACGCACCGAATGCGGGTCTCATGGATTCCTGGCTCATGCTGAAAGCCACGGAACACAGCCCCCTCGACAACATCAACCTCCTGCGCGGTCTGGTAGCGGGGGTCAACATCGTCTATCCCCAACTGGAGGACCTGGACTTCGAGCGGGATCTGGCTGAAGTTCACTGCCCGGTCTTCTTCGCGGTGGGTCGTTACGACATGACCTGTGTGGGCACCCTCACCGAACGCTACTACCAGAAACTGCGCGCACCGTTAAAGGGGCTCGAGTGGTTCGAACTTTCCGGCCACAACCCCTGCTATACCGAGAGCGGAAAATTCATCTCCTTCATGACCGACACGGTACTGGAGAGGACAAGATCAGCGGAATGACAGAAATAGGCGCGGGTTGAAGCGGCAGCCCGCCTTCCGCCCTTCCGGGGAGCCGCGGAATCGCCGAGGGGCGCCGTGGCGTCCCGAGGAAGTCCGCGGCTGGGGGCAGGTCTGTCGCAACTAGCATCGACGGCTCATTGCTGCCCCCACAACCTACTCACACCGGAAAATAGGTATTTTTCCCGCTCCCCCTTTCCCAGAAGGCTGATTTTGGGTTAAAACCTTGTGTAGTCCGACAAAGCCTACGGTGAGGCCTACGGCTTTGTCGCCCCACAAGGAGTGAACCGTGAAAAGAATCGCCACTATCGCAACCCTTGCCCTGTTGAATGCCCTGCTGGCCTTTGCCGGCGGCGCCAAGGAAGCCGCTCCGAAAGAGCTGGTTATCGGGCTGCAGGCCCCCATTTCGGGCGCCTACGCCGCGGAAGGACAATGGGCACGCCAGAGCGCCGAGCTGGCCGCCTCCCTCATCAACGCCAAGGGCGGGGTGCTGGGCATGCAGATCAAGATCGAACTTGCCGACGACGCGGGCAACCCCAAGGATTCCGCGCTGGCCGCCCAGAAGCTCATTTCCAAGGGCGTCAAGCTGGTGGTGGGTTCCTACGGTTCGGGCATCACAATTCCGGCCGCCGACCTGTACGACGCGAAGGGCGTCATTTCCGTAGGTTACGGCTGCACCGCCGTCCGTTTGACCATGGAAAAACAGCGCCCCTACTTCTTCCGCACCTGCGGTCGTGACGACACCCAGTCCGCCTTCTTCGCCAAGGTGGTGGAGAGAATGGGAGCCAAGCGGGTCGCCATTATGCACGACAATTCGGACTACGGAAAAGGCGTGGCCGTTGACGCGAAGCGCTTCCTGGAACCCCTCGTGGCCGCCGGAAAGACCGAAATCATCTACTACGACGCAATTACCCCGGGCAACACCGACTACAACGCCGCCGTCCAGAAGCTCAAGACCCTGAAGCCGGACCTCTGGTTCTACACTTCCTACTACAGCGAGGCCGGCCTCCTGATCAAGCAAGCCCGACAGGCCGGTCTGGATTGCCTCTTCGTGGGCTCCAACGCCGTTCCCAACCCGGAATTCGTCAAGATCGCGGGTAACGCGGCCGTCAAGGGCACCCTCATGCTGAACGAACCCATGCCGCAGTTCCTTTCCACCCCCGAGGCTTCCGAGTTCCTGGACGCCTACAAGGCCAAATACGGTGAGATCCCCGGCTCCATTTGGGCAGTCTACGCGGCCGACGCCGTCAACGCCCTTGTTGCCGCCGTGAAAGTGGCGAATTCGACGGACCCCGTGGCGGTTTCCGCCGCCATGCGCGCCCTTTCCGGCGCCAAGGGAATTACCGGTGAGCTCATGTTCGACGAGCGCGGGGACCGCAAGAACGTGCCCTACCAGCTCTACGCCTACGATGAGGCGGGCGAACTCTCCCCCTACGCCCTTCCCTGATAGAGCTTGAAGGAATCCGGTAGATGACCGCCTTTTTCGCACAATTACTGAACGGACTC
>CAXNJE010000220.1:0-5018 GCA_964202565.1 Breznakiellaceae bacterium | reverse complement strand
CTGTCCCATCTGGACCTGGCACCGATTGACCGCAAGCTCTGGACCAAGACAGTCTACTCGCCGTGGGAAGGCAAGGACGTGGGCGCGGCCCTTCCCCGGTTTGCCCTGGGCTGACCGGAAATATGGTGGGTAGCCTCACGGAGGGGGGGCGTTTCCCATAATCTTCGTGACACTGCCTTTAGCCCCTAGGGGAGTCGAACCCCTCTTTAAAGATTGAGAATCTTTTGTCCTAACCGATAGACGAAGGGGCCGGAGTTTGTTCCCCAGGGAGGATTTGAACCCCCACAAGCAGATCCAGAGTCTGCCGTGCTACCATTACACAACCGGGGAATGGTCCTGCCGCTTGCGAACAGAGCGCCCGCGACGGGCAGAAAGATACGGTGAAAGGGGAATAATGTCAAGGGTATCCAGCAACCGGAAACGGTCCGGTCGCCGGAATGGTACGATCACTCGCCGTGGTACTCGATGAGAGTCTTTATGGGAATGTTGCCGAGCATGGCCTTGTAGTTCAGGAAGGGCAAACCGACGACACCGAAGATCCCGGCGACAGAGGCGCCAGCCGCGACTACCAGTTCGGTCGCGGCTCTCAGGGTCCCGCCGGTAGCGATGAGGTCATCCACGACAAGGACCCGCTTGCCCTTGGGAACATCATCGCCGTGTACCTCGATTTCCGCCTCGCCGTATTCCAGTTGGTACTTACGGGAAATGGTCTGTCCAGGGAGCTTGCCTTTCTTTCGTATCAGGATAAGTGGAATGCCCAAGCGATCGGCAAAGGGGGCGGCGAACACGAAACCCCGGGATTCGATGGCTGCGACCGCATCGATACGTTCGGAGGCGTAGGTCCTGACCATACTGTCAATGCAATGCCGGAAAGCTTCCGGATTGGCGAGTATGCTGGTAATATCGTAAAACAGGATACCCTTTTTTGGAAAATCGGGCACCTTCCTGATGGCGGCATCGAGATTGAATGAATCGGACATGTCGGGATTACCTTCCTTCGAGGGTTTCGGACACCCACGCACCCAGTTTTTTTACGCTGGATGATATATGGGTTGCGAAGTTCACGGCCAAATCCGCGTCCTTTACTATGCTTCTGAGGTACAGGACCGACTTTTCCCCTTCAAGGGTAAAAAGTCCGCAGGGCTTCCCGGCAAGATTGATACCCTTTAATACCCGTTCCAGTTCAGCAAAGGAGGCGGGTTTTGGGGAAGAACAACCGAAAAAGAACGCATCCGCCGGCAGGAGATCAGTAGCGGTAAAATCTACCCCATTGCGGATTATGACCGACGCATCCGAACAATGCTTTTTCAGTGCTTCGGCAACTCTTTCAAGGTCCGCCGTGCCGTCATGGACGACAAGTATTCGTTTGATGGAACTC
The DNA here is from genome assembly GCA_964202565.1 of Breznakiellaceae bacterium. Taxonomy (GTDB): domain Bacteria; phylum Spirochaetota; class Spirochaetia; order Treponematales; family Breznakiellaceae; genus SZUA-426. The sequence continues at coordinate 3,640 of CAXNJE010000220.1, read as the reverse complement.
ACGGGATTAATAGTAGCTTCCGCCTGAGGACTTGTCAACTTGCATCATGGATTGGTACGGAATAAAAACGGAAATTGACAAGTCCACCATCCTCGATAGAATTATCAGGATAGGAAATGGTCCGCACCGTACGGAAAAGGAGTGAAGAATGGCATTCATCATTATCGGAGTCCTCATGGTGCTCGCGGGAGCGGGCCTGTATTTCGGGTCCCAGGGTCAAAAGAGGAAGCTGGGAGAGATCAAGGGGACCGAAACCTCGACCGCAGCGGCACTGGCCGAATTGGCAAGCTCCGTAGCCAAGGAAATCGGTGCGGGATCCTTCAACCAGATCGCGGAAGTCAAGGGAACCATCGAATGTGACAACCCCCTGGAATCGGAACTCAGCCAAACCAGCTGCGTCCACTATTCCATGAAAGTCACCCGGGAATACGAGGAAACCTACTGGGAAACCGATGACAAGGGGAACAGGCAACAAAAAACCCGGCGGGGCTCGGAGACAGTCGCCGACAATACCAGAAATGTCGCATTCTTTGTACGGGACAGCACCGGAAGGATCGAAGTGGACCCCTCAGGCGCCAAGCTGGACACGGAAAAGGTCTTCTCCGAGTTCCGACCCGGCGAGAATCAGGCTGGCGGCCTCCGTTTCGGCAGGTACAGCTTCAACCCCGCCACCTTCGCCGCCCTGGCCGGTGGAAGGCGCACCCTGGGTTATCGCTTCGAGGAGAGCGCCCTACCCCTAGGCCGCCCCGTCTACGTCCTGGGCGAAGCGGTGGACAAGGACGGCCGCCTGCGGATGCACAAACCGGACCAGAAAGGCGCATCCTTCATCATCAGCCTCAAAAGCGAGGAACAACTCGTCAAGGGAGCCCAATCCGTTGCCAAGGGCATGCTCATAGCCGCCATCGTAGTTGCCGTACTGGGCCTTGTGGGCGTGGTTGTCGGCATCATCAAATCGGTCTGAATGCTGATAAACGCCAATGGAGTTGGCATCCATCATGATAATCGCCAACTCCATTGGCATTCTTCAGGAAAAACCCATATCCCGGATTGTCTCACAGCAGGATCGCGCTTAGATCAAGGAGCGATCGAAGTCGAGGCGCGCAGCCTGCTTTTCTGTATGTGAGCACCGAGACGAGGAGCGACGCAGATATCAGGGCGATAGCAAGGACCTTGTCGCATCTCGTGTACAGGCAGACCTTTTCACATTCAGGCGCGACAAGGTGGAAGAAATCCGGGATAGGGGGAAAGCCTTCCCCCTGGGGCGCACACGATCGCGCCCCACCCCCTTCACCGGGGCTCCGCCCCGGACCCCAAAGGCAAACCAGGAACCCGCTTACACCGTTAACCAGAGACAGGGGAGTGATTCCCAGGATAGTATCTTTAATCATGGGACAACAGGTGTCCTTCCAACCATGAGAAAATCTGAATCGTTGCACATAGTTGGAAAAACATAATGGAAATGCGAAGTGAATCCAGTATGGCGATAAAAGAGTGCCGAAAAATCAGGGTTCCTCCCCTTTCCGGAATAGTTGGCCAGGAAACCCGAACGATCTTACTGGCTAAGCCAGCACCTGAGCAACGTTGGTGGTTTCCGCTCGGATCAATCACCAAGGTGGGAGAAGATGCCTTTCGTTGGCACTGCGTCGCTGCCGACACCGTGACGAACGCCTGCTTCATTTTTTCTGGACGGCTCTTCCTTGAGAACGACACCGGTATCCTTCTCAATGAGGATGAAGACAAGCGATTCGTGGATGAAGACCCTTCATTCTTGTGGTATGAAAATTTGGAACCCTTTCCCTACTGTCACTACTTCTACGACCATGCCGTCGAAGCCGGACCAGACACCCTCGGACCATGGTTCTGCATCCACTGCGAGTACGGTTCATCCCGGGAGCTTGTGGAACTGAAATGCTGCACGCACATGGAAATGTAGCGCCCCCACCACCCTTTCTTCGGGATACGCGCCTGATAACAGTTTGGACTGGCAAAACCACGACCGGCGATCCGCAGACCGCCGCAAATTTCCTGTCCTCATAACCAACGCGTCCACCAACCGCACCGATCACCTTCACCGGGCGAGGACCTGAGCCGAAAGTGGTTTTACCAGTCCCAGCCGTAAGGATCTACGCGCGCTTCCCGTTTTGAAAGAACCACGACCGGCGATCCGCAGACCGCCGGGAATTTCCAGACATCACTCCTCTCATGTGCGCAAAAACCACCGAGCACCAACCTCGGGCGAGGACCTGAGCCGGAAGTGGTTTCGCCGGCCCAAACCATAAGTGTCTCCCCGCGCTTCGCGTCCCACAGCCAGGACCGGGGGGTGCCGGAGGACCCCGCAGCCGTCGGGCTACTGTCCGCCGGCGAGGAGCCCGCAGGCAGGGGGACCAGCCACTTTCAGCCTTCACCCAACCCTTTTCATCGGGAAGCGTGCCTGAGAACAGCTTGGACTGGCAAAACCATGACCGGCGATCCGCAGACCGCCGCAAATTCATGGCTGCATAACCAACATGCCCGGCCACCGTACCGAGCGCCTGTACCGGGCGAGGACCTGAGCCGGAAGTGGTTTTGCCGGTCCCGGCCGGAAACCTTGCGCGCGCTTTCCGTTCAGCCTAACTGTGGTCCCCCTTCAGGCCGATTCGCGGTATTTTTCCTGGCGAAAGGAGTCGTCCATCTCCAGCAGTTCCAGCTCACAGGAGAGGCAGGTGGGGGCGAGTTCGCGGACGAGGGTGAGGTAGTCGTCACGGCGGTAGCGGAGGAGCCAGGCGATGCGGAGGGCGTGCTCGTAGCCGCGCAGGCGGAAGCCGTCGAGAATGTAGCGTTCCAGGACAAGGAGCTCCTCCAGTTCGCCGCGGCGTTCCCAAGGCAGCCGGGAGAGGCGGTCGCGGATGGTGGTGCTGGCGATATTGTCGTAGTCGTATTCCATATTGGCCTCCGTCATTGCATGCAATTCGCCCATAGTGTAGCGCGGGCAGGATGACACAGAATGTCCCTGCTGTGGCATTTATCTTTTCCTCAGCCGCACCAGGCCGATGATGAGCGCGGCGAGGCAGAACCACCCGATGAGGCGCCACGCCGCGGCACTGTCGGCCGGTCCCGGTTTGATGAAGCGGGCAGCCAGCAGGATGAGGGCTGCCAGATTGGCCGCATAGCCCACCCCGGTGGCCAGAAACGCAAACGCGTCCTGCCAATCCCTTACAGGCCGGAAACTGGTTTTACGGATTGGCGCGTTTGCGATGTTGTCGGTATAGTCTGACATGGTGGCCTCCTTGGCATGGGAGACAGCATACGACTACTACAGGGACACTGAATGTCCCTGATTGGAGAATGTGATGGCAAAGCGGGATCTGAAAAAGGAATTAGCCAGGCTATACAATCCTTCCGCCAAGGAAGCCGTGCTGGTGGACGTTCCGGAAATGCATTTCCTCATGGTGGATGGTGAGGGGAATCCGAATACGTCCAGGAATTACGCGGAGGCGGTCGAAGCCCTGTTTGCCGCCTCGTACGCGCTGAAATTCGCCGTAAGGAAGGGCCCCCTGGCCGTGGATTATGGCGTACTGCCACTGGAGGGGCTGTGGTGGGCGGACGACATGTCGGCCTTCTCCAGCGGGGACAAGTCGCTCTGGAAATGGACCATGATGAT
>CAXNJE010000219.1:0-5020 GCA_964202565.1 Breznakiellaceae bacterium | reverse complement strand
CGGTCACGGGCATGGAAAACATTCCGCCCGAAACCGGTGTATGTTTCGTGGGAAACCACCAGGGTGATTTCGACACCCTGATTTGCCTTGCGGTATTCGGGCGCCCGTTTGGATTTACCGCAAAAAAGGAAGCGATCTGGCTTCCGGTGGTGGGACTTTGGGTTGTCCTGCTCGGGGGCGTATTCATCGACAGGAAAAGCGCCAGGAAAGCCTACGCTTCCATCGTCGCAGGGGCGGAGCAGGTGAAAAAGGGCTTTTCCATGGTGATCTTCCCCGAAGGGAAAAGAAGCCGTGGCGAGGCGATGGGGACCTTCAAGGGCGGCGCCTTCAAGCTGGCGACGCTGGCCGAAGCCCCTATTGTTCCGTTCACCATAGATAAAAGCTACAAGGTCTGGGAGGAGCACAAACGCATCCGTTCCACCCAACTCGGTATCCATTTCCACCCCGCCATCCCTACTGCCGGTCTGGATGCTGATGGGAAGCGGGCGCTGCCTGAACGGGTCCGTTCGGTGATCGCCTCCGCCCAGGGCGCGCGGATCTGACTGTATGTTCCTGAATATCCTGCTCTTGACCCTGAGCCAGATCGTCGCCTCCACCTCGGTGATAGCCATAAAAATGTCGGCCATCGACTCGATACTGCTGGCCTCACTGCGGGTACTCGTGGCTGCCATCCTTCTGATTCCCTTGTACCTGCGGGATTCCCGTCGTGCAGGCAGGAATTGGAAAACAATGGTTTCCGAGGCCCTGCCCTCGGTATTGCCGGGGCTCGTGATGGCATTCCATTTCATCACCTGGAATATGGGTGCCCGAATGACCCTGGCCGCAAACGCGAGCCTCATCGTCAACATGATGCCGGTAGCCATGCCCTTCATCATGTACGGCCTAAACCGCACCCTGATATCGCGCCGTGAAATTATCGGTACCCTGGTCGCCATCGCCGGGGTTATGGCCTTGACGGGACCCAACCTGCGCATGGGTAGCGAGACCCTGGTGGGAGACCTGATGTGCTTTCTCGCCATGATCCTGCTTAGCCTGTATCTGGCCCTGGCAGCAAAAAACAACCGGCAATCGTCGGTTTGGCTCTATGTCGTGCCCCTTTATTGGGTAGCCGGCATTACCGCCCTTGCGGTCTTCCTGGCCACAACCCTGCTTGCCGGTAACAACGGGACAGGAGCCTTGCCGGCTTCGGACGCGTCCTTTTCGTTGCTGAAGGAAGGCTTGCTGGCTGTGTACCTGGCTGTTTTTCCCACTATCGTTGGGCATACCATATTCAATCGGAGCATGCGGGTCCTCCCCAGTCAGCTGGTATCTATCGCCATATTATCCCAATTCATTTTTGCCGGTCTCATAGCTTATCTGGTGTTTGGTGAGGTTCCCGAACTCCTTTGGTATCCCGCAGCACTTCTGGTAATTGCCGGAGCCGTTGTGGTAATAACGGGTAAAAAAAATAAGAATAATTCCGAGATTGATGTCTAGCGATATATTGCTTTTAACGAATAATGGGAGCAAAATGGGGGATATTGGCAGGAGCCAGGGAGTTTCCTATCCACAAACCGATAGATGGGCATAAGACAATACTGCTTGTTGAGGATGAACCAATCATCTCCATGGCAGAAAAACTGATCCTCGAAAAAAGTGGGTATCAAGTCCTGACAACCCTCTCAGGCGAGAAGGCCATACAGGCGATCGAGGAAGAACCCGGGATCGACCTGATTCTCATGGACATCAATCTGGGAGCCGGCATCGACGGAACAGAAGCCGCCAGCCGTATTCTGGAAAAGCGGGATCTTCCCATTGTGTTCCTCTCGTCCCATACGGAACAGGATATCGTCTCCAGGACCGAGGGCATCAGTTCCTACGGATACATAGTCAAGAATTCGGGGAAAACAGTCCTCTTGGCGTCGATCAAAATGGCCTTCAGGCTTTTCGACGCCCGCAACGGACTCAGGAATAGGGAAGCCCATTACCATTCTCTTTTTGACGGATTGACGCAGATACAGGAACAGCTTGCGGAGAGTCGGGCCGAGCTTAAGGCGATTTATGATACCGCGCCCGTGTTGATGTGTGTGGTGGATGAAAACCGCCGGGTATTGTACGCGAATCCCGCGTTTACGGCTTTTACGGGCATATCGGAGGCAGAACTCAAGGGCGGAAGTGCCTGCGGTATTTTTGGTTGCATCAATGCGCTCGAGGATCCCCGCGGCTGTGGCTTTGGAATGAGTTGCGATGCCTGTACGCTCCGTGAAGCCATGGAGGACACCCTCAAAACCGGCACGGAACATCGAGACGTCGAATATAATACCACTTTTTTCAACAACGGAGTGCGGAAGGAAACCTCAATGTTGGGATCCACCGTCCTGATAGATAGCTTCGATCCACCCCGCCTTTTGTTATGCCTGTACGATATTACCGAGCGTACCCTGGCGGAACGACAGGTGCGGGCCTTGCTCGGGGAAAAAGAACTCCTGTTGAGGGAGACCCACCATCGCGTAAAAAATAACATGACCCTGATCAATAGCCTCCTGGGTTTGCAGGCGAGGGAACAGGTAGACGCGGGCAGCCGAAAAGCGCTGGAAGATGCGGCGGGACGGATGCAGAGCATGATGGTCCTGTACGACCGTCTGTATCGTTCTGATAATTTCAAGGAATTGAATATGCGGGATTTTCTGCCGCCACTCATCCAGGAAATCATTCAGGTCTACCGTACCAAGCTGACGGTCCGCACCGAAGTCAACATTGAAGATTTCATGTTGGACGCGAAACTCCTTTCCCCCATCGGAATCATCATCAACGAGATGATCACCAATTCCATGAAGTACGCCTTCAAGGATCGGGCACAAGGGTTGATCAGCATTTCGGTGGCGAAAAATGGGGGTGAAATCACTCTCACCTATAAGGACGACGGGAACGGAATCCCCGAGACGACAAGCCTTGAAAATTCCAAAGGCTTTGGCATGCAGCTCATCGATATGCTCGTCCAACAGATAGGTGGTACGATAACCCTGAGCCGGAATGGCGGAACCAAATATGTGATTTCGTTTATGGTGGAGCAGGTCTGAGGGCTAGGGCATAGCGTGGTACAGGCTATCGGACTGGGGATGAATAGGTTTATTCGGGGTATTGGAAGAGGTGCTGGCAAATGCGGTTTACCACCGGGATTACCAGGAACACGAACCCATCAGCATCCGCATAGAACCGGATAAAATACGCATCTATAACTTGGGTGGCCTTGATCGATCCATCAAGCTGGCAGACCTGATTGCCGGGCGTGCTGTCCCGCAACGCTACCGCAACCGTCGTCTTGGCGATTTCCTCAAAGAAATAAAACTTACCGAAGGGCGGCTGACCGGCATCCAGATGGTACGAGCAGCCATGCTTCAGAACGGTTCTCCCGAACCCTTGTTCGAGACTGATGAAGACCGGACCTGGTTCAGCGTTGTACTCAGGCCGAATGAAGCGTTTGGAGAGGTTGAAACACCGGCAGAGGAACCCGAAACCATTACCACCTTACAAATGCTTATTTCTAGTCTGAAAAAGGCATTAAATGCCAGTAACCAAGCTGACGACCAAGCTGTACTTGAGAAAATGGTGATGTTGATCCAGGGTTGCATGGGTTCCGAGAAAAAGCGCGACGACCTGCTTGATCATGTCGGCCTGAAAAGACATGCGGACACTATCAAGCGGTATATCGAACCACTGGAACGCATCGGTTGGCTTGAAAAGACAATCCCTGAAAAGCCCACGAGTCCCCGACAAAAATACAGGCTAGGTACATTGGCCATGGATGCTCTTAGAAAGGTAGCGGCACAGCCTTGACCTATCATGGCAAACCGGTCGAGCTGCCATTCTACCAAGTGCAGAGACCTTTATTCTTGGCAGGAACCGGAAAGTTCTCGTCGGCGAAATCCGGCATTTTAATCGCTAACCACGCAACAAACGCAATATACAAATTTACAAAACGTTTTTTGGTTCCCTTTGCCGATCCTAAAGTACCCCTATAATCCAAAGCCCTGTAATTTCATGGTCGACACGAAAATACTTTCCCCCATCGGGATAATGATCAACGAGATGATAACCAATTCCATGAAATACGCCTTCAAGGACCGGCCAGACGGTCTTATCAGCGTCTCGGTCACCAAGCACGGAAATGGAATTACCCTGACTTACGAGGATGACGGGAACGGGATTCCCGAAACAACCACACTTGATAATCCTAAAGGCTTTGGCATGCAGCTCATAGATATGCTGGTCAGGCAGATAGATGGCAACATCGCCCTTAGCTGGAATGGCGGAACGAAATATGTAATTGCGTTTACATTGGAGAAAGGCTAAGGAAGGGCAAAGAGTAGGAGACGGGAATGCTTTTAAATCGGTAATTCCGGGTACTTGAGAGGTCCTGATCAAGGCGGTGTGTCATTCAAGTTTTAAACGAGCTGTGAAAATCTACGATTGGTTGCGTTATGGACAAGAAAAAACACCGTTGGTGCCAAAGGATGAAGAGACCCATTGAAGTGTCGCCGCATCGTATCAGAACCCGGTGTTTTAGGAGGTTTGGGTTGACAAGAGAGCTACTTACCGTAACGCCCTTTCGACTCGAACCTATACAAATATTCTACCCCATCCAATGTTTTGTCAATAGTAAAGTTTTGTTCAAGAAGCGGGCCTATAGAATGGTACCGTACGTAAAGACTATTTGGGTAAGCAGTTAAAGGCTGGTAAGATGATGACCAATGAACGGATTCAGCAATTTCTCTCCTCCCACGAATCCATCCGCCTTGAATTCAAGGAAGCCCGCAACGCCATTCCCGCATCCTTTTACCAGACCGTCTGCGCCTTCCTGAACCGGGAAGGCGGCGACATCCTGCTCGGGGTGGACGACAGGGGCGTTCCCGTCGGCGTCGAAAGCGCGGAAGCGGACCGGCTATGCTCCGCCATCGCCTCCAGCACCAACGACGCCGACTTCTTCGACCCGCCCTTCATGCTTTCCCCCGTCAAGGCCGTGGTTGACGGTAAGATCCTT
>CAXNJE010000218.1:0-5024 GCA_964202565.1 Breznakiellaceae bacterium | reverse complement strand
CGCTTGGCCATGCTGAACACCAGGCCCAGCTCGAAGACCCGCACCCCGGCCTGCCCCAGATACTTGTCGGCGTAGCCCATGGCTCGGATCTGTGCCAGAGCGGAGTTGTCTGCCTGTCTTTCGGCATCATCAGCCATATCCGGCACGGTCTTGATCTCCATCACGTAGATGTTATCAGCCAAGCGTACAGTCAGATCAGCCTGGCCATGGTTACTGATATCCTCGGGGGTAACCGTGCAGGTGATGCCCATGAAGAAGGCGTACAGCACCGAGGCGTAATAGCCTTCGTACTCGGCCAGGTCGTTGTTGGTAAAGTTACGCCAGGGTATGCCCGCAAACAGGCGGCGCAGACCGGCTTCCAGGGCGGCCAGATCTCCGGCCAGCAGGGCGTCGTAAACCGGGAGCTGGTAGGCGGTACGCTGTTCGAAAATGTCCGTGTAGGCATGGAACAAGGCGTTGTTGAAGGCCAGCCGGACTTCCTGGTTGGGGACCTTCAACTGGTACAGTATGGTGCCCATCCGGTTCTGCACGGACCCGATGGTCAGATAGCCGCTCTGCAGCAGCAGGATGGCCGGTGGAATCCTGTCCAGCTCGAAGGAGGCCATCTGGTCCTCCCCGACCTCTATATTCTCGAGGTCCGGCAGGAAGTAGCGGTTCTTCTGCATCAGCTTTACCAGGAAGGTGGGCGTGCCGGTCTCGAACCAGTAGTTGCGGAAGGCATGGTTCTTCTGGATGAACAGCAGGATATCGAAGGGGTTGTACACCGCCTCTCCCAGGAAGTTGTAGCCGTTGTACCAGAGCTTCAGCTGTTCACGGTCCACCCCAGCCAGATGTTCTGCGAAACTGGTCTCAAGGTCCTGCTGAGTATAGCCGCAGATGGTGGCGCTTGACTCGTCCAGGGTCAGGTCAACCAGATTGTTGATGCCGCTGAAGATGTTAACCTTGCTGAACTTGCTGACTCCGGTAAGAAACACGAACTGCAAAAGGCTGTCCACTTCCTTGAGGGGCGAGTACAGATCCTTGAGGGCTTCGCGCATGATCAGGGCCTTGGCGGGGTCTTCTATGTTGTCCAGCAGGGGTTTGTCGTATTCATCCACCAGTATGACCAGAGGGAGGCCTGTCTTTGCATGTATTACCTTGATGAGCTCCCGGAAGCGGTTTGCCAGACCGTCAGCGCTCAGGTTTACTCCGTACTGCCGGGAATGTTCCTGCAACACTGGCTCAAGTTTGTTTACCAGATCCTGGGGGCTGTGCAGCACGCCGCCGGCAAAGTCGATCTTGATCACTGGCAGCTTTCTGGACCAATCCCAGGAATCATGGATGGCCAGGCCGCGGAACAGCGGTTCGTTGCCCTCGAACAGTTCCTTGAAGGTATCCACCAGCAGACTTTTACCGAAACGCCGCGGGCGGGACAGGAAATAACGGCCTTTTTCCCGCACCAGGGGCTGGATGATGCCGGTCTTGTCCACATATACCATCTTGTCTTCTATGAGGAAGCGGAAGGTACTGATTCCAGTTGGCAGGGCTTTCATGACGGCCTCCACTATCAGTATATAATACTTAGGGTGGATGGGTCAGTGTCGACAGGTGCCTGAATGTCGGTTCAAGGACCTGCTTGAAAATAAATCGATCTAGACAATACTTGTAGTAACAGGACCAAGGGGGCTTGAGAAATGACCAGTGCGGATAAAAGAACCCTGCTCCTGGTAGAAGATGAAGCCATACTGGCCATGACCGAGAAAATGTCGCTGGAACAATATGGATATTCAGTCATAACGGTGAATACCGGCGAAAAAGCCATTGAGATCATGAAAACAAGCCCTGGAATCTCGCTCATCCTGATGGACATCGATCTTGGGAAGGGAATTGATGGAACAGAAGCCGCTTCAATAATCCAAAGGGACCACGATATTCCCATCATTTTTGTATCCAGCCATTGCGAGCGTGAAATCGTAGAGAAGGCAGAGAAGATTACCTCCTATGGGTACGTAGTAAAAAGTTCATCAATCACCGTACTGGACGCTTCCATCAAGATGGCCTTCAAGCTGTTCGAGGCCAAAAATGTCTACAAGGACACCTTCATATTTTCCATCAATGGATTGTGCATCCATAAAATGCTGTACGATGAAGACCGCAAGCAATTTGATTTTGAATATATGCATGTCAATCCTGAGTTTGAGAAGCAAACCGGATTATCCGCAGGAATGGTGATCGGAAAAACGATCCGTCAACTTTATTCAGATAACGAAGTGGATGAGGTCATAAACCTGTACCTGGGTGTTATGGAATCCGGCGTACCCATACGGAAAGAAACCTTCTTTGAACCTATCGATCGATGGTTTTTGTTGAGCGTTTTCCCCATGCATGACAAGTTGTTGACCGTTGCCATGCAGAACATAACGGAACAGAAGCACAATGCAGAAAAACTTCACCAGAGTGAGGAAGAGCATCGTCGTCTCTTTACAACCATGTCGCCCGGCGTTATTTATCAATCTGCGGATGGCCTCATCATCTCCGCAAACCCGTCGGCAGAGAAGCTGCTGGGCTTGACGGTCGACCAGATGAACGGAAAGACATCCATGGACCCGCGCTGGAAGATGATAAACGAACAAGGCGAAGAAGTGCCTGGTTCCGAACACCCTACGATGCAGACGCTCAGGACTGGTAAAAAGGTGGGGCCCGTTGACAGGGCGCTCTTTATACCTGAGAAAAATGCGTATGTCTGGCTTTCAATTACCGCTATCCCGCTTTTCAATCCCGGCGATCCAAAGCCCTACCAGGTCTATGCTACCTTTGATGACATCACCGGGCGCAAGCAGAATGAAAGACTTCTGGGCGAGAAGGAAGCCCTGTTCCGGGGCTTGTTTGATCATATGACCAGTGGTTCTGCTGTATATGAAGTCAGGAATGACGGATCAAAGGGCAGGGATTATATAATCCGGTACTTCAACCAGAAAAGCCTGGAGCTGGAAGGGAAAAAGCTGGAAGAGGTACTGGGCAAAAGCCTCTTTGACCTGAGACCGAATATTGACGACTATGGTTTGATCGGGGCCATGAAGAATGTGTGGGAAACCGGTATCCCCATGTATTTTCCGACCAAGATCTACCAGGATGAACAGTATTCAAATTATTATGAAAACCAGATTTTCAGATTGCCATCCGGAGAAATCGTAACCATATATAACGATGTTACCAAAGAAAAAAACCAGGAAGAGGAACTCCGCTCCTTAGTCGAAGAATTGCAGGCGGCGAATGAGGAAATGCAAGCCCAGAATGAGGAAATGCAGGTCCAGAATGAAGAGCTGCAGTATGCGTATGAGGCCATACGCAATAAGGAAGAAGAACTCAGGCGCATTGAGTGGCTGTTGACCAGCAGACCAAAGGTCTCTGAGGCACAGAAAGATTCCTACATTCCTCCCTACGGCGATCTGATTGCACTCAATACCTGTCGGCTCATTCTTGACTCGGTGGGAGAGCAGACCCTGACCGACATTGCGAGCGACTACCTCAACCTGCTCGATACCTCCTCCGCAGTGTATGAGAAGGACGGGGATTACGCCCTGGGTCTCTTCTCCTCCGGCTGGTGCCGCTTCATGGATGCCGCCTCGCGCGCCCTTTGCAATACCAAGGATAACCGGGAGGCACTGGACGGTGGACATTGGCACTGTCATGAATCATGCTGGTCCCAAGCATCGAAAACAGCCATCGAAACAGGACAGCCAGCCGATATTGAATGTGCCGGTGGTATCCACCTGTACGCCGTTCCAATCCGCCTTGGGGATGAGATTATTGGGGCGATCAATTTTGGATACGGTGACCCGCCACGGGATGAGAAAAAACTCCGGGAATTGGCGGTCACGTACAAGGTCAGTTACGAAGAGTTGCGCACCCAGGCAATGAACTATGAATCACGCCCACCTTACATTATCGATCTGGCGAAACAACGCCTGCTGGCCTCTGCCCGCCTGCTCGGAGACATTACCGGGCGCAGGCAGGCGGAAACTGGCATGAAGGAGCTTCTGGCGGAAAAAGAGCTTGTCCTGAAAGAAGTGAACCATCGCATCAAAAACAACATGAACGCCATGAGAAGCCTCTTTCAGCTGCAGGCCAAAAGAATGAGCGATACCTCAGCGGCTGCCGTGCTTGAAGATGCCAGCAACCGGATGCAAAGCATGGAGATTCTATATGATCAGCTGTACCAGGCCGCTTCATATTCCGAGTTGTCGATCAAGGCGTATGTCTCATCTTTGGTTGACGCGGTGATCGGCAACTTTCCGCAAGGATATTTAGTCAGGATTGAAAAACATATCGACGATTTCATCCTGGACGCCAAACGACTACAGCCCTTGGGTGTGATCATAAACGAATTGTTGACCAACACCATGAAGTACGCCTTCCCGGACAAGAGTACAGGCCTTATCACGGTTTCCATTCAACTCGTGAAGGGACACATCACTCTTGCGCTGCAGGATAACGGGACAGGAATTCCCGTTGCGGTCGACTTTGAGAACTCGACTGGCTTTGGCTTGACTTTGGTGAAGGCCCTTGCCGCACAACTGGATGGAACAATCCGGATTGAGCGCCTTGACGGAACACGGGTGGTGCTGGAGTTTGATCAGTAAAAATGCCATAACAGTACTATGCCGGAATGGATTTGAACCCCTGACCTGGGAGGTTCAGGCCCCCGCTGGTCCTTTGACAAGGTACAGGAGGTTCAGGAGCAGCCAGTGCGGCCATTCCCGTCATTCAGGGACCGAGGCTCCGCTGGTCGCGTCGGAATCAGAGCCGTACCTGGCCTTTGCACCTGCCCATACCAAGGTGGATATCGCAAGCCCGACGCCGAGAAGTACGATCGCCACGACCGGTACGAACACGGGCGACGGGATGCGCCTGACGAGCCGCGCCCGCACCGTGCAGGTGATGGCGGCCAGCAGGGCACACGCGAGCGTGGCGCCCGGAGCGAAGGTGCATAGGGACTTGTAGCCCATGATATTGGGCCACGAAGCCGAGGGATTCGGTATCAG
>CAXNJE010000217.1:0-5067 GCA_964202565.1 Breznakiellaceae bacterium | reverse complement strand
AAATTCCAGCCACTTCCCGCTCCGACTCCCGCACCGGCAGCTCCGCCCAGGAAAATCAGTGCCACTCCTACCGCCACGATGGCGGCAGCCAAAACGATCAACGCAATGGTCAATCCCCTACGCTTGTTCATATCCTCTCCTTGAGTTCTCTCGATGTGCAGAATATACTGGGCAAAGCTTAGGTAATCCTTGAGCAATTCTTACAAGTTTATTAAATCGGAGCCTGAAATGAACGGATTGTACGACAGCGGCAGGAAGTTCCTGAAAGCGAACTGGCACTTGGTGGAGAATGGTTGGGAATCGGACCAGTCCAAAGGCGTGCCTGTACCACCGCAGGAAGAAGGTCCAAAAGAGGGGGAGCAGATCATACCCCTCATAAAGGCTGATGGTCTGACTCCGCGGGGTGGATCGCTGCTGGACCTGCTGCGGGGTCGAAAGAGCCGAAGGAAGTTCAGCGCTGGAACCTTGACCCTGGAGGAATTCTCCTTCCTGTGCTGGGCTGCTGCGGGAATAAAAAAACATACCGCGAAATATTCGCTTCGCACCTACCCTTCCGGGGGAGCCCGGCAACCCCTCGACCTATTCGTACATAGCGCCAAGGTGGATGGATTGGAAGCGGGCTTGTACCGATACCTGCCGGTCGAGCACAGCCTGGTTCTCATGCGCGCCGGAAAGGACGCAGAGGGCATGGACGGCGCCCTGAACGGCCAATACTGGAATTCCGCGGCGGTTTTTGTCTGGGCCGCCGTTCCCTACCGCACCGAATGGCGTTACGGCCCGGTCTCCCACAAGCTTATCGCACTGGACGCAGGCCACGCCTGCCAGAACCTCTACCTGGCCTGCGAGGCCATAGGCTGCGGTACCTGCGCCATAGGCGCCTACGACCAGGAGAGGCTCGACGCCTTGCTGGGTCTGGACGGTACAGAACGCTTCAGCCTGTACGCCGCGCCAGTGGGAAGGGCGGATTAGGGGAGAACGCAGCGCGATCGGTGCATTAAATTTGTATCTCCACTGATTATGCGCTAGAATAGTATTGAAATCGCTGAAACAGCCAAGGGGTCGAACATGAAAAAGGTTCGCTCTCTGTCTTTTTCATTCGGTCTCGTCTTGCTTCTCGCGTACCCCACCTTCGCCGATGAAAAAGCACCTTTCATACTCTCGCTGAGTGCCGGAGCAGACCTACCGATGGGTACGGATGCCGCCATCTTCAATACCGGACTGGGTGCCCGGGCGGAAGGCAGCATTCCCTTCACGGCTTTTCCCAGGCTCGCCATCGTCCCCGGTTTCTCCTGGTCCCAGCTTAGCCCCCTTAAAACCGGCACAGGACTTTCAAACCTGACGCTGGTGGAAGGCCATGCCGGCCTCGAGGTGGGGATACAATTATTCGAGAAGCTGGCGGTCAATCTCTTTGGTGAGGGCGGCTGGTATTACGCCACCATGCCCGGTGCCGACTCCGCGATGAACCCCTACGCGGGTGGCGGGCTGGATGTCAGTTACCGCATTGCCGGTCCGCTATTCGGGCGCATTACCGGGTCGTACCGGAACTTCCTTGGGCTTTATTCGGAGGTCGCCATACTGGGGGGCGTTTCCCTCGCGCTGGGAGGGTCCACCTCTGCCGAGGGAACCTCACCGGCTCCCCAGAAGCCCAAGCCCGAACCCCTGTCGGCACCCATAGGCTCAGGCGGTATCAAGATCAATTCAGCCCGCCTCAACCCCGTATTTCCGATCTTTTACAAGTACTATGATACAAATCCTGTCGGCATGGTCACCATCGTGAATCCATCCAAGGAAACAGCAAAAAATGTGCGCATCGAATTCTACGTCAAGCAATTCATGGACAACCCCAAAACCTGCGGAGAGCCCTTCGACCTTGTTGCTGGCTCGGAAAGGACCGTAGAGCTGAATGCCCTTTTCACGGATGCCATCCTGAACATATCCGAAGGCACAAAAGTTTCGGCCAATGTCAACGTGATGTGGGATGCTGATGGGGGCAGGCAGGAAACGCAGCAAAACGTCCAGACACTCACGGTATACAACCGTAACGCACTTACCTGGGACGATGACCGCCGGGCGGCGGCTTTCGTCACCGCCAAGGATCCGGAGATCCTTCGCTTCGCCCGTAACGTCATGGGCGCCCTGACCGATACCAAACGTTTCAACCTGTCCCAGGGCTTTCTTGCGGGAATGGCCATGCATGAAGCCCTGGCGGATTACCGTATCCAATATATCAAGGATCCATCCACTTCCTATGAGATAAAATCCAAGGATGCCGCCGCAGTGGATTTCCTGCAATTCCCGCGCCAGACGCTGGACTTCAAAGGCGGCGATTGCGATGACTTGTCCGTCCTCTATTGTTCCCTGCTGCAAGCTGTCGGTGCGCCGGCCGCCTTTATTACCGTTCCCGGACACATCTACGTGGCAGTCGATCTGGGCATGACCCCCGATGAAGCCCGCAAGCGTTTTTCAAAATACGACGACCTTATCCTAACCCAGGAAAAATCCTGGCTTCCCATTGAGGTTACGATGGTGGAATCGGGTTTCATAAAGGCCTGGGAACTGGGTGCAAAGGAATGGCGCGAATCCGTCTCGAAAGGCATGGCGAAACTGTACCCGGTGGACGAAGCCTGGCGGGTATACGAACCCGTAGGATTCACCACAGAAAAAGTGAATATCGCCTCTCCCTCCACCGCCGTCGTGCAGGCCGCCTGCATGTCCGAGATAGGCCGGTTTATAGACCAACAAATCTACCTGCAGGTTGCCAAGCTCAAGGCGGACATTGCCAAGGAATCAGGCAGTCCACGGACCGTAAACAAGCTGGGAACGCTCTATGCCGGCAATGGCTTGTATGATCGCGCCAAGGCGGAATTCCTGAAGGCGACCGCGAAGGAAGAGTATGCGCCTGCCCTCGTCAATTTGGGGAACCTTTCCTACCTGGAAAAGGATTTCAAAATAGCCCAGTCCTTTTTCCAACGCGCCTACGTGAAGGAACCCGGCAATCCCAAAGTACTGCTCGCCCTCGCAAGGGCAAACCACGGTCTGGAAAATTACGGATCTTCCAAAGAATTGTACGAAAAGCTTAAGATCATCGAACCCAATTTGGCCGCCCAGTTCGCCTACCTCGATCTGCGCGGAACCGAGGCGACAAGGGCTGCCGACATGACCGGCGTCATGGACACTGTCGTATGGTCCGATTAAAAACCGGTACTCTTGTATTTATTCCCCCGATGCTCGTACTCCTATTAGCCTCGTGTGGAGATGTGGGACTGAAGCAGCAGATTATCGAATCGGTGGTGCCAAAAAAACCTACCGGTCTGGTGGCGACTCCCCTGGCACAGGATCAGGTGTCGGCGGTAAGGCTGGATTGGACCAACAACGATGCGGATGTCAACAAATTGCTGGTCGAACGTAGCGGCGTTTCTTCCAACTCGGGTTTCTCCACCATCGCGGAACTCCCGAAAACAGCCATCACCTACCTGGACCAGCAGGGCTTGCAGGGGGATACCGAATATTGGTACCGGGTAGGCGCGGTCAACGATGTAGGACCCTCATTCTCCACCACCGTCTTTGTGCGCACCTTCCCCCTGATGACCGATTCCGCCGCGGTAAGCGCCGATCATGCAAGCCTATTGATCGTATACTCTTCCGGCGATTCCTCCTCCAGTGTAACAAAGAACCTTACCCTGCCGATTCTGGGAACCAACGGTTCAACCATAAGCTGGGCCTCGAACAGTGCGGCTATCGATGTGTCAGCCACCTCGGCCACGGGGACCGCCTTGGTAACAGGACAAGCCTCTTCCGACGCTCAGGTAACCCTCACCGCAACAGTGAGCCGTGGATCCAGCAACCTTCAGAAAACCTTCAACCTTACTGTGAAAGCAAGCAACACCGGAGCCATTGCCGCAGACAAACTAGACTTGGCCATCACGTATGCCGCAGGGGACAACGCTTCCTCTGTAACCCAGAACCTGACACTTCCCACAACGGGTACCAATGGCAGTTCCATCGTGTGGGCTTCGAACAATCCGGCAATCAGTACGACAGCGGTTGTGGGGACCGGAATGGTAGTTCGCCAGTTGGTTGATACACCGGTCACCTTGACGGCGACGATCACCTTCGGGCTCGATTCCGACACCAAACAGTTCAACCTAGTCGTGTTCCAGTCCGACGCCGGAGCTGTGGCGGAGGCGAAAGCCGCCCTGACAATCGGTTATGCCAGTGGAGACTCCGCATCCCATGTGACCCAGAACCTGACACTCCCGACTACAGGCTTGAAAGGAACGACCATTGGCTGGGCTTCCACCAACACCGAACTCGTAAGCACCAGCGGCGAGGTAACACCGCCTACGGGTCCCGGCGTTGCAATGATCCTGACCGCAACAATATCGAAAGGCGGAGCGTCGGATACGAAGGCATTCAATCTGACCGTCATGACCGGTACCCTCAAACTCTTCTATCTGGACGGCGGAACCTGGTCAGCGCATGCCAATCCTCCAGCTTCGACGGTCGCGGTAAGCGAACAAGGTTCGACCCTGTACGCGATCGACTTTGGTGGAACCACGTACGGCTGGGATGCTGGCTGGCATGCACTTCCAGCGGCTCAGCTCACAAACCCGCTTTCCATCAGTAGTTGGGGCAGCACGCTCTGGACACTCACCGGCGACAGAAAACTCTACTACCTGGACGGGGCGAGCTGGAAACTTGCATCCACCCTCGCGCCTGTGAATGCGGTCTGCATTGCCGGTTCGGATACTGCGCTTTTCGCACTCGCCGGTGCATCGGTCTACCATCTGGACGGGGGAAGCTGGCAATCCATGGGCGCTCCCCTGAATCCCATTTCGATCGCGGTGAGTGACGGCATTTTGTATGTGCTTACCGACAGCGGTGAAATCCATTACTACGATGGCGGCTGGAATCCCCAGATCCCGGGACTGGCACCTACAGGTTATGCGGGGATCGGCGGCGGAACATCCATGCTGTACATACTTTCGTATCAATAGGTATCGGGCTTACGGAGGATAGTATGAGAAAGTCGGTTGCGTTGAAGATCGTCACGGGTATCGCGGCGAT
>CAXNJE010000216.1:0-5073 GCA_964202565.1 Breznakiellaceae bacterium | reverse complement strand
ACTGTAAGGGATCGGTTTTCCGTACCGACGGCCAGCGTGGCGCGGAGCTTGTATTGGGCACCGCCGAGCGGGAATATCCGCTCGTCCACGCCAGGTCCGGGTGGGCTGAACTGGATTCCCGCAAGGTGATCTCCTCGGTGATGGAAGTGATCCGGGAACTGGCCGGAAAAACCGCCAAGGACCCCATCCGCGCCCTTTCGGTCTGTTCCATGGGCGAGGCGATGACCCCCGTCTCGGCCGACAGGCGCATTTTGGGGAACGCGATCATCCACCTCGACTCCCGGGGAAGGGAACAGATCGACGGATTTCTGGCGCGCATCCCGAAGGAGGAATTCTTCGGGATAAACCCGAATATACCGGGGACCAATTATTCCCTGCCCAAGCTGTTATGGCGTAAGGAAAAGGAACCCGAACTATTCGCCTCTACCTGGAAGTTCCTGCTTTTTGACGAACTGTTGTTTTACATGCTTGGCCTTGAACCGCTTTCTTCCTATTCGCTGGTAAACCGGACCATGCTCTTCGACATTCGCAAGGAATGTTGGTCCGAGCGCCTGCTTACCCTGGCGGGGATAGATTCCGGTATGCTGGGGAAACCCGTTCCCTCCGGAACCCTGGCCGGCAAGCTGGGACCGAAGATGAGCGCCGACCTGGGACTGGAACCTGGTGTAATGTGTGTCGTCGGTGCCCACGACCAGTGCTGCAACGCGCTGGGTATAGGGGCCATCTCGGCGGGCAAGGCCGTGTGTGGCATCGGAACGGTGGAATGCATAACTCCTGTGTATGACCACATTCCCGAAAGCCGATTCATGCTGGCCAATGGCCTGAACGTGGAGCACCACGCGCTGCCGGGCCTCTACGTTTCTTTCATATACAACCAGGCGGGCAGCCTGGTGCGCTGGTTCCGCAATACCTTCGCCAAGGCCGATGTGCCACCCCCGGGTACCGGCATCTACGCGTATCTGGACGAGGAGATGCCCAAGAACCCGACGCAGCTTTTGGTCTTGCCCTACTTTGACCCGGTGGGAACTCCCCACTTCATGGAGAACAGTTCGGGGCTGATCATGGGGCTGAAGGTTTCCACCTCCAGGGGGGAAATACTCAAGGCCATCATGGAATGCGAGACCCTGTATTTCCTGGAAAGCCTGCGTGCCATCGCCAAGCTTGGGGTGGATACTTCACGGTTCATAGCTACCGGCGGAGGCTCGAGATCTTCGGCCTGACTGCAGATCAAGGCCGATGTCATAGGTGTGCCCTTCGAGCGCTCCCCTATCGGAGAAGCGGGGACGCTGGGTGCGGCCATGATCGCGGGGGTAGCCACCGGCCTGCTTCCCTCCTACGAGGATACGATCGCCCGCTTTGTATCGGAAGGGGAAATATTCAAGCCCGATCCCGCCAGGCACGCGATCTATATGGAAAAATATGAAAAGTACGCAAAGATCTACCCCCGGGTTTCGGACCTGCTGGAGACAGCCTCGGGTAGTTGAAGAATGATAATAATCCCACTGTTTTGATCAAGGAGGATGACATGGCCAAGATTGCGATGATCGGCGCGGGAAGCCTCGTGTTCGGCAAGACCCTGATGGCTGATTTCCTTTCGACCCCCGCACTGGCAGGCAGCGAATACCGCCTGATGGCGCTGACCCACGCCCGATTGGACAAGATGACGGATTTCGTCGGACGCATGATACGCGACAACGGTGTGAAGGCCACGGTCAAGGCCACCACCGACAGGCGCGAAGCCCTGCGCGGCGCCGACTACGTGGTGGTCATGATCCAGGTTGGCGGTGTCGAGGGTTTCAAGTACGACTATGAGATCCCCATGAAGTACGGCGTCGACAACTGCATCGGCGACACCATGGGACCGGGCGGTATTTTCCGTGCCCAGCGCCACATTCCCGCCCTGCTGGAAATCGCCGCGGAGATGCGGGAACTCTGCCCCAACGCGCTCTTGTTCAATTATGCGAACCCCATGGCCATGTGTTGCTGGGCCCTCGGCACCGTCGAAGGCCTGAAGTTCATCGGACTCTGCCACGGCGTGCAGACGACCATGGACCTGGTAGCCTCCTACACGAACCTGCCCAAGGACGACATCGACTTCGTGGCGGCGGGCATCAACCATATGGCCTGGTTCCTCAAGCTGGAACACAAGGGCAAGGACCTGTACCCCCTGCTCAAGGCCAATTTCGAGAAACCCGGCTATTACGTGAACGAGAAGGTCCGTGCCGAGGTGATGCGCCATTTTGGCTATTTCATGACCGAGAGTACCGGCCACCTATCCGAATACCTGCCCTACTTCCGCAAGAACAAGAAAGCCCTGGAGCTATATTGCGACGAGCCGGCCTTTGGAGGGGAGACCGGCGCATACTACAAGTACTGCGCCATGATCGACGAAAAATTCAAGAAGCTCGACCCGCTTTCCATCGAATCCACCAAGCTTGGCAAGCGCAGCGCCGAGTACTGCTCCCACATCATCGAGGCCATGGAAACCGGAAACATTTTCCGGCTGAACGGCAACATCCGCAACGATGGCTATATCGAGAACCTGCCGAACGGCTGTTGTGTCGAGGTTCCCATCTACGTGGACCGCATGGGCCTGCACGCCACCCACGTGGGAAAACTGCCCAGGGCGTTGGCCGCCCTCAACATGACCAACGTGCTCGTCCAAGGCCTCTCGGTGGAAGCCGCCCTCACAGGCGATGTTGAAATGCTCGTGGAAGCCGTCGCCCTCGACCCCCTTACCGCAGCCGTTCTCACCCTGGACGAGATCCGCAGGATGACCTCCGACCTGCTGGAAGCCCAACGCCCCTGGCTGCCCCAGTTCGCCGGCAAGAAGGTGCGTGGCGTATCCACCATCACCGTGCCCAAGGACGTGAAGCGGCAGGAAGTCCCAACAGATCCCGCCCTGGCCATTGCGAACCGGTTCGGCAAACTGGCCCAGGCGTAAACGGTATCAAGTTTCGAAATAGACGATAAATCGAAAGTCGTGTTGTGATTTATCGTCTATTTTGGCCAGACACCTCGAAACTTTCCTGAAGGAACTTGGCAATAAAAATGCCCATGGCTATATCATTTGCCGCTGCCCCAGGCCCCTCGCCTTGTCGGATACCATAACGGTGTTACCGTGGTTTCTTATGTGAGGGTTTAGGTTGGCATAAAATATGGTATGATGTCCGTGGAGGCTTCGTATTCACCACAAGGTAAGCAGGGCGGATGTTGCCCTAATGGCGGGGGTTGCCGAGTCTACGGTTTCCCGGGCGCTCAACAATTCGCCGCTCATCACCGAGCCCATCAAGGAAAGGGTGCGGGCGGCGGCGCTGGAGTTGGGGTATATTCCGTCCAGGCAGGCAGCGCTTTTTGCGCGCAAGCGTACCAACACGTTAGGGTTTGTCGTGCCCTCCTATGAATCATTCCCGCCCTTTTCCCGCGCCTATTTTCCGGCCTTGTTGGATGGTGTCGTGCTGGCGGCGGATGAGGCGGATTACGCTGTCACGATTGTGTTGGACAAGCGTACCCACGTTACGGAAGATTATTTTGCGCTGATACGGTCGAAAACGGTGGATGGCCTGCTTTTTGCGGTTACCCGTGCGGATTTCAACCCCTTCATGGGATTGCGTGAACGCGGCGTACCCTTCGTGCTGATCAATAACTATCATGAGGGTCTGAACAGCGTGGACGCCCTGCCGGAACCGGGCATGAGGAAAGCCTTTTCGCACGCGTGCAATCTTGGGCACCGCCAGATTGGCTACATAACCGGTGATATGCGTTTCCGGAATGCGACCGACCGCTTGGGAGCGTTCAAGAAACTGGCTGATGAGTTTGGGGTTGAGTCCTTCATTGCCGAAGGGAACTTTTCAAAGAGCTCCGGCTATGCGGCCAGCGACAAGCTGCTTTCCGCCGCGAAGGCGCCATCGATAATCATGACCAGCTCGGATCGTGCGGCCTTTGGCGTGCTGCAATACGCCGCCGCCAAGGGAATACGGGTACCTTCCGAACTGAGCGTCATCGGCTACGATAACCTCAACCCTGCCCAGGATATTACTCCGGCACTTTCTACGGTGGATCACCCGGTAACCGAGTTGGCACGAAGGGCGACGCGACTGCTCGTGGACGTGCTCGCCAACCATCGGGGCGAACCGGTTCAGGAATGGCTGGACACGGGCTTTGTGGTCAGGGAATCTACCGCGGCTTGTTGCGTGTGATGAATATGAACAGGGAGGTCGACGGCATGTTGCGGATGGCAATTTTCGGGTCCGGGGGCATGGCCGAATATCACGCTGCCAAATTCTCTTCCCTGAAAGATTGCGTCGTAGCCGCGGCCTGTGACCATCGTTCCGAGCACGCCCTGGCCTTCGCTGAAAGGTTGGGGATCAGCCCTGCTTTTGACTCCATTGATGCCTTGTTGGCGTGGGGTAAATTCGACGCCCTCTCCTGCGCTGTAATCGACGGCAAGCATCGCCAGGTTGTAGACGCCGCGTTGAAACGCGGAATACCTGTCTTCTGCGAAAAGCCCCTGTCCCGCAACCTCGCCGATGCCCAGGCCATGGCTGCCTTGGCCGCCAACTCCTGGCAGGCTGACGGTACCCATAGCGCTGTTAATTTTTCAAAGAGAAATGCGTCTGCCTTGATGGCTTTGAAAAATGCGGTCGAAACCGAACTTGGCGAAATTGAAAGTGTTGAGGCTATTTATAATCAGGATTGGGTAACCACCAAGGGCTGGGGCGATTGGGCCACCGTGCCCAGATGGAAATGGCGGCTGTCCCCGGAAGAAAGCACCGCCGGCTGTGTGGGTGATTTGGGCAGCCATTTGCTCGACACCCTGCTATTCGTTTTCGGTAAAAATGCCTTGCGCTCTACAGGTGCAGGTTCCGGTATGGGACTGGATGAGGCGATGGAGCGTGGCTTGGTCGCCCGCGAAATTCTTCCCCGGGAATTGAGCTTTAATTCCACCTCGGCATCATCCTCCACCTTCGGCAAGGAACAGGCGCAAAACACCCGCGGTCTTCCTTGGGTGGATTTTTCCGTGGGATTGCAGCTCGCGAACGGTGCACCCGTGGAACTGAAAACCAGCTGGAT
>CAXNJE010000215.1:0-5078 GCA_964202565.1 Breznakiellaceae bacterium | reverse complement strand
CGCAGACAAACTCAAGGGCTACGTGTTAGGCGCGGTTTTCGGCGGCGGCCTGCTGTGGTTGTTCATGGTCCTAGTGGAGGCTCTGGGGTCCTCGTTCTGGCTTGTGTTTGCGGCGGCGGCGGTGCTCATCGTGATCCTGATCAACATGTTCTATACCAGCCTGATACTGCCGCTGTTCAACAAGCTCAAACCGCTGCCGGAGGGGGAACTCAGGGACGCAATCCAAGCCTATGCGACCGGGCAAGGCATTCCACTCAAGGGCGTCTACGTGATGGACGGCTCCAAGCGCTCCACCAAGGCGAATGCCTTCTTTTCCGGTCTTGGCCCCAAAAAGAAGATAGTCCTATTCGATACCCTGATCGAGAAGCATCCCGTGGGCGAATTGGTGGCCGTGCTGGCCCACGAGACAGGGCACCTCAAGCTGGGCCATATCCCCCGGGGGCTCCTGTTCTCGGCGGTCCAGATAACCTTGACCCTCTGGGTCTTTTCCCTCTTTATCGGCAACCCCAGCCTGTCCCTGGCCATGGGCGGCAACGCCTACGCCCTGGAACTCAACCTCATCGCCTTCGGCATCCTCTTCGGACCCCTCGCGTCGGTCTCGGGCCTGGCGGCCCTTGTTTTCAGCCGCCGCAACGAATACCAGGCCGACGCCTTCGCAGCCAGGACAGCCTCCGCCACGGACATGGCCAGCGCCCTCAAGCGCCTATCCGCCGACAACCTTTCAAACCTGTACCCCCACCCCTGGTGCGTGTTCTTCAACTATTCCCACCCGCCCCTCTTGCAGAGGCTGGATGGGCTGGAGCGCGCCTTCAAGAACGCCTGAGCATCCATTGCCCGCGACGCTGAGGCTTCATGCATTGCTACGCTCCTATAAACGTGTCGTTGCCGCGCTTGAAGTACTTGTTCACCACGAAAACGGCGATGCCGGTAACCACCAGCAGTATGGTCGACATGGCACTGGCGGTACCGAAGTATCCGTCCACGACAGACAGATAGATCTTAATCGGCATGGTCATGGTCTTGCCCACGTAGAGCAGGATGGAGGCCGAAAGCTCGTTCATCGAGGTGACCCAGCTCATGATGGCCCCGGAAATTATGCCGGACTGCATGAGGGGAAGGGTAACCGTCCTGAACGTGCGGCCCGGCGGCGAGCCCAGATTGATGCCCGCCTCTTCGAGGGCCGGGTCTATCTGCTTGAGGATGGAGGCCGACGAGCGCACCGAATAGGGTAGCCTGCGGATGAAGTAGGTGAGCACTATGATGGTCGCGGTGCCCGCCAGGTAGATGGGTTTACGGTTGAAGGCGACGATGAAACCTATGCCGATGACGGTTCCGGGCACCATGTACGGAATCATCAGCAGGGGATCCAGGGTCCTCACCGCCCAGTTTTTCTTGCGGGCAATGACGAAGCCGATGAGGGTGCCGATGGACGCGATCAATACAACCGCGACGAAGGAATAGACAAAGCTGTTGGCAACCGTCTTGGGTACGTCGAAGAAGATCTGTCTGTAGCTGTCCAGCCCGAAACCCTTGGTGAAGACAGGCCCGTTGGTCTTGCGGAACGAATAGAAGACGATGACCGCCAGGGGCAGTGTGGAGAGGGCGACTATCGAATAGCATACCAGGTAGGCAAGGAAGGACTTGATGCCCTTCAGCTGTTTGACGATGGGACGGTTCACGAGCATGCTCGCGTATTTCCTGCGGTTCGAGGCCCACTGCTGGAAAATGATGATTACCGAGGCGCAGAGCATGAGGACGATGGAAACCGTGGAGGCCATGCCCGGCCGCTCGCTCACCTCGCTGGTAAAGAGGTTGTACGCCAGGGTGGGCAGCACCAGATAGTTGCCGCCGATGATCATGGGGGTTCCGAAGTTGGACAGGGACATCATGAAGACGATGAGGGCTCCGCCGGTGAGGGAAGGCAGCACGAGCGGGAGGGTAACCGTGAAAAAGGTCCTGAACGAGCGGGCACCCAGATTCTCGGAAGCCTCCTCCAGCGAGCGGTCGATAGTCATGAGCGCTCCGGCAGTCATGAGCGAGATGAAGGGATAGTACTGCAGGGTATCGGCGAGGATGATGCCGAGGGGGCCGTAAATCTGCGGGAGCTTGACACCGATAGTCAGGAACATGTTCCGCAGGAATCCGTTTCGCCCCAGCATGGTAATCCAGGAATAGGCTCCTATGAACGGCGGCGACAGGAGCGCCAATACCGAAAGCGTAGAAAGCAGGTTGGAGCCGCGTATCCGGTACCTGGTGGTGAAAAACGCCAGGGGGATGCCCAGCAGGGCCGAGAAGAACGTGGTAAACAAGGCCACGATCATGGAATGGTTGAAGGCCCGGATGTAGTACGCACGGGAAAGGAACTCCTTCCAGTTGGCCATGGAGAGTGCGCCGGTTTCCTTATCCGCAAAACTGAACTTGAACACGTCAAACAGCGGATAGATGAGGAAGATTATGACGATGGCGAACCCGGCGATGGTGACAAAAGCCCAGAAATCGAGTTTTTTGGCCTCCCCTCTCATTTCGCGGTTCCCCTGCCCAGACGGGCTCCGCTGGCCTTGTTGAAAAGGAGGCAGGCATCGGAAGGTAGGGCGAATTCGACGGTCTCGCCGACTTGCGGAATATCGCTCCTTTTGGGCCGGTGCCGGTCGATCACGATCATCTTGCCTTTTACGTCCAACTCAAGGCTCGCGACGGAACCGAGGAAGGCTGTAGAGAGCAGGGTTCCGGCCAGCCTGTTCTCGGAACTGCTTTTGGAAGTCTCCACCACGTCTTCCGGACGGAACGCCAGAATGGCTGAGTCGAGCCCTTCGGTGCCCGCGGAGGGAACCGAGAAGGTGATGGGACCGGAGCTCGCCTGTCGGAGGCCATCCTTGCCTGCAGCACCGAATTGGACTTCCATGGAATTGATCTTTCCCACAAAGGTGGCCACAAAGAGGTTCACCGGGTTCTTGTAGATTTCCCAGGGTACCCCCACCTGCTGGATTTTTCCGAAATTGACAACCGCGATGCGGTCGGAAATTACCAGGGCTTCTTCCTGATCGTGGGTCACGTAAACCGCGGTTATGCCCAGGGCCTTCTGGACCGCCCTGATTTCCTCGCGCATCTCAACCCGGAGCTTGGCGTCCAGGTTGGAGAGGGGTTCGTCGAAAAGGAGGACCCGCGGCTCGATGGCCATGGCCCGCGCGAGGCCGACCCGTTGCTGCTGCCCGCCGGAAAGCTTGTCGGGGGTGCGGGCCTCGTAACCGGTCAGATGGACGCTCTTGAGGGCGTTCATCACCCTTTCTTCGATATCCTTGGCGGGAAGCTTGCGGACTTTGAGGCCGTAGGCGACATTCTCGAAGACGGTCATGTGGGGAAACACCGCGTAGTTCTGGAACACCATACCGGTGTTCCGCTTGTAGGCGGGGACATCGTTGATGAGTTCCTCACCCAGATAAATATCGCCCTTATCCTGCCGGTAGAAACCGGCGATGGTACGCAGCAGCGTCGTCTTTCCGCAGCCCGAAGGACCCAAGAGGGTAAAGAATTCACCTTCCTCGATGTTCAGATGAATATCGGACAGGGCAAAAAGATCACCGAAACGCTTTTCCACGCCAACGATTTTTATCGGGGTCATTGAAAACTCCAGAAGTAGGATTGGAACGGCCCGGAATGCGGGCCGGGACTCCCCAACCCCCGCCGAAGCGGAGGCTGGAGAGTATTCGTTGATGTTCTACAGATTCAGGTCCATGGCGATATCGACGAATTTCTTTACGAATACCGGATTGTTCGTGGCTGCCCAGGCGAAATCGTAGGGAATGGTCTTGATGGTGGAAAGGGCGGGAAGACCCTTCGGGTCCTTGCAGTCGGTACGCACCGGCCTGCGTGCCATGGCATCCACCAGGTATTCCTGGGTCGGTTTCGAGAGCATCCAGTCGATGAATTTTTTGGCGTTATCCAGATTCGGAGCGCCTTTCAGGAGCGCAATGCCGTCGGGGGCAGCTACGGTGCCGTCTTCCGGGTACACGATGGCGACCGGGCCACCACCGGAGAAGTAGCGGAACGCATTGTCCTCAAGGGTAAGGCCGACAGACTGCTCGCCGTCATTGACAAACTTGGAAACCGCACCCGAGGAGGCCGAGACCACCATGTTGGACATGATGCCCTTGTAGACCTCCCAACCCTTGGTTTCGCCGTACACCGAGAGCACGTTGGCCATCTGCATATAGGAGGAACCGGACTTGTCGGCACGGGCAGAGGAGATGGCCTTCTTGAAACGGGCGGTGGTCAGATCGGTCCATTTGCGCGGGTACTGGGCGGGGGTAAGCAACTTGGTGTTCACGATAAAGACGTTCATGATGCCGGTGTAGGGAAGCCAGTTCTTGCCTACCTTGTATACCGAGGCGATCTTGTCCCAGTCCTTGGGGGTATAGGCTTCCAGAATCTGGTTGTTCGCTTCCAGCTGCTCGCCGCCGATACTCCAGATCACGTCTGCCTGGGGATTGCCCAGCTCGGCCTTGGCCCTCTTGATCACATCACCGGAACCAAGTTTTACATATTCGATATCGATACCGGTTTCCTTCTCGAACATGGGAACCAGCGCGTTGATTATGGTCTCTTCGTGGGCCGTATAAACCACGACCTTATTCGAGGCTGCCCACACGGATGCCGTGAAGGCGAGACAAAGAACAATTAAGGCAAAACGTTTCATACTATCCTCCTGAAAAATGACTTGTATAGCGGCTATGCCACTTTCTAACAGAATCCTAACAATACTCGTGTACCCTCAATTATTATAGTCGATTTTCTATAACCTGCGACAGATTATGAACATTTTTATCGTACTGGAATGCGCCAAAACCAAGGGAGCGCGCGGCATCGCAGTATTTTTCCACATCGTCGATATAGAAGCACTCCTCCGCTTTCAGGCCCGAATACTCCAGCAGCTTCAGCCAGATGCCCGGATTGGGCTTCATGACACCCACCTTGTACGAGAGGATGTGCAATTCGGGTATGGTGGCCATCAGTTCGTTGGAAAATATCAGGTTTGCGTGGAGGAACGCGGTGTTGGACAGGACGAAGGTCCGGTACCCCAG
>CAXNJE010000214.1:0-5080 GCA_964202565.1 Breznakiellaceae bacterium | reverse complement strand
CTTTTCCCGTCGAGGCTCTGGGGATAGGAAGTCTGGAAAAAGCGCTGGATTTATTGCCCTGACGCATAATCCGTTTTATACTGGCCGTATCTGGCTAAAACGTGATCATCAGGTGAGATGGAGCTTAAAAAAGTACGGGAGGCTGTCATGTCCAAAATCGGGAAAATTCTGTTTGCACTCGTCATCGCCCTTTCTTTGGTATCCCTTGTTCCTGCACAGGACCGGGGCTTGGATGTGGTGGCCAGGTCGGTGGGCGGTGCGGACTACAAGATAGGCAGGCAGTACGCCGTGTTGATCGCGGTGGACCGCTACAAGGAGTGGACGCCGCTCCGCAACCCCGTAAAGGACGCCAGGGCCGTCAGGGATATCCTGCAACGGCGCTACTTTATAGACGAAATTGTGGAACTCTACGACGAGGACGCGACGGCGGTGGGCATCAGGCGGCTTTTCGCGGATCTGATAGACCGGACCAAGCCTGCGGACTCGGTGCTCATCTATTACGCGGGGCACGGGTATACGGACCGTTTCCAGACGGGTTTCTGGATACCGGCCGACGGTGGCAAGGATATCGAGGCCCAGGAGCGCTGGCTGCCCAACCAGCAGATACGCAACTTCGTCACCCAGATAAAGGCCCATTCGGTGGCCCTCGTCTCCGATTCCTGCTTTTCAGGCGACCTGCTGAACGTCCACCGCGGCGCCGCCCCCACCGTGGATTCCGTGTACTTCCGCAACGCTCTCAAGTATACCTCCCGCCAGGTGCTCACCTCCGGCGCCTCCGAGACGGTGCCCGACGAGAGCGAGTTCGCCCGACAGTTCAAGAGCCTTCTGGAAAACAACACCGAACAGGTCATCGATCCGTTGGTCATGTACGACCGCATCCGGCGCGGGGTCACCAAGACCCTTCCGCTGCTGGGCACCCTTCCGGGCCAGGAGACGGGCGGCAGTTTCCTGCTCTTTTTGAAGGAAGGCGCTTCTCAGGCCTCCGCAGGTTCGTCCTCCGCTTCTTCCTCTGCCCCGGCGAGCTTCAAGCCCCAGTCCTCCAACGATGCGGAACTCATGGTGTCCCTCTCTGGTGGCGTCAAGACGGCGGACATCTACGTGAACGGCGCCAAGGTGGGCACAGCCCCCGCGCTGGTGCAGAAATTGCCTTCTGGCGTGCCCCTGGTGATCGAAGTGCGTTCCGGCTACGACTCCGGCCGGACGGAGCTCACCCTGAAGCCTAAGGAACTCAAGGAAATCTCCCTCAAGCTGGAGCGAATGAAGGGGAACCTCTTCATAGAAGCCAACGAGAAGGACGTGGACGCCTACTTGGACGGCATCAAGTTGGGCGCTCTGGGCAGCGGCCTGTTCCGCGACCTTTCCGCAGGGGAACGCACCCTGGAACTCAAGGGTTCGAATTTGTACTACAAGGGCAGCGTGACCATCCCCGGCAACGAGACCGGGCGGACGAGCGCAAAAGTGTATGGAATAGGCTCGGTCGAAGTGAACGCCCCCGACGGCGTCACCGTCTCCCTTTCCGGCAACGGCCAATCCCGGCGCGTTTCCGGCTCGGCCACGATAGCGGATTTGCCCGTCGGCAGCTACACGCTTTCCTCTTCCGGTTCCGGCTACGAGAGCGCCTCCACCAACCTGTCCATCGGTCGCGGCACGGTGGCGCGCTGGACGCCCTATTCGGTGGGGACCCTGACGCTGAGCGTGGAACCCTTTATCGCGCAGTTGGTACTGGACGGGAAGAGCATAGGCATGACGCCAAAATCCCTCAGTCTTGGTCCTGGAACCCATACGATGGTATTCAGTTCCCCTGGTTACCATGATGCTGTCCAGTCGGTGGCGATTCAGGCTGGGAGGGCGACCCCCGTGGCTGTGACCCTGAAGGAAATGGACCGGGGAAGTATTGTGATACTCGAGCCACCATTCGGCGCGGATCTCTGGGTGGATAATGAAAGGACGATCGTCAGAGCAGATGCTTCCTCGGTCATTCCGGAGACATTGACTATTCCGGGGGTGAAAACCGGACTGAGCATTGAACTTTCCGTACAGGTGATGTTTGCGGATTCCGTGGACGACGAAGTGGCCTTACGGACGGTCACACTTAAGGAAGGAGAGAATCAAACCATCGAACTGCCGGTTGGCTCCTTTTCGCTCCCATGGCTTCCACCCGATGCTGAACTTCGATTCGTACCAACAGGATCTGCCTCGGTGACAATTCCCCTGCGCGAGACAGGCTCCTTCCTCCGTTCTCCTTCCCTCGCCGCAGGCACGTACACGGTCGCCCTCTCTGGGAGATACCCCTTCTTCACACAGGTCCGTATCGAGGCGGGCAAGACAATAGAGCTACCCGGCTACCGCGAAGCCCTTGGCGGGGCGCTGAAGGCGCAGAGGTTGAGCGCGGAGCGGGCGGTCAAGGCCAAGGCAAACCGCAAGACCGCTGGCTGGGTATCCCTGGGTGCCGGTATTCTGGGGGCCGGTGGAGCCGCCGCCGCCTACGTGCTGGGCGCGCAGGCCCGGGATGCCTACGTTTCCGCAGAGGCTACCTCCGACGCGACCGCCGCCAGGGACCAAGTGGCCCTGTGGGGCTCGGTCTTTGCGGGTGCGGCTTCCGTGGGCGGGGCGGGGCTTGGCCTGGCACCATTATTATGGGCGATAGGGCCTGACCCCAAGGCGCTGGAGGATTCAATCAAGGCGCTGGACGAGGGGTTGAAGAGGCTGGGGGAGTAGGGGGGAAGCATGAATGTTTGCGACAAGCTCCAAATGAAAGGGATTCCCTTGTATTACAAGGATATTGTCCTTTTATGTCAAAAATATCGGATAAACGAATTCTCAATATTCGGATCCTCGTTGAGGGACGATTTTACCGATGCCAGCGATATCGATATCCTGGTCTCATTCGATGAAGAAGCGCCAATAACGCTCTTCGGAATCATGGATATTGAAAAGGAGCTTGGTACGCTTCTCCGTCGGAAAGTCGATCTGGTAGAAAAAGAGGCGTTACGGAATCCGATACGAAAGAAAATCATTCTAGAAACGCGGGAAGTCGTGTATGCCGCTTGAGTGAAGGGGCGGAAAATAACCCCAGAGACGCAGAGGGCACGGAGGGAAGAAAAATCAGGGATCCGGTACGTATGGATTATATAAACTCCATCACCAAGCAAATTATCGATGCGGGAATGGAAGTGCATAAGACTATAGGACCGGGTCTCCTGGAATCGATATATGAGGATTGCATGGCGATCGAGTTATGTTCCAGGGGAATCAATATCGAACGACAGGTTCCGGTTCCCGTAGTTTACAAGGGCCAGAATGCAAGGCAGCCGTTCCGTCTGGACCTCATGGTAGAGGGGGAGGTAATCGTGGAGTTGAAGGCCATTGAGAGGGTTATGCCAATCCACCAAGCGCAACTTCTAACATATCTACGACTAACTGGTTGTACCGTCGGGCTTATACTCAACTTTAATTCCGTGCTTTTCAAAGATGGTATTAAGAGGATGATTCAAGATTTTGATCGGTAGACCCTCTGTGCCCTCTGGGATTCAGAAAGGAATGAACCCCAGAGGGCACAGAGAACCCGGAGGGATGGAATAATAGGAGCTTGAATGTCGATTGATCCGATTCTTCTGCAAGGCATACGGAACATCAAACCCCAATTCCCCGGCGCCCGCTTTTTCGTGTTCGGGTCCCGCGCGCGAGGCGAACCTCGGGAAGACAGCGACCTGGATATCTATGTGGTATTTCAGGAATTTGAAGAAAATCCTTTTGAGGTCCTGTATCGCGTACGACGGGCTTTGCATGGCGAACTGAATATCGCGCTCGATGTCCTTGTATCCGACGAAAAGCGTTTTGCCGAAGACTCGGCTGTCCCTTGGACCATCGAAAGCACGGTAGTGGCGGAAGGAATCGCGGTATGAGGGCGGACGGGACGACCCAGGATTGGATCGAATGTGAGCGCTTGACCCCTTACGGAACCCTTTCACGCTACCCCCAACATATATTGGAAATCACCGAGGACATGCTCCCTCTGCTCCTGAAATGGACCGAGGGAATCCGCAAGATTGTCCGTGACTTCCTGATTCACGATCCCACCCCACTCAGGAGCGAAGCATGAAAAAACCCGCGTTCCCCGCCAGCGTCCTCTTCTCCCTACTCCTTTCCCTCCTCCTCCCCTCCTGCACGGAGCTCTGGGGCGAATTGGACAACCCCGCCGACCCTGTCGCGGCAAACTACCAAGGCTACGAGACGGTGAAGGACCCCGACGCGGTGGCCCCCGTGGACGCGGAAAGCGGCATTGTCCCTTATGGGCCCACCCTCCGTGCGGGCAAGGTTATCGGT
Source organism: Breznakiellaceae bacterium (assembly GCA_964202565.1). Classification (GTDB taxonomy): domain Bacteria; phylum Spirochaetota; class Spirochaetia; order Treponematales; family Breznakiellaceae; genus SZUA-426. The sequence continues at coordinate 754 of CAXNJE010000214.1, read as the reverse complement.
GCCACGGCTTACCAATTCCGGGTATCCGCGACCGCCGACCCTGAAGATTACCTGTACGAAAGCGCCGAAGTGGCGGTAAACGAATACCTTCCCGTGGACTGTTTCGGCCTAACAGCGTCCACCACCTACTACTGGTTCGTGCGAGCCAAGGCGGGCGAGACTTGGGGTGGGTGGTCCACGGAGACGGCGACATTCAGTTTGAGTGCGGCGGAGCCCGATACCGTGAGCCCGGTTCATGCTTCAACAACGACAGATACAACACCCGCCTTCGACTGGTCCGATGTCACGGACGCGACGGGTTACCGCATCCAGATGTCTGCGACGAACGATTTTGCGACGACGATGACGGACGACGCTACGCTGACCGTATCGGCATACACACGGACGGTGGCGCTGGCGAACGAGGCGACCTATTACTGGCGTGTTATGGCGAAGAACGCGGACGGGGTGTGGAGCGCGTGGACGGGTTCCAAGAGTTTCACGGTCAACTTTGGTGCGATATCGGGATTGTCTCCGGCTTCAGGCGGTACCACCTCCGACACGATTCCCCTCCTTGACTGGGCCGACGCCCCTGACGCAGTCTCCTACCTTGTCCAGATCGCCACCACGGAAAGCAGCCTGGTTTCCGCACCGGAACAACGCGCTGTAATCTCCGAGTACCAGACCCCCGATACCCTGGCCGTCGGCGACACCCGCCGGTGGCGCTTGTGCGCGGTGAACACGAGCAGCCAGCAAGGCCCCTGGACCGCGGCCG
>CAXNJE010000213.1:0-5089 GCA_964202565.1 Breznakiellaceae bacterium | reverse complement strand
GTGCAGGTAGTCGTCCCAGGTCATCAGGAAGGCATAGATTCCCACCGCGACCAGGCCCGACTTTACCAAAGGCGTTATGATGGAGAAAAGGATGCGGAACCTGCCGGCACCGTCGACATACGCGGCTTCCTCGATCTCCTTGGGAATGCCCGCAAAAAAACTGGACATGAGGATGATGCAGAACGGGACCTGCGACGCCAACAAGGCAAGGGTGAGTCCAGCCAGGGTATTGATGATGCCCAGCTTTCCCATTATGGCGTATAGCGAGATCATGCGGCTTATGACCGGGAACATCTGCGAGGCAAGCAGCAGCGCGAAGAACCAGCGGTTCCACTTGTTTTTAAAACGGGCCAGGGAATAGCCGGAAAAAATCGCGATCACACAACAGAGCAGCGCCACAAAAGCGGAGACGATGATGTTGTTCTTATAGTACACGAAGAACTGGTTGTTCTCCCTGAACAGGCTGATGAAACTGTCGACGACGGGCACCCTTGGGAAAAAGGTGGGCGGGTAGCGATAGGCCTCCAGATTGGTCTTGAACGCGGTGATCAGGACCCAATACAGGGGAAAGAGCAAAAAGAGCAGGATCGCCGCCAGGGTGAGGGTCCTGACAACGGCGAAGACCTTGTCACCGATTTTATGTGGGTTATTCATTGGCTCCTCACTGCGTATCCTGGATTCTGAAGGCCTTGTTGTACAGGAAGATGACCACGATCATCATGCCCATCCACAAGGTGGTGATGGCCGCTCCGGCACCCAGGTTCATCCCGACAAAGGCTTCCCGGTAACTCAGTACCGCAAGGGTGGTGGTCGCGTTGTTCGGGCCGCCTCCGGTCATGGTCCAGAAGAGCGGAAACTGCTTGAAGTTCTCGATGATCGCCATGGACACCGACACCTTTATCACCGGACTCAGATAGGGGAGGATGATGGAGAAGAACCTCCGCAGCTTGCCGGCACCGTCGATCATCGCGGCCTCGGAAATGTCGTGGGGAACATTCTGCAAGCCCGCGAGCAGGAGCAGGGACATCAGCGGGATCTGTTTCCAGAGCGCGGCGACGCCTACGCCTGCGAGCGCGGTGGACGGATCGTTGAGGATGGCGAAGTCACCCACCCTGCCACCGGTAACGACAGAGACCAGGTACTTCAGCAGGCCGTACTGCGGCTGGAACAACCACATCCAGATAAGCGCCGAGATGACGGTGGGGACCACCCAGGGGGTCATCATGATGCTGCGCATGAACCTGGCGCCCCTGATGTTGGAATTGAGTATCAGCGCGAGCAGCAGGGCCAGGACAAACTGGGAGACCACTATCCCCAGCACGAAGCTGAAGGTGTGGAGGGTGGCGTTTCCGAATTCATCGGTTTTAAGGAGATACAGGTAATTGGCGAAATCATTCCAGATGCCAGGTTTCTTGGTGATTATGTTCTTCAGCCTGAAGGTCTGGAAGCTCTTGATCACCGAATCCACGATCGGCACGATGATGAAAAAGACGGTGAGCAGGAGAGCCGGCAGATCGAGGAAGAGGGAGAAGTACGTATCCCTCCTGAGCCTGGACAACTGTTTGGTTTTCATACAGTTCCTTGTGGGCAAGACAGCAACGCAGGGTAGGGAGCCGGGGATTAATCCGGCTCCCCATTACGGACCGGCTTACTGGGAAATCTTTACGGCAGCGGTAGCCTTGAACTTCTCGATGGAGGGGGCTACTTCCTGTTTGCCGACAGTCACGGCCTGGGCCAGCGAGGCAAGCTCCAGATTGAGCGCGGAGATCTTCGGGATGAAGGTCTGTACGCGGACGCGTCCGGCGGCAGGGGAGGCTCCCTTGAGGATGCCGTTGTTTGCCACACTCTCCATGGCGGCCATGGATTTCTTGGAAGGATACGCGGGGGTCAGGTCGCGAAGGTAGCCGCTGAGTATCTCCTCGGAAATGACGTATTCCACAAACTTGGCGACCGCGGCGGTCTGTTCCTTGCCATTGTCCATGAGGATGAAGCAGTGGGCCTGCAGGAGACTCTCGCCGTTCCCGGCACCACCCTTCATGGGCTCGGCGGATGCGGTGAAATCCTTCGCGTTGGGGTTGATCGACTTGACACCGTTGAAGCCCCAGGACTGGTCGTAGTACATAGCCAGCTGGCCAAGGGCGAACAGGTTGCGCAGGTCCTTGAGCTTGGCGTTCTGGGGATTGTAGCCCTTCGCATCCAGGAGCTGGAGCATGTTGAAGGCATCCTTGAAACCTTGGTTGTCAACAGCGAGCTTGCCCTGGGCATCGAGTACCTGGCCGCCGAAGTTGAAGACCATCGCGTTCAGTGACGCTCCGGAGACAGGGACGGAGGCCGTGGTCTGGCCGAATGCGTACACCTTGTTTCCGTTCGCATCCTTCAGCTTGGAGAGCTTCTCCGCGTAGCCGAGCATCTCGTCATAGGTTTTCGGCGACTTCTGGGGGTCCAGTCCGGCTTGCTTGAACAGGTCCTTGTTGTAGTAGAGCACGTAGGGCGAGACATACAGTGGGACGCCGTAGGGAGTGCCGCCAACCTCGAACGACTTGAGCACATCGGGATAGAAGTCATTGACGAAGGCCGCGGGAAGGATGTCCTTCACCGGGGCTGCGAGTCCGGCATCCACCAAGCCCGGTACCCAGTCGATCTCTCCAAAGAGCACGTCGACCATATTGCCGCCACCGGCCATGTTCACTACCTGATTGACGATCTCGCCGTAGGGAGCGCTCACCCATTCGATGGTGATGTTGGGGTATTTGGTCTCAAAACCCGTTTTCACGCCTTTCCAGAACGGTTCGTATCCACCTTCCAGAATGGCGTAGTTGGCCACCTTGATGGTTACCGGCTTGTCTGCGGCAGGGGCTTCGGTCGTGCCCGCGGCGAACAGCATGCTTCCCATCACCGTCATACCCATGAGCAATGCAATGATTCTTTTCATGTTCCTACTCCTTCTTCGCGATTTCCGTATGCTTCTATATGCTTGAACGCATAACAAGCTTAGTCTCCAAATGCTCCTCGATCCTGGTGGAGAACGAGTCGCGCCTGTCGATGAGGGAGATCATCATCCTCATGATGGTACGCCCTATTTCCTTCTGCTGGATTTCCATGGAGGAAAGCGTGGGGGTGGAAAACCTGCAGAACCGTGAATTATCAAACCCGATGATCGAAATGTCGTTGGGGACGTTGAAGCCAAGGCTTTTCACCGCCTCCATTCCCAGGAGCGCCATATAGTCGTTCCGTCCAAAGATGCCATCGGGGACAAAGCCCTCGTGCCGTACCCTCTGCTCCAATGCGGCCACCAGTTCGTCATCCGAACGACACCCGGCTATGACATTCCTTTCGCTGAACGGAATGCCGTACTCCTCCAGCTGGTCACAGAAACCTTTCAGACGCCAGTCGCTCAGGTCGCTCTTGCTGCCATCCTTGTTGAGCTTGTCCAGATAGAGCAGCCTGCGCCGGCCCCGTTCATGGAGGGTGCGGACACAGTCCCTCGCCCCGCGGTAAAGGCCGGTGTTTATGAGCCCGTAGACTCCTGTGATGGAGCTGTAGTCCCGGACTTCCAGGAGGACGATGGGAATATTCGTGTCCACCAGACGCTGGATATTCCTGAGGGGGAAATTTGCCGAGCCTATGATGATTCCGTCGAAGAACCTGGAGTAGATCCGGTCCACAAAGTCCTCGTCCATGCGGTCGGCGCATAGCGAGATGAAATAGGCCTCATCGTAGGCGAAGCTATCTATCTCGCTGATGAGCTTGCCGAAGTAATCACCCTGGATGTCATCCGCCACGAACAGGAGATGGTTAAGCTTTTTCCCTTTCAGCGCCCGTGCCAGCGCATTTGGCCGGTACTTGAGCTTGGCGATCGCCTGTTCGACCCGTTGGCGCTTCTCGCTGTGGACATACCGGTTGCCGTTGATGACATAGGAGACGATAGTCTCGGACACCCCGGCTTCCCTGGCTATATCGGCCCGTGTAATTGTCCTCAGCGCTATCCCTTCGTCCATGGACCATCCATATACACACCTGTGTACAAACGAATGATAGAACGGGTTTGGAAATCTGTCAACGAAAAGTTGAAGTGCCGATACCCAAGCACCTCTAGCCCATGGGCGTTTGACTTTGGTTATACCTTAAGTTATACTGTAAGCATGAAGACAGCAATTTCAATCAGCGACAAGGTTTTCCTGGAGGCGGAGCAAACAGCGCAACAGTTGGGCTTGTCGCGTAGCAGGATGTATTCCATGGCCATAGTTGAATTCATTCAGACCCACAACCCGGATGCAATCACAGCGAAGCTGAATCAAGTGTACAACACTGCGGATTCCAGTCTGGATGCCGATCTGATTCAGGCTAATTATGACCTGCTTTCCCGGGACGAGTGGTAATGATCAAGGGCGAAATCTGGTGGGCGACACTGCCGTCACCACGCGGTTCGGGACCGGGAAAAACAAGGCCGGTAGTAGTCATCCAGAGTGACGCCTTTAATAGGAGTTCAATAAACACGGTCCTGTGCGCCGTCATCACCTCGAATATCAGTCTGTCAAACGCGCCTGTGAACATTCTTCTGGAAAAGGCCGACTCCGGATTGGAGAAGAGCTCTGTAATCAACTTCTCGCAAATCCTTACCTTGGACAAAACCTATTTTACCCAGCTGGTTACAATGCTTTCAAAAACCCATATCCAGAAAATCAATAAAAGCCTGAAAGTGATATTCGACATAGATTGAACCGTGTGCGCCTTCCGGCCCCTTCGGGCCGCGTCCCCTCACGATCAAGTCCAGCAGGTCCCCTTATAAACAAACAGCCGTCCCATCGGGACGGCTGGACATTTTTCTTAATGGGCCCTGCTGGACCTTGCCCTCCAGCCCTCGACCTCCTGTCTCGGGCTTCCGGGCCGCCTCCGCACCCTGCCGCGCGCTTCCATGCGCGCTTTTCGCCGCCTTCGCGGCGCGGGTGCTCCGTTTCACGTCCAGCAGGGCAAAAAAAAACCGCCGTAGCGGCCCTGCTGGACCTTGCCCTCCAGCCCTCGACTTCCTGTCTCGGGCTTCCGGGCCGCCTCCGCACCCTGCCGCGCGCTTCCATGCGCGCTTTTCGCC
>CAXNJE010000212.1:0-5100 GCA_964202565.1 Breznakiellaceae bacterium | reverse complement strand
TCCAGGCGGGACTTGACGGCGGCGCAGGCTTCCCTGAATGCGGCAGGTGTATTTCCGCCGATGGTACCCATAAAGGGGTAGCCAACCGCAGGATCCCAGATGTCCGACTGGACTGTGCGGGGAGTGGAGTCCCAGCCCATGGTGAGGTTGGGGTAGTAGGGGAGGGGAAATTGGGCCTCCGCCTGGTCCCAATAACGGAAATACGCGTCCCTCACCTCATTGTAGGGGGTTTCATTGGGATTTGCAGGTGTTCCCGCCAGGGGCACGTGATGGATCCATACGTAGGAGGTCACACTGTCGAAACCCAAGGCCTGTACCAACGTGACAGGGTCGGCTGGGGTACCCTCTCCGGGAATGATGGGATTTCCCCAGACCACGGCGTTCAGGTGAACCCCGGGGTGTCCCGCCACTCGCGCCCGTTCACGGAAATCGTCCAGGGCTTCCCGGGTCGCTTCCACCGTTCCGAAGGTTTCCATCAGCTTGCTCAATTCATAAAATGAAAAGTAGGGAGCGCCCTCAACGGTATAATAGGATGGCTGCGAGAAATAGGTTTGTATTGCGTAATCGGTGATCCGCCTGAAGGATTCCCCGCTTACCTTGCCGGGATACAGCAACCGGGGCTTTTCGGTGAGTTTTTGCGGGTGTATGTCTACCCAGTCGTGGTTTGCCCACATGAGGGCGAACTTCACTTTTTCTTTATTGGGGGCCTTGAGATAGCCCTCTTCCAAAGCGCGTTGCAGGAAAGGACCATCGTCGTACATGTACCAGTCGAAGATCCAGAAATCCACTCCGTTGTCCCCAGCCAGGTCGATCTTGGCTGCCATGCAGGCAGGGTCCGCCTCGTCTTCCCAGCCGTGGAGTGGAAGTCGGGGTTGCCTGTGTCCCTTCCAGCGCGGCCGGGCTGCCTCCACCAGTTTCCATTCGGTCCATCCCTTCCCGTGCACCAATTCATTGCGGGTATCGACGTGATAATTCGGAAAATAATAAACTCCGAGATCTATTTTCATGCTGTCCTCCTGTATCCATGCTACGTTACACTATGGTAAAAGGCTCGGCGAAAGGTATGACCGAACACGGCGTTTTTTCACCTGGGAAGCTTGATATCTTTACCCACCCTTTCGGAGCCAGGCAGGGGGTGGAACCGGATTTTCCCTTCCACATCGCCCGGTACCGGCAACCCGATTACCCCGAACACAGCCATAACGCCTATGAATTCTTTCTTGTCCTTGCTGGTAGCGGAACCCATCGCCGTAACGGTCATGACGATCCAATCCGGGTGGGGGACCTGGTTTTTATCGATCGGGGCATTGGCCATTCCTTTACCGAAGCACCAGGAGAGGAGCTGGAGATTCTCAATTGCATCTTCCTGCCGGAACTTTTCGGACCGGGAGGTAACGGCAACCTGCCTTTTCTCGAACCTTTTTTTGTTGTGCGCAATAAAATCGAACTTGATGATGTGAACGCCGCCCATTTACGCAAGGCCCTCCTGGAACTATTGGCGGAGTACGAAGGACGCCAGCCCAATTACCGAAGGGTAATCCCGTTCCTGCTGGGTTACGCCATGGAACTGGTACTAAGGCTCTACCTTCCCGTACGGGACGACACACGGGCCAAGGTTCCGGATCTGTTGCCCCGGATCCTGTCTTGCGTGAACGAGGGATATCTGGGCAGAATGGATCTGGAGCTGCTTTCCCGGCGTTTCGGCCTTTCACGACAATATCTGAGCTCCCTCTTTTCACGTTTCCTGGGTATCGGCTTCAAGGCTTATCTGTCGGCGAAGCGGATCGAATACGCCAAAGCGCTGCTTGTATCCGGAAAAACCAACATAACCGAGGCATGTTTCGAATCGGGATTCAACGACCTGGGCAGCTTCGAGCGGGCGTTCAGGAAACGTGAAGGTTACGGCCCCCGCGAATGGTCCAGACATATTGGAGGATGAAACTGATGACCGAAACCTGTTGGCAAACCTTTCTCGCCACCGTCCCGTCCGACTCGCCGTACCGTTCCCGGACTTATATCGCGGAAAGCTTCGGTGACAATCCTGAGCTCGCCGACGAATTGGGCGCTCTGGTGCTCGCCGGCATCAAGACCGGTACCTGTTCGGCCTTGTGGGAATGGGAAGCGGAGGGCAAACCCATACCCGCTCCCGGTTTTATCTGCATCATGCTGGACGGTGCGGAGAAGCCTATCTGCATCATTGAAACCACTGCGGTCGTCATCCGGCGTTTCGACGGGGTGGATGAGGTTTTCGCCCGGTCCGAGGGGGAAGGCGACCTTTCGCTTTCCTATTGGCGACAGGCCCACGAGAAGTTCTTTACGCGGACCCTGCCTTTAATTGGCAGGGAGTTCTCCCTTTCCATGCCGCTGGTGTGCGAGACTTTCAGGGTGATCTACTGGGTACCAGCTCCAACCGGTTGACACGGTTTTTGAATATTTTGGTTCCATGGACTCGACAATACCGGTTCGATAGCGTACTATCCGGTCGCAAAGCTAATCGGATGGGGCCTTTTATCGGGGTTTCATCAAAAATCGCTACAAGACAAGGAGTATATATGGCTGAAAAAGAAACCCTCGTTATTGCTTCCAAGGTGAAAGCCTATATCAAGGAAGCCGCCGACCTGAAATGCTCGGCTACGGTGATCGACGTACTCTCGGATAAGGTCCGCGCCCTCTGCGACGAGGCCATCAAGAACGCCAAGGCCGACAAGCGCAAGACCGTTCAGGACAAGGATATCCGCTAGTTTTTATCATGGAGCGCGGCAAACGTGTCGCCGCTCCTGGTCACTTGTTCCCTCAATATAATCCCCCATTGTTGACAAGGTTTATATCCTTCCACACCAAAGCCTACAACAACGTAGCAGCCAGCTCCGCAAGGGTGGACCGTTCGGTCCGCTGGAGCGTGACGTGCCCGTAGATGGCCTGCCCCTTGAAGGATTCCACGAGGTACGAGAGCCCGTTGGAGTTCGCGTCCAGGTACATGTTGTCTATCTGGTAGGGATCGCCGGTGAGGACCACCTTGGTACCTTCGCCAGCCCGGGATACAAGGGTCTTGATCTCGTGGGGGGTGAGGTTCTGCGCCTCGTCGACAATCATGAACTGTCTGGGCAGGCTTCGCCCACGGATGAAAGAGAGCGCCTCGATCTCCAGGAGTTTGTCCTTTATCAGCTGGTCGGTGCTCTTGACATTCGGCCGGTGGTAGACTCCCAGGATCTGCTCCAGGTTGTCGAACAGGGGCTGCATCCAGTTCGCCATCTTGGCGGACTTCTCACCCGGCAGGTAGCCGATATCCTTGCCCACGGGCACCACAGGTCGGGTTACCAGCATGCGGCTGTATTTCTTGTCCTCCACGGTCAACTTGATGCCCGCCGCGATTGCCAGCAGGGTCTTCCCGGTACCCGCCTTGCCTACCAGGGTCACCAGTTGTACGCTGTCGTCCAAAAGCAGTTCCAGGGCGACCCGCTGACGGTCGTTGAGGGGCGATATGCCCGCGACCGGGCCTGCCCACTCGCCTGTATCCACCAGCCGGTTCCCTGCCGGGTCCCCGCGGGCTAACATGCTCTGTCCGTTCGCGCGGTCCCTCAGTATGGCGTATTCGTGGGGCAGGAGCCTGTCCTTCCAGGGGAGTTCCCCGGCGGACTTCAATTTGGCGAGGGTGTCCGCCGAGGCGTCGATTTCGCGTACCCCCTGATACAGGGTCGTGATATCAACTTTCTGCTTTTCATAGTCCACCGCGTGGAGCCCCGTCGCCGTGGCCTTCACCCGGGCGTTGATGTCCTTGGAAACGAAGAACACCCGTCGCCCCGACTGCTGGAGGGCGTAGGCGCACATGATGATCTTGTTGTCGTTCTTTTCCAGACTGAGCCCTTCGGGAACCCGTTCCGGCAGGGCCCACGAGACCCGCAGCACCGAACCGTTTTCAAGCTTGACGCCCTCGTTCAGGTTGCCCTTGCGGGTCAGGGCGTCCAGGAAGCGGATGGCCTCCCTGGCGCTGCGTCCACGCTGGTCCGGGTAGGTCTTTAGCCCGTCCAGTTCTTCCAGCACCTGCAGGGGCAGGACTATCTCGTTGTCCCTGAACGACATGATGGCTTCAGGATAATGGATGAGCACGTTGGTGTCGATTACGAAGGTCTTTATGGCCTCGTCCGTTTTTCCCATGTCCCGCTCCTTTCTGTCAATCTTGCCATTCACGGTAAAGCTTCTCTATGCGCCCCGTCAACTCCGCCAGGTCATTTCCCAGGCGGCGGGCTTCCTTGAAGTCGCCTTTGGAGAAGGCTTGGGCGGCCTTGTGTTCAAGGGCGGTCCGCTCGTTTTCCAGACCGAGGATGCGGCCTTCCATCGCCGCTCCCGCATCGGCAGGCTGTGAGCCTTTTCGGCCTGAGGTTTTATCCTTGATCCCGCCATTGCGGCCACGAACGATGGCCTTGCCGCGGACCTCGATGCCCGACGCCCCACTGCCCGCCACCTTGCCGTTCCGATGCAGGCGCGCACCCTGGTTACCGTAGGCACGGTACCAGAACTCGCTGAAGTTGCCGTCCCAACTGGTGAAGCCAAATTCATCGTCTATCTCAACAACCCGGTCCACTACCTCGTCCAGGAAGAAGCGGTCGTGGGAGACGACGATGAGGGTTCCCCTGAAGTCGATGAGTGCCTCTTCCACCGCTTCCCTGGCGGGAATGTCCAGATGGTTCGTCGGTTCGTCCAGGATGAGCAGGTCCGCCTTAAGCATCACGGCCCTCGCCAATTGCAGCCGGTTCCGTTCGCCCCCGGAAAGCGAGCCGATACGCTTGTCCAGGTCGTTGCGTGAAAAGATGAAACGACGCAGCACGCCGAAGATGTCCTCCTCGGTGAAGGCGCCCAGGTCCAGGAATTCCTCGCGTACGGTTTTTTCCCGGTTCAGGATTTCCTGGTTCTGCGGGCACCAGCCAGGGGTAAAACTGGGGCCGATGCGCAGTACCTGTTGGTCCCACGAACCCGTGCCCACAAGCTCTGTGAGGAAGGTCGTCTTGCCGGAACCGTTGGGCCCGACTATGGCTACCCGCTCTCCGGAGCGCACGAGCAGGTCCGCATCAGAGAACAGGCAGCGGCCATCGGGCAGGACCC
>CAXNJE010000211.1:0-5125 GCA_964202565.1 Breznakiellaceae bacterium | reverse complement strand
AGCATGGGGACGGGTCGCTGGTACCGGGCTTTCAGGTATGTGCTGCCCGCGCTGCTGCCCTACGGTTTCGCCATCATGGCACTTTCGGTACCGGGCATCATTCTCTACGAGGCCGGAATCAGCATACTCGGCCTGGGGGACTCCACCGTGGTAACCTGGGGTCAAATGCTCCACGACGCCCTGGTTCAGGGCGCGGTGATCAACAGGCTTTGGTGGTGGATCCTGCCGCCGGGGCTCATGATCTCCATCACCGGCATAGCCTTCGCCCTTATCGGGCGGGGCATGGACCGGGTGTGGAACCCCAAGGCGCCGGGGCGGGCTATCGGGGCAGGGCCTTCCCGATCTCGGCCTTGAGCGACTCGTACGGGTGTGCGCCGGAAAGTCGCATGAGTAACTTGCCCTTGTGGAAGAGCATGATCGTGGGAATCCCCGTAATTTCGTACTGGCGCGCCAAATCCTGCTTTTTATCGGTATTGATCTTTACGGTGATGAAACGGCCCTTGTTCTCGGTGGCCAGGCGCTGTATCGCCGGGCTCACCATCTTGCAGGGGCCGCACCAGTCGGCGTAGAAATCCACCAATACAGGCAGGTCGCTATCCCGGACTAGGTCGTTGAAGGAAGGGGGCAGGACCTTTTGATCATCCATGTCTTACTCCTTTTCAGAACTTCATGAGCATCGAGCTTGCGAAGCCCGGTGCATCGCCGGTACCCAGGGAGGCTTCCGCGACCACCGTGTAGGCTCCCGGGGCGAGGGCGTCGATGGTGGCCGCCGGGAACAGGGCTTCGTAGTTGCGGCCCTTGACGGATTTAGCCACCGCGTCCACAGCCTTGTCGCCCACCATGAGGCTCACAGTGACCGTGGCTTTGTCTGTGGGGGATGAGGCGACCGCGGGGTAGCTCACCAGTCCCACCCTGACGGCGACCTTGAGGTCCTGGCCCTTTTTGGGGTCCGCGACCATCACGGCTTCCACCCGGGAGTAGTCGGTCCTGAGGGCCTTCACCCAGTAACCAGCCTCGAAGGGATAGGCCTTGTCGCGGAAGGCGCCAAGGATGCCCGTGTTGGCTGCTGGGTCGTAGCGGTCCAGCATGAAGCCGCCGTTGGAGATGTAGGCGTGTCCGTGGGTATCCAGCCAGGCAAGGGCGAGCTTGTAGCCCTGAACCGCGGCTTCCGCTCCGACGTAGCCCCTGAGTGGGGCCGGAATCCTTTTGGCGGTGACAAATTCGGCCAGTTTGGCCTTCAGGTCGGCTACCAGTCTGGGGTTGAGCAGGTCCACCTCGACGGAGGCGGCTTCGGTGTTGAAGGACCAGGCCGTGCCGGAAGCGCTGGATTCGGATACCAGCGACCTCAGGGCTTCCAGGATTTCCCAAGGGAGGACGGCGCCAGAGTTGACGGCGGCCACCTGGAGGCTGGGGACCATGAGGGCGGCAAGCTGGGACTGGTCCATGGGGTAGAAGGCGTCGGACCAGACGGTGATGGAACCGTCCTTGTTGAAGGCATAGCCCTTGGCTCGGGCCAGGCGGGGGTTCACGCCGGAGGCGTAGGAAGCGTCGAAAAGGCGGGCGTTCGGTCCGCCCTTGTATGAAAGGTCGTAGGGAAAGGCCAGGGCGTAACGGTAATCGTTCTGGTCCACGGGGCGGCCGTTGTGCCAGGCCCCAAAGCGGAAACTGAAGGTGGCGCTGCTTTTGGCGGTGATGGCGGCGGCAGGCGGCGTGGTCGCCGAGCTTGAGTAGCCGTACTGGCCCTGGGCATCCTTGGCGTAGATCAGCCCGGCTTCCCATTTCTGGGTGGCCGCGTTCCAGAGCAATGCAGTAGCGGGCACGGATTGGGCCTGGGCAGAGCTTTTCAGGTTGGACCAGGTGGCGCGGACGGCCATAGGCACGCCGGTTGCGGGGTGCGCCTCAAGCTCCAGGTCTGAAAGTTGCTTGACGATGGTACCCGAATAGGTATCGCCGAAACCCTGAGTGCCTACAGGATCCCAGGCGTTCATGAAGAGGCTGCCCCGGGAGGAAAAGCCGGTCATGCGGACTATTTTCTTGCCCGCGTCGGGGCCGCCCGCCTCGGGTTTCACGTCCGCCGTATAGGTGGACCACTTGTTCAGGCCGTCTCCGATGCCGTAGGCCACCCGCGAGGCGAAGCGGTCCTTGGAGGCGGTAAAGTAGCTGGTCTTGCCGGCCACCATGATGCGTACCGATTCCTTCAGGCCCAGGTTCATGGCCGCGAGCATATTGTCCCAGTATTCAGCGGAACCGGCGATGTTGCCGCCCACCACAGCCTGGGTCAGGCGGTCCAGTTCGGGGTGTTGGTAATTCCAGAAGGCCTTGTTGTTGCCGCCGGGCATGATGGAGGCCCAGGGCGCGTAGTCGTAGGCAATGGTCATCTCCCAGTAGGCCTTGGTCTCGTTGGAACCCAGCCCCTCGGTATAGATGTTCCATTGCAATGTGGCCGGGTCGGTACGGTTGACGGTGGCGGAAGCCTTGGTCCGGTCGTATTCCAGGCGCTCCACCTTGATGCCGGCCTTTTCTATCTGGTCGGCGACGTAGCGGCCGATGGGGACACGCGAATTGGGATCGTCGGCGCGGATGACGAAGTTGAGGCTCACAGGCGATCCGTCGAAGGTCCAGTAGGTCTTGCCTTTTACAAGGCGGCCCTTCAATTCCGGAAGGACGGAAGCCTCGGTCATGGCCGCGGTGATGTCCGCGATGGCCTGCCTCTCGTTGCCCTGGTCGCTCATGCCCAGTTTGGAGGCCACAAGGCTGAAGCGGGAAGCGTTGGGCAGGCCGGGGACGACGGGGGTGAACATGGGGAGACCCGCGCCTTCGAAAACCTCGTCCACCACTTTCTGGCGGTTGATGAGCCAGTTGAGGGTGAAGCGTATTTTCTGTATTGCCAAAGGATTGAACCTGGCTTTTCCTGAGGCGTCCACGGCTGCGTCCGAAAGGTAGGGGGCCTTGTTGGGGAAGGGGTTGAGGAGGAGTCCGACGTAGCTGGCGCCCGAAACCGTATAGGGTTCGAGTCTGGAACGGACATCCTCGGGCAGTCGCTTGAAGACAGCGCCTGAGGTGCCGTAGTTCCAGAGGTCACTTTTGCCCGAGGCCACGTCCATCAGTCCAAGATCCTCCTGGGACCGGGCATTGAAGAGCACCTTATCGATAATGGGACCTTTTGGCGCGGATTGGGCGGCGAGTGTGCCAAATCCGGCCGCGATGGCAAGGGCGGTGAATACCATTCGTTTCATGTTTTCTTTTCTCCTCTTCATCAGCTCTGTATAATGCCCAAACCCGGGGACGGACGAACCGCACTGTTCCAGGTTACGGATTGCGCTTGAGTATCAGGTATAAGATAGCTGATAATATGGACTTGATAAGTGACCTACATCACAGATAGCCGACCCGACGACACGCATACTCTCTATTCAGATAACCGGGATCGAGGATTTGATCATGGAAACACCCTTCGCCTGCGCGACCTGCGGAAGCCAGAGTTGCTTTCGCGGTGATTTTGGCCATATGCCTCCCGCCTGTCCTACCTGTACCCATCCGGAACTTTCGCGGGATGCCACACCCTACGCCGGGGAAGATATCCATGCGGAGATGGTGGACGCCGACGCCACGCCCTTTGCCCCCGACGGCAGCCTGCGGAACCGTGTGGAAGAGCTTCTTGCCTTCTCGAAAGCCCGGGGTTTCAGGCGTATCGGCATCGCCTATTGCGTAAGCCTACCCAAGGAATCGCAGAAGCTGGGAAGGATGATCCGCCAGGCAGGCATGGAAAGCGAACTCGTCTGCTGCCGGGTGGGAGCCATCGATTATGGGGAAGTGGGACTCGTCAAGGTCCACCCGGAAAAATTCGCCGCCACCTGCAACCCGGTGGCCCAGGCTCGGCTCCTCAATGAACGGAAGGTCGACCTCGTCGTCCAGGTCGGCCTGTGCATAGGCCACGACCTGATCCTACAGCGCGAGTGCGATGCGCCCGTAACCACCCTCATCGTGAAGGACCGCGCCCTCGACCACAACCCGATCCTTGCCCTTCGTGCGATTGTCTGAAAGGAACGAAAGATGACTGGAGAGGCGATACTCAGCGTGAGGGAGCTCAAAACCTGGTTCCACACCACCGGGGGTATCGTGAAGGCGGTGGATGGAGTCTCCTTTGACCTGCACCGGGGCGAAACGCTCGGCATTGTGGGTGAGTCGGGCTCGGGCAAATCGGTGACAAACCTCTCCATCCTCAGGCTTATCCAAAGCCCGCCAGGGCACATCGAGAATGGCGAGGTCATTTTTGAGGGACGGGACTTGCTGAAGCTTTCCCCGGAGGAGCTCAGGACAGTACGGGGAGGCAAGATCGCCATGATCTTCCAGGACCCCATGACGAGCCTCAACCCCTATCTCCGCATATCCACCCAGATGATCGAGACCATCCGCCTCCACCAGGGCTTGGACAGGAAGGCGGCCAGAAACAGGGCCATCGACCTGCTCGGCATGGCCGGAATCCCGATGGCGGAAAAGCGCTTGGACCAGTATCCCCACCAGTTCTCCGGAGGCATGCAGCAACGGGTCATGATAGCCCTGGCCCTCTCCTGCGACCCGGAAATACTCATCGCCGACGAGCCCACCTCAGCCCTGGACGTCACCATCCAGGCCCAAATCCTGGACCTCATCAAGGACCTGAACGCAAGGCTTGGCATGGCGGTCATCCTTATCAGCCACTCCCTCGGGGTCGTCGCCGGCCTGTGCGACACGATCTGCGTCATGTACTCAGGCCGCATCGTCGAACGGGGATCTGCGGAGGACCTTTTTACAAAACCCAGCCACCCCTACACCCAAGGCCTCATCAAAGCTGTACCACGGATCGACAAAAAAAGCGGCGAGCGGCTCTTCACCATTCCCGGCCAGCCAGCGGACCCCGTGGGCCTTGGCGATTCCTGTGCCTTCCATCCGCGTTGCGACCGGACCATGAAAATATGCACTCACCGGCGTCCGGGTCAGACCGATCTGGGAAAGCGGCATACGGTGTCCTGCTGGCTCCACCAAGAAGGCCCTCAGGAACGCCCTCAAGAGGGCCAACTGGAGCTCAAACCATGAGCGGAAAGGAAAACCTCCTGGAAGTGACGGACCTTACAGTGCGCTTTCC
>CAXNJE010000210.1:0-5175 GCA_964202565.1 Breznakiellaceae bacterium | reverse complement strand
AGGACTCCGGCCACTGCCGCCGCTCCCAATGAAGGGTACCGCGTCAATCCCGTGGGAATTATGGCGCGTCCATTCACATTACCCGCATTGTTGGTCGGGACGACTCCGGTGCTCCAGTTTGTCGTAGTACCCCAGTTGGAGGATGTCGTCCCGGTCCATAGATTGGATGCAAAGAAATTCGTCCAGTTGGGGTTGTTGCCATAATCATAGCTATAATCGGTGCCGGTTTGGGGCCCGGCATTTATGCTATTGCCAGGCAGGGCATTACTGTCGGAAACCAGAAGATTTTTATTGTTTGCAGTAGTCGTCGCTGTGGTGCTCAGAATATACCATTGCACCCCTGGTACAGTGCTGGAGAGCGTCATGGGAACCGAGCGGTCGCTGGCTTGAAGCCGAATATCAGAAGTCTGCTGGGTGGATCCCGCTTCGAAATACAAAAATTTGCTATCGGTAAAACAATGCAGACCGGCGAACACCGAACTTCCCGAGATCGTCGAAGGCCCTGATCCAGCCACGAATACTACATTTTTTGAACCGTGCGTAAAGGTTCCCCGGTTTTCCCAGTCGCCGCCTACGTTGATGCTGGCCGCGGCTCCCGCAAGGGTCAGGCTGCCGCCTGTGGCTATGAGTATATCCTCGAAGGTATATGCTACCGCCATGCTCAGGGTTGTTGTGCCGTTGAAGGTGACACGGTATCCATTGGGGATAAAGTTGCCGGCGGTGGTGATGCCCAGAGTCACATCGCCTTCAAAGGAAGTATTTCCTGCAAGGCGAAGCCGGCCGTTCGCTGGCATGGACAGGGTATCGAAGGCCCCTGAAACGGCCGCATAGCCTGTATTACCTATAGTCAGACTACCACCGCTGGACTGTATCCGGGGATAAGTAAGGGATAAGTCGGTCACTGAAAGGCTGGAGGTTCCCAGATTGAGGCTGGACGCGGCATCGGCGGTCAAAGTGCTCACCGCGACATTCCCGTTTCCAAATGTGAGGGTGCTGGAGGAGGCCAGATCGAGCGTGGTGATGGTGTTGGTCACCGTGGCCAGGCTTAGGCGGGCATTGGTACCGGAGAGCGTCGTCGTTCCTGTAGCTTCAAAAGTTCCGGTAACCGTAAATTCCAGACCGCTTCCTATGGTGGTGATGGTCGTTCCACCGGTTTTATAGGTGGCGACTACAAGGTTTTCAACCGGACTCAGGTTTATCCCGGTGAGGTTGAGGGTACTTATGCTGGAATCCTTGGTTATGGCCAGGGTTCCTCCGCTTGTTGTCAGGGTTCCGAGGGCCGCAATGGTAGCGAAGCTTTTGGCTCCGCCGGTGGACGTAATGGTATTGGTCGCTCCGCCGGTCAGCGTTCCGGTGTGGGTAAAGTCGTTCGCGCCGGTATCCAGCTGGATGTTCGTGCCGAGTGTAATGTGCTGGATGGTAACCACGGCGCTGGTCGTTATGGTCTTGCTTGCGCCGACACTTTCGAATACAACGTCATCCCCGGCTCCCGGCAAGCCGTTGGGACTCCAGTTTGTGGTGGTCTGCCAGTCGCCGGCGGCGGTTCCGGCCAGCCATGTAAACGTCGCACCCCACGCCCCTCCGCCCGTCGCTAAGGCGACGATAGTAAATGCGGCGAAATATATAACGGAGCGCTTCATTCGGTACCTCTGAAATAGGGGCGTCGGGTGCTTCGGATGGGCCGATCGGTGGATGCGGCTTTCCGCCCGCGTAGTTTCTATCATTATAGCCCCTGCGGTGGGACCTTCCTAAAGAATTCCTCTACGATTATCGGCGATTTCCTTATCCGCATTAAAGTGCCGAATGGATTTTATCCGTACCTCTCGCGGAGGTATCCCATGAAGATACTACTTTCTCCTGCTCCTGCCAAAAATCCTGGTTGGAGTCGTCCTTCCATGCGTATGGTTTTTCATACGTCTCGGAGCGTTCTCGTGCCTCTCGTCATAAACTGCGCAACTGCGTGTTTCGTAGTTTCCACCCTTTTGGCCACCCTTTCCTGCGCCGCTTCCGTACCCTCGAATCCGGCCACCCCCTTGGACCCGGTGGATCCGTCAGCCCCGGTCGAATGTACCCTGCGTTTCGTTGAAAGCCTGCCGGTAAGGGATTCAGCGGACGTGGACGCCAATGATGCCATTTTCGCAAGAAAAGGTTCCCGCACCATACTTCCGGCCATTCCATCCACGGTGGCGTCCTATTCCGTGTCAGGCATTGGCCCCAACGGTGCAAGCCTTGAGATCGAATCCCGTGAGCCCTGGTTGCGCGCCAACCTGGTTCCCGGACGCTGGGACCTTTCCGTCCAGGGGCTCAATGCCAATGCCTTCGCCGTAATGTCTGGTTCGTCCACCCTTTTGGTGGAAGCAGGCGGAGTGGTCAATATGGATGTATCGCTCTTCCCCCGGGAGGGGAGCGGTGCCGTCCTTCTGGCCTTTGATATGCCCTCCGAAGTGCCCGCAGGTGCACATATTCAGGTAGATATCGAAGCCGCAGGTGAGTTGCCTGGATCAATCCTGGATTCAAGGCTTGTTGAAGCGCCTTTCATACCTCAAACATGGGATCCCATCGCCTCTGGCTACCATGTATTCAGGTTGAGCCTGGTCCAATCCGACGGTTCAAGTGTGGGTTGTGTCCAGGTGGTCCGGGTCCTGAGCGAAACCGAGACGGCCTTTACCGTCGATTTCGCCTCCATCCCCGGCGTTGCCACCATCGCACCCCGCGTATATTCTACAGAACCCCTCGAACCTGTCCTTCCCGTGTGGGCTCGCCGTTCATCCTCGCAGCCCTTCCCTTTGGAGCTAAGGGGGCTCACCGGAGACGACCGCCTTTCCTGGTCCCTCGACGGTCGTGCCCTGGATGCTGCAAGTCTGGGGGCTGCGGACGCCACGAATGCTTCTTCCTTTATATACCTTGCCGGCCTTATTCCGGGCAGGCGCCGTCTGGATTTACGGGCCTTTTCCGTGGATGGCAGGCGGGCAGGGTCCACTGGCTTCTATTTTGACGTATTTTCAGGGGATCCCCCCCTATTTTCAAACCAATCCGGTAGCCCCTGGGCTTGGACTGGAGCGGTATCAGCCCCGGCATCCACCCTAGCCGGCCTTCCACCAGGGCACGGTTTCATCGACCTTGCCTCAAGCCCGTCCGGAGCCCTCATCGCCGCAGTCGACGCCCCGCCGCCCGGATCGGCCGCAACCGGTTCCGCAGCACGTTCCACCGTACATTTCTTCACCGTCACGGAAAACGGCTCCCAATTCCCCGCTGGTAACTCACCGATTGATACCGGCGGCACAGTGCGCAGTGTCGATCGTATCGTACTCTCCCCGGATGCTTCGGCCGTTGCCGTCTGGAATGTCGATTCATCCTGGGTGGCATTCCTGCCCGGCCTCACAACGGGTCAGGGAGGTAGCGTACTCGGCCCGCAATCCACCTGGCTCTATGTGGATACCGCCAGCCTCGGCCTTGCCGCCACCCTCCGCATCAAGGACGTCCAGTTTTCCGCCGACTCCCGTACCGCCTGGCTGCTCAGCGGTTCGGCTCCCTGCCGGATCATAGAAATCGACACCAGGTCTGTTGCATCGCCGGCAACGTCCTGCCTGGTCCTCAGTGACCCGCTTGTCGCAACAAGCTCTTTTTCGGCCCTTGCGGTGGCTCCGGACGGCACCCTGCTCGCTCTGGCCTACTCATCGGATATCGCCGCCATAGTCGCAAAACCGGATCCGCTCCAATCGCCTGTCGATCCCCTTACTGGCTTCGTCATCCCGGTATCCGCTTCCCTCAAGGCCTTTTTCAAGCGGACTGCGGGCAATCCCCCTTGGCTTGACTGCCCCATCACAGCCAAAGCCCTGGGGGACTCGTCCTTCCTGGTTTTATGCTCCGATTCAGGCGTGGTCGGTAAGCTGGGCATAAACCATGTGGGCGAGGCTTTTGCCGCGGCAGTCAGCGATTCCTATGCCATCCCTTTCCTGTCAGGCAGCGCCAGCCTGTCCATTGAGAGCGACGGAACGTCCTTCGCGGTATCCGGCAACCGCAACCCCGCCTCGGTCCTGCCCCGTTACCTGAGCATCTTGAATCTTAACCCGTCCTGCGGTTTTTCCTCTTTTCTGGAGTCCCCAAACCTCCCCGGCCTGGCTTACTCCGGTGCTACGGCATGGACCGGCCCCAACAAACTCCTTGTTGCCGACCTCGCCTCCCGTCTTGTATCGGTCTACGAACGCTGAACCCGAAGTCCTGCCCTTCGACGCAAGTCAGGCCGAAATTGCACTGGCCGCGTGGAGGCGTTTCGGAAAGGGCCGGCATCCTGCCGGCCTGAATTTGGGAGACTGTGCTGCCTACGCACTTGCGCTCACACTCAACGAACGGTTACTTTTCAAGGGAGGGGACTTCACCCAAACCGATGTCGCTGCCTATCCTGCCGTTTCCGGAAATTCGGAAGTCTGACCGTCCACCCCCGCAACCTTCCTCCCGCTCAGGGCGAAGGTCTTGATGGCGATGTTCTTGCCTTTCAGTTTCAGTTCGCCCTTGGGTTTGCCGGTCCAGGTTCCCAGTTTGAGCAAGGATCGCAACGCATCTTCGGATACGAGGATTTCGCCAGGGCCGGCTACCGATTCCAGCCGGGCTGCGGTGTTCACCGCATCGCCGATCACGGTGAAATCCCGTATCTCCCCGGAACCGACGTCGCCCTGCAGCACAGTGCCTTCGTGTATGCCTATTCCTATCTGCAGACCCATCAAATCCTCGCGGATTTTCCCTAGTTCCGATTGTATCTCCAGGGCAGCCTCCGCCGCATCCAACGTCCTCGCGAAGATGGCCATAACCTCGTCGCCAACGAATTTGTCAATATCGCCCGAATGGGCTTTGATGATTTTCGATTGGGCGGACAGGATCTTGTTCAGGACAGCGATGACGACTTCCGGATCCCTCGACTCGGAAAAGGTTGTAAAGCCTCGAACATCCGAAAAGAAAAGCGCCAGATTCCTGCGGACAGGCACATGGTCCTGATCAGTCCGCACGGAACTGCGCACCGCATCCACCGTGCTCTGCGAAACGTAATGGTAGAGGCCTTCCTTTTCCTTCAGTCCCGTAACCATTTCATTGAACCTAAGGGAGAGTACGCCGAATTCGTCCTTTTTCCCCTCATCCAGCCGCACGTCCAGGTTTCCCTTGCCCACGGTCTGCATGGCA
>CAXNJE010000209.1:0-5182 GCA_964202565.1 Breznakiellaceae bacterium | reverse complement strand
TGCTAAAGGACTGAAAGCCCTTACCCTCGAACCCATGAGCTGTCTCGCGGAGCCCCCCTCGACCCCCGGCGAAATCCGTTCCCTCATGACAGAACTTTCTGGCTACCATCAGGCAAATCCGGGCACGACGGTGCCTTTCTACCTATGCGGAGACGTATCCCACGGCGTTGCGGACAAGGATAGGAACATCCTTCACGACAACATGGAGCTTTTCGAAATCGGCCTTCCCTGGATGTGCGAGTTCCACTTCAAGAACACCGATCCAATCTTCAATTCCACCTTTGGCTTCGGACCGGAGGAACTGAAACGCGGCATCGTCGACATCGCCCGGGTTGTGTCCACCGTCCACAGGCGCGCGGCGGATTGGCCCGAGGAAGAAGTGGTGGGCTACCTGGAGATAGGGGGACCCAAGCACGGCCGCGACTATTCGGACCAGCTGCTGGGGCAGCAACTTTCAGAATCCCTGGAACACATCCAGGCAGAAATGCGGAAAGGCACTATACTTTAACCTATACTGTTGCCAGTCGTGCTTGGAACCATTCGACTGCCAATTCCTGGCTGAAGCGTAAGCTTTTGGTTGTGGAGGTGAGGGTATGGAGAGGAAAGTCGTTGCCATTAGGGTCCTGGCAATAACCGGCACCGTGCTCGTGTGGTTACCCATCCTGGCACCGTTCGTGTTGTCCGCCATCCTGTACATTCAAAGCGGGCGCTTCCTGTTCGACTTCCTGATGCCCGCCGAACTCTTCCCGGTGATTGCGATAGGCTGGGTCTTGCTGATTCTGGCAGCCCTTGTATCGCGTTCCAAATGGCTGCTCATCGGCTGGGGTTTCATTATCGCGGTAGCCCTATTGGTTGGCGGTCAAGCCCTGGCGGTAGTCACCGGGTTGGCGGACGGCAGGATAGACGCGACCGGAGTCTGGTTCATCCTGGTTTCCGGTATCATCATAGGATCCGCCCTTGCGGTAGTAGCGCTTGGCATTGGCGGGGTTTTGTTGGTGAGGAACCTGTTCAGGAAGCCTTGATCATGTGCAGGTTTTCCCCTACCCCGAAATCACCGTCACCTTCCCGCCCGGCGCTTCCCGATCCTCGCGGGTAAGGCGTTCTTCCCAGGTCCTGGCCCGGCCTGCGGGGGTGCGGTCGAAGACGACCAGGAAGGCAGGGGCCGACGGATCGATGTGGTCCCGGTAGCGGGCTATCTGTTTCAGGCCCTCCACGATGGCAGCCTCGCGGCCTCGGTTGCGGACGAGCTTGATCTCGATGATGGACCAGGCCCCGCCGAACCAGACCGCGATGTCGATTCGACCCCGGCCCGCGGCGTATTCCCGCTCTATCCTGCCGCCGCCGTTCACAACCCTCTGCAGGAAGGCCATGAGTAACAGGTGGGGGAAGGCCTCGGTGTAGTCGGTCTTTTCTTCCCATAAGTCGGCGTGCTCGCCCCAGAAATCCTGGAACGCCGAAAGGAGCGCGTCCAGATCCAGCTTGCCCCCGTCCGTGGTCCAGCGGAATTCCGGAGCGGGGATCGCGTCCTGCATGCCCTGGGAGAGTACCCGGATTATGACTTCGCGGTAGATCGGATTGGCTATGCAGGGCATGCCGTTCTCGCGGGCTACAAGCCCAAGATCCAGGCACAGGCGGAAATTGTCCCCTTCCGTCAGGTTTGGGTCCGAATCTCCGGTGATTATGGTCTGTATGACCCGTTTTACACGCGGATCGCGCAGGCGTTCCGACAGGCTGTCCAGGTGTACCGCCCTGTCGCTTATCAAAAGCTCCCTGGCTGTTTCGATGTGATCCATCGTGACCGGCTCGCCCTTCGGGCAGAGGGTCCAGACGCATTTTTTGCATAGGGCGTTGGTAAGCCAGGGCTGGCCCCGGGTGAGTTCCCAGATCCGGTCGACAGCCCCCGGCGAGAAACTTTGTCCGGTTTCGGCACTATGTTGCCCCACCAGCGTTCGGATATCTTCGAGCATGAAATTCGAAAGTGTGCTTGAATCTTCCTTTATATTAAATGGGCTGCCCGGATTGAGGGCTACCCCGTCCTTGCTACGGACCAGGTAATCCCGCAGGTCCCGCATGCCGACCAGGGCGACCGAGATCGGGAAGAGACCGATGCCGCGAGCCGCGAAGCCGCCCCGCAACTGGCGGAGGAAGCTCACCAGTGCCTGGTCCTGCAGCACATCCACCTCGTCAAAGAGTACCACTAGCGGCTTGGGCGCCACCCTCTTGGCCCAGTCGATGAGTATCGTGGACAGCATGCTCCCCGCCTCGATATCGGGACGGACGGGGACGTAGGCCTCATCCAGGAAGGCCCGGGCGTATTCGATGATCGCTGAACAGATGGCTGGCATGGCATCCGCCGCCTGTGGGAATTCCTGGCAACGCTCCACGCTTACATAACACGCTATGGCCTGGCCGGAAGCGTTGAGCTCTTTCATCCAGGACTGCAAAAAGGTGGTCTTACCTGTTTGCCTTGGGGCGTGGAGTACCCAGTACAGCTTGTTTTCGACATAGCGCGAAAGGTGCGCCCCCACGAGGCGGGTTTCCGGGGGGAGCATGTAATGATCCACCGGATTGCAGGGTCCGGTGGTGTTGAAGAAGCGTGGCATGGAAGAAAGTATACACTAATTCGCGGGAAGAATGGAGAGGCGTTTAGGGTTGGTGTCTCCTCACTATTTTTCCTCCTACCGAGGCTTATTTTTCCTTATATTCAACATATGAAATATTCATTGTTCCTCAGCGCACTTCCCCTCGTCCTTATGGCCCTTCCGCTTGCAGCGCAGGACTTCGTCCTTTTTGATTATTCGGCTGGCGTACCCCAGCAGACGGGCTGGGAGTGGCAGTCTTTTGCGGACCGGGTAATGGGTGGTAAGTCGGATTTGATTACGCCTTCAGTGGTGAACACGCCTGATGGTCCGGCCTGGCGCCTGGCGGGAAAGGTGGTGACCAAGGGTGGTGGCTTCATTCAGGTCCGTCTGGAAAAACAGAAGGGGAACTTTGACGCGTCCGCCTTTTCGGGGATCGAAGTGAGCGTGTCGGCGGAGGCGGGGGGTAGCTATTTCGTCTTCCTGCGCACAAAGGACAACTTTTTCCCCTGGAGTTACTACAGCGCTCCGCTGGCCCTGACAGGCGGAAAACAAACCGTCCGCCTTCCCTGGAGCGCCTTTTCCGCCGAGAGCACCGGCCGCAAGACAGTTCGGGCAGAAAGCCTTTCGAGTGTCGCTCTGGTGGCGGCCTTCAAGGATTTTGACGCGGACTTGAAAATCTACCGGGTGGCGCTGTACAAATAGCACAGCCAAAGTTTTCTCGTCACGTAAACCCATTTCGCTTTTATACCTTTCTGGCTTGTATCATGTGTAGTTCGTCGCTTATCTTTCCATATTTCTACCAGCCATAGGGGATCTTTCATGTTTAAAGTTGTCGACCTGCGTTGCGAGTACGAGAGGAATCCCCTGGCTGTGGATACGGCGCGCCCCCGTTTTGGCTGGAAACTGGAGGCCGACTCCCAGGGTTCCGTCCAATCCGCCTATCACGTTCAGGTAGCCCGGGATGCGGGCTTTTCCGATCTCGCCTGGGACTCGTCCGAAGTCAAATCGGACAAGTCCCAATTTGTCGAGTACGCGGGAAAAGGCCTGAAACCACGCACCCGTTATTTCGTGCGGGTCAAGACCACCGATGGTGCGGGTATCCAAAGCCCCTGGAGCGAAAGCGCCTGGTTCGAGACCTCCCTGTTGGGCGAACCCTGGACAGCCCCCTTCATCGCCGCGCCCGTCGACGTACCCTCTGTCGTTCCGGTCCCCGCGAAGGGTGCCGTCCCTGTCCCCCAGCCCGCCTATCTGCGGACGGAGTTTGACTTGTCGACGGCGGTGGAGTCGGCCCGCGTGTACGTCACGGCTCTGGGCTTGTACGAACTGTGGATAAACGGCACCCGCGTGGGTGATGCCCTTCTGACGCCTGGCTGGACTAATTACCGCAAGCGACTGGCCTACCAAACCTACGATGTGGCCACCCTGCTTAAACCGGGCAAGAATGTAATAGGCGCCATACTGGGTGACGGTTGGTACGTCGGCGATCTGGCCTGGCTGAACCTTCGTAGCCTCTACGGCCCGCGGAAGGCGCTATCCCTGAGCCTGAAAATCCGGGGCGCCTCCGGCCGTGAACGGACCATCAGCACGAGTGACAATTGGAAAGCGGGAACCGGCCCCATCCTGTATTCCCAGCTCTACCACGGCGAGACCTACGACGCCCGCCTGGAAGACGAAAAATGGTGCGCTCCCGGTTTCAGGGCAGCAAGCTGGAAGGACGCGGAACGCATACCTTTCGACGCCTCCGTGGTGGTGCCTCAGGATGGACCCCTGGTACGGCGGCAGGATCTGTTGCCCGCCAAGGCGCTCATCGTGACGCCCAAGGGCGAGAAGGTTTTGGATTTTGGCCAGAACCTGAGCGGCTGGGTTTCTTTCAAGGTGCGGGGAAAGGCCGGCGACAAGGTGGTGCTCAAACACGCCGAGGTGCTGGACGCGCAGGGCAACTTCTACACGGAGAACATGCGGTCCGCCCGGAATTCCATCGAGTACACCCTGAAGGGCGGGGCGGAGGAACGCTTCGAACCCCACTTCACTTTCCAGGGCTTCCGCTATGTGCTGGTCGACTCGTACCCCGGAAACATCGAGCTGGGGAATTTCGCCGCCCAGGTAATCCATTCCGACATGGAGAGGACCCTGGACTTTTCCTGTTCCAACGAACTGCTCAACAAGCTCCACCATAATATCGAATGGGGCTGGAAGGGCAACGCGGTGGACATCCCCACCGACTGTCCACAGCGGGACGAGCGCCTGGGCTGGACCGGCGACGCCCAGGTTTTCGTGGGAACCGCCTCCTACCTCTTCGACGTGGCGTCTTTTTTCCGCAAATGGTTGCGGGACCTGAAATCGGAGCAACAACCGGATGGCGGCATACCCTTCGTCATCCCGGACATCCTTACCACGATCTCCCACCTGGAACCGACCTTCAAGGAGAGTCATTCCTCCACGGGCTGGGGAGACGCCGCCGTGGTGTGCCCCTGGACCATCTACCAGCGCTACGGTGATACCCGCCTGCTGGCGGATCAGTATCAGTCGATGAAGGATTGGGTGGAATACATCCGTGACCACGCCAAAGATGGCCTGATCTGGAACACGGGCTTCCACTT
>CAXNJE010000208.1:0-5231 GCA_964202565.1 Breznakiellaceae bacterium | reverse complement strand
ACGTACATGCGCTTGCAGATGCCCATGACCACCTGCATGTGGTGCTCGATGAGCAGTATGGTCAGGTCGAACTGGTCGCGGACTTTCACGATGAAATTCATGAGTTCGATGGCTTCCTGGGGGTTCATGCCGGCTGCCGGCTCGTCCAGAAGCAGCATCGAGGGACGGGTAGCCAAGGCCCGCACGATTTCAAGGCGCCGCTGCTCGCCGTAGGGCAGGGACGTGGCCTCTTCCTTGGCGGCGCCGTCGAGTCCCACCTCCGCCAGCAGGGACATGGCGAAATCCTTGGCTTCAGCGGCTTTCCTCCGATAGGAGGGCAACCTGAGGGTCGCGGCGAAGGTATTCGGCCGTTCCCGGACGCTGCACGCGATAAGGACATTTTCAAGTACGTTCATGGAAGAAAAAAGGCGGATGTTCTGAAAAGTGCGCGCGATACCCGCCTCGGTGATCTTGTGGGGTTTCCACCCGTTGATCTCGGCCCCCTCGAAGTGGATGTGGCCCTCCGTGGGTTCGTAGACGCCGGTGATCATGTTGAAGGCCGTGGTCTTTCCCGCACCGTTGGGTCCGATCAGGCCGACGATCTCGCCCTTTTCAATCTCGATGTTCAGCTCGCTCACGGCGGTCAGTCCGCCGAAGCGCATGGTGGCGTTCCGGGTATCCAGCTTCATTTGGACGCTCCCTTTTTGCCGCGCGGAACGAGTCCCGTCTGGCCCAGCCTGTCCCAGGTCCATTCCTTGTCGCCCATCAGCCCCTTTTGCCGGAAGATAACCACCGCCATGAGCATGAGCGAGAAGACGACCATGCGCAGGCCCGGAGTTCCCTGGGTCTTGATTACGAGGAAATTGAGGGGGCCATCGAGGAAGCGCATGGCTTCCATAAGGACGGTAACGCCGATGGCGGCTATGATGGAGCCGGTGATGGAGCCGTTGCCACCCAGCACCACGATGAGCAGTACATTGAAGGTGAGCAGGAAGGTGAACATTTTGGGATCGATGGTGGTGATCATGTGGGCCAATAAGGCGCCGCCGACACCGGCCATGAAGCTGGAGATGGTGAAGCTGACCACCTTTACGCGGAATACGTTCACGCCCATGGCCTCTGCGGCGACCTCATCGTCCCGGACTGCCTTGAGCAGGCGCCCGTAGCTGGAACGGGTAAAAAGTCCCATGAACGCGACCGCCAGGCCCGCCGCGCCCCATACTATCCAGGTGGTGGAATGTTTGGGGATGTTCTTCAGCCCCTGCGCCCCGTTGGTAATGGACTGGGCGTTTGTCAGCAGGACCCGGATTATCTCGGAAAAGCCCAGCGTGGCTATGGCCAGGTAGTCGTCCCTAAGCCGCAGTACCGGAGCGGAAACAAGGAAGCCCACCAGGGCCGCGCACGCGCCGCCAGCCAGCATGGCCAGCACGAAGGGGAGGGAGACTCCCTGGAGCCAGGGCACCAGGGGTTCGATGAAGAAGTTCATCTCCTTCACCTCGGGACTCATGGTGAGCAGGGCGCTCACGTAGGCCCCTACCGCCATGAAGCCGGCGTAGCCCAGCGAGAACAGGCCGGTAAAGCCGTTCAGCAGGTTCAGTGAAAGGGCGAGCACGATATAGATTGCGGAAAGGTTGAGGATGCGCATCGCGTAGTTGCCGACGGTCTTGTCCACCAGCGCGAGGATTCCCGCGAAGACGGCGATGGAGAGCAGGGTTAGAAGTATGTTTCGTATTTTCATGCATTACACCTTGGTGGCCTGTTTCTTGCCCAGCAGGCCCGATGGCTTTACCAGCAGGACTATGATGAGCAGTACGAAGGCCAGCGCGTCGCGGTAGCCCGTGAGTTGGGGAAAAAAGGCCACCACCATGATTTCGATGAAACCCAGCAGGAAGCCTCCCAGGACGGCGCCCGAAATGTTGCCAATGCCACCGATGACGGCTGCGATGAAGCACTTGAGCCCCGGCATGATGCCCATCAGGGGGTTCAGCTGGGGATATTTCATGGTCCACATGATGCCGCCCAAAGCGGCAAGTAGTGACCCTACACCGAAGGTGAAGGAAATGATGCGGTTCACGTCTATGGCCATCAGCCTGGCCGCGTCCACATCGGTCGAGACCGCGCGCATGGCCATGCCCGTCTTGGTCTTGTTCACTATCCAGAGGAGGATGATGAGGATGAGGATGGTGAAGACCGGTATGAAAAGACTTACTGAAAGCACGGATACGGAGCCAAAGTTGATGACCGTGTCGAAGAGCGGGATGCTGGGGAAACTTTTAGGGCGGCCGCCGAAGAAGACGACACCGAGGTTTTCGATGAGGAAGGACGCGCCGATGGCGCTTACCATGACGGAAATCTTTGGAGAATCCCGAAGCGGCCGGTAGGCAATCCGTTCAAGGAAGATACCGAACACACCGGTGAGTCCTATGGCGATCACGAAGGCCGCCCACCAGGGCAGCATGAAGGTGGTGATCGCGTAGAAAGCCACGTAGGAGCCCAGCATGAAGACATCGCCGTGGGCGAAGTTGATGAGCCTGAGGATTCCGTACACCATGGTATAGCCGATGGCGATAAGGGCATACAGGCTTCCCAGGCTGGACGCATTCATCAACTGCTGAAAAAAGGTTGCCAAATCCATACGCAGGTGTCCTTGAAACGAGGCGGAAGAACTTCCGCCCCACAGGCTGGAGCCGCCACGAGTGACGGCCCGCTCTCAAAAAACCCGCAGCCGCAAGTCCTTGCGGACCGGCTGCCACGGATTGGATTGTGCAATCAGGCTTTGATTGCTGGTCCCATTACGGGTTGACCGTGTCCTTGTACACGAACTTGCCGCCCTTTACTTCCTTGATGACCGCACTCTTGATGGGGTCGCCTTCGGCGTCGAGGGTGACATAGCCGGAAGCTCCGGCAAAATTCTTGGTGGCGGCGATGGCGTCGCGGATCTTGACGGGGTCTATGCTGTTGGCGCGCTTGATGGCGTCGATCGCAAGGAGGTAGCCGTCAAAGCCCAATACGGCGGTGCCGGAGGGCAGGCGCTTGTACATCTTGTTGTATTCGGCCACGAAGACCTTGGACAGCGGGGTAAGGGGAGCGTCGTTGTCGAAGAAGGTGGACATGACCGCGCCTTCGACGGCGGTTTTGCCAACGTTGATGAATTCGGCGATTTCCCAGGTGTCGCCACCCAGGAAGGGTGTCTTGATCCCGAGTTCGCGGGCTTGCTTGATGATCAGGGCGCTTTCGGTGTAGTTGCCCGGCGCGAAGATGACGTCCGGCTTCAGGCTCTTGATCTGGGTGAGCTGGGCGGAGAAGTCCTGGTCGCCCGTGTTGTAGTTGAGGGTGGTCAGGATGGCCTTGGAATCGCCGGTGAGCTTGATGAAGTTGTCGGCGAAGAACTTGGCGAGTCCCACCGAGTAGTCGTTGGAGATTTCACGGATGATGACCGCTTTCTTGGCCTTCAGGTTCTTGCTGGCGTAGGACGCCATCACGGTTCCCTGGAAGGGGTCAAGGAAGCATACGCGGAAGTAGTAGGGATTGCCCTTGGTCACGAGGGGGTTCGTGCAGGAAAGTCCGATGGCCGGAATCTTGGCTGCCATGAAAATCGGGCCGGCGGCCATGGAGAGTCCCGATCCCCAGGATCCCAGGACCAGCTGGACCTTGTCCCTGTCCACGAGGCTCTGTCCGGCGTTGGCTGCTTCCACCTTGTCTGACTTGTTGTCGGCGATGGCAAGCTCGATCTTGTATTCGACTCCGCCCACCTTGACCGTGGGATACAGTGACTGGGCCAGACGGATACCGTCGAGCTCTTCCGCACCGCCTGCGGCGTTGGCGCCGGTGAGGGGTTCGAACACGCCGAATTTGACCGTCTTTTGGGCAAAGACGATGCCCGGCAGTACCAGCATGGCTACGAAAGCCAGCGACAGAACGGCTACTGAGTTGCGTTTCATGATACTTTTCTCCTTGATCCGATTGCGTTTCGCACTATCGGTCGGATAATCGTACCGTTGTACGCCCAGTATGTCAAACTTTATTTATTGAATTGATGGGGGATTACATCGTATCATCGGTCAAGACAGGCAGGAAGGACAGGTAGACCATGTGGAAACCGGATTGGGAGCAGACGAAGAAGCGCCACGCCGACTGGTGGCAGGGAAAGGGTTTTATTTTCAGCGCGTGGGGGAATGGGTATGCGAAAACCGATGGTCCCTGGGTCGATGTTCCCGTGCCGCCGCCCGCGCGGGACACGAAAACCCATTGGTCGGACCCGGCCTATGTTGCCGCCTTCCTACGCGCGGACATGGCCCGCCGCGTGTGGCCAGCGGACATGTTGCCCGTTGCCTGGCCCGACATTGGAACCGTTTCCCTCGCGGCGTATCTGGGGGCCATGCCCGAATACGGCCAGGACAACGTCTGGTACAAGGCCTGTATGGGCGACCCGGACCTGTCGCCGCCCCTCGTCTTTGACCCCAGCCATCCGGAGGTGACCCGGCTGGAGAGCGTCGTCCGGGAAGCCGTCGCGGGCAGCAGGGGCGATTATCTGGTGGGCATGCCCGCCATTATTTCCAACATGGACGTCCTGGCCGAACTGCGCGGCGCCGGGGAACTGCTCCTGGATCTCATCGACCGCCCTGACTGGGTGAAGGAAAAACTCGCGGAGATTCATACAGTCTGGGAGACCGCCTGGGAGCGGATGTACCGCCTGGTACGCGCCGGGGACGGCAGCATGACCTTTGGCTATTTCATGCTGTGGGGGAAGGGCAGGACCGGCCTGTTGCAATGCGACGTTTCGGCGAATTTCTCACCCGACATGTTCGGGGACTTCGTCCTGCCAGGCCTGGAGCGGGAATGCGCGTTCCTTGACAATTCCCTGTATCACCTGGACGGCCATCAATGCATCTGCCATTTGGACCATATACTGAGCGTTAAAGACTTGGATGCCGTCGAGTGGACCCCCGATCCCAAGGTCCCCACCGGTGGCAACGCCCATTGGTTCCCCATGTACAAAAAAATCCGCGCCGCCGGGAAAGCCCTCTGGCTAGCCGGTGTCAAGCCCGAGGAATTGCGACCCTTGTTTGATGCCCTCGGGGCCGATGGCCTGTACCTGACGGTGAATATGGACTCGGCCCAGGAGTTCGAGGCAGCCCTCAAACTCGTGGAGGAATACAGATGAGGGCCGATCCTGTCCTCAGCGTCGAACGCCAGGAATCCTGTGCAATCCTGCGCACCGCACTAAAGCTGATGCGTGTATCCTTCGAGGA
>CAXNJE010000207.1:0-5236 GCA_964202565.1 Breznakiellaceae bacterium | reverse complement strand
GCCCAGCCGCCGGAATTCCAACGGACCCGTCTCCTCCGCGCGCACCGAGAAATCTCCATCGGACACCCTGCCCATGCGCGAGATGACGGCTCGCAGGGGATTTACTATGTCTCCGAAAAAGGAACGGGTGTATAGCACGAACAGGATGCCGACCAGCGCGAAGGCTGCGAACACCCAGCGCATCATGAGATCCACGTTCCGCGTGAAACTACGAAGGGGGATGGCTTCCGCAAAGGTCCAACCGATGCTCTCCACCGTGGATCCGATAACCAGGAAGCGTTTTTCGAGTTCAGTGGACACTTCCTTGAAGCTTCTGTCCCTCAGCTGGTTTCGGTCAGAAAGCATCACGTTCCCCTTGCGGTTCACCACGAGGGTGGCGCCGTTCTCCGGACCTTCTTGCCCCAGGGCTGCGTCGGCGGCAATCGCATCCAGGGCGGGGATGCGGAAGGAGACAAGTACCGATTCGATCCCGGAATTTTCAGCATCGACCGGCCGGGGACGCACCGCCATGGAAAGCACGGGAGGTTTTTCCAGGACCGAGGGCAACACCTCCAGGTCGTCGATGCACCAGACCTCGCCGTCGGGTCGCTGCGGGTCGGCGCAGAGGGCGCGGGCGCTTTCAAGGTCTATCCCGCTCATCTGGTAATTCGTATAGACGAAATGCTCCCCCTGGGGGAAGAAAAGAATCACCGTGCCGATGCGGCTAGTTATCCGGAAGAACCAGGCAATGCTCGTCTCCATATCCCGGGACGCGGCGTAACGGGCTTCCGCATCGGGCGCTGAGGTGTAGGCCCGCGCCCGCTTCTGCAAGACCCCATCATTTACCAGGGCGGAGGTAAAAAGGGCGAAACTCAGGGCCTCCGCGTCCAAGCCTTGGGCGGCGCGGATAACCGCGTCGGTCGTCTGTTCCCGCGCAATGCGTACCGCTTCCTGCCGGAACATGAAGGCTATCACCGATATGACGCAGATGACCGGAACGGCCACGAGCAGGAGAAACGCGGCCATATGCTTGCGGACGAGGGTTGCGCCGATCATCGGGGGAAGGATAGGGTTGAAAGGGAGAACCTGTCAACGCGCATCCGCGGAGCGGATGCGTTCGAGAACCCGCTGGGCGGGTTCTCGGTCGTGGTTAGTGTGGAGCATGCACGTTCGGGAATCCACCACTAAGCTTTATTTTACTTTGGCTCGGGATTTCGGTAGCTTAACCTTATCAAGATTGTAAGGAAGGCTGTATGAAACGTATATCGATTGTACTTGTCGCCCTGGCTGCGGTCCTCGCGGTAGCCACCGTCTTGGGATCCTGCGCCAAAAAAACCGAGGCGAAGCCGGTGGTCGTCGCCTCCATGATAGATTCCGAAGGGGCAATCCTCGGGAAGATGATGGTCTTGTTGTTGCAGGACAGGAAAATCCCCGTGGAGGACCGCACCGAATTCGGCACTCCAGACGTGCTGCGAAAGGCCCTGGAAGCCGGAGAGGTACACCTGGTACTGGACTATACCGGTTCGGGCCAATATTACCATGAGGGTGGCGATCCTGCAGTCTGGTCCGACCCGGTCAGGGGTTATGAGATGACCAAAAAGCTGGATGCCGAAAAGAACGACCTTCACTGGCTCACGCCAGCAAATGCGAACAACACCGAATCCCTGGCCGTCAGCCGGGCTTTTGCCGCCTCGACGGGTGTCAAGGATATGCCTTCCTTCGCGGAATATGTTAAAGACGGTGGGCAGGTCAGGCTTATCTCTTCCCAGTCCTTCGCGGACAATCCGCTGGGTCTCATCGGGCTTGAGGAAGCCTACGGCTTCAAGCTCAGGAAGGATCAGCTCATTCTCCTGTCCGCCGGCAATACGGCAGAAATGCTTAAGGCTCTCTCGGAAGGGATCAACGGAGTGAATGTTTCCCTAGTGTACGGAACCGATGGTGCGATCGATCAGATGAAACTATTGGTTTTGGACGATCCCAAGCACGTCCCTCCCGTCTATCTTCCCGCTCCGGTACTCTCAGGTGCCAAGCTCAAGGAATTCCCCAAGATTCCTGAAATCTTCAAGCCCGTCTTTGATTCGCTATCACTGGAGATTCTGCAAGGCCTGAATGCGCGGGTCGCCTACCTTGGGGAGGACGCGGGTACGGTTGCCCGGGAATACCTGGAGGGAAAGGGCTTTATAGGCAAATGAAGCCCGATCGGACCGTTCCTGCCGCACTCTTTGGCTCCTCCATCGCTATAGTGATCTTGTCCGTAACCCTACTTCCCTTTTTCGGGATCAGGGCGAACAGGACCGCGACGGGTGTGGGTGCTGTCTTGTTTTTGGTTTCCCCCCGCGCGGCCGTCACGATAGCCGGTTCCCTCGTGGCGGCTCTTGCGGGTTTTTTGCTTCGCCGTTGGAAGTTCCCCCGTGTAGGCGGATTCGCAGCCTTGTGCGCGGTTCTTCCACTCTCATTCATGGCCCTGGCCTCAGGTGCCCGCATCATCCTGGCTACCCAGCCTCCCCAAGCCCGGGTGTCCTTCGGGCTTGGATTTCTGGTGTTGCTCCTAGCCCTGTATGGTGCGCTGGCTTCCTACGCGCTTGTTTTCCGATCGGGATCGGCACGGGCCCTGGAGCTTGCTTTTTTGGCAGCCCTGGGAGCTGCCGTCGTGCTCTCTGCAACGGGCGCCCTGGATGGACTGTCCATAGTCAGGGAATTCTCGAACCGGCGTGCTACCTTCCTTGCAGAGGCAGTACGGCACGGGGTGTACGCGGCCGGTACCACTACTGCAGCCCTTCTTATCGCCTTGCCGCTGGGCTATGCTTCGGCCAAATCGCGATTCTGGGAGCGACCGGTATTCTTCCTGGCCAACACAGCCCAGGCCGTGCCGACCCTCTCGCTGCTTGGACTCCTGATCGTGCCACTTTCCCTTCTTGGCTCCTCAGTTCCCGCCTTGGCCGCCATTGGCGTGCGCGGGGTAGGTTGGGCGCCCGCCTTCATCGTGCTTTTCCTGTACGCTCTCCTTCCCATAGCTGCCAATGCCCAGGCAGGTTTCCGTACCATCGAGCCGGCAGCCCTTGACGCCGCCCTTGGAATGGGAATGACCAGGGTGGAGGGTTTCTTCCGGGTGGAATTGCCCTTGGCCCTACCGGCGATCATCGCGGGTTTCCGGACGGCCCTCACCCAGAATCTGGGCAATGCCGTCCTGGCGGGCCTGATCGGCGGCGGTGGCCTGGGAAGCCTCATTTTTCTGGGTCTGGCCCAGGCGGCGCCGGACCTTATCCTTTTGGGAAGCCTTCCGGTCGTAGCCGCGGTCTTCGCCTCGGACCGTTTGATGGCTGCTCTTGAGCGCAGCGCGTTGCATCGGGCAGGCCTGCAAGGAGTCCGCGCATGATGGAGTTGCGCTCTGTCGTCAAGACCTATGCCTCCACAGGTGGAAAAGGATTATTCAAGGCTCTCGACGGGATTTCGGCCCGTTTTGCCGAAGGCGAACTTACGGTGATTCTTGGCCCCTCGGGAAGCGGGAAATCCACCTTGTTGCGCCTGCTCAACCGGATGATCGAACCGGATTCGGGAGAGGTCCTTATCGATGGCGAGCCAGCCAATTCCATCGACCCTGTCGCCCTCCGGAGGCGGACAGGTTACGTCATTCAGAACGTCGGTCTTTTCCCGCACATGAGCGTCGCCGGAAACATCTCTGTTGTTCCGAGCCTGCTCGGCTGGAATAAGGATCGCATCCGCGCCCGCGTACGCGAATTGCTGGACCTTGTACGGCTGCCCCGGAATTTTGCGGAAAGGCGTCCCCACCAACTATCGGGGGGAGAAGCCCAGCGGGTCGGCGTAGCCCGCGCCCTGGCAGCGGATCCCAAGGTTCTGCTGATGGATGAACCTTTCGGGGCGCTGGACGCCCTGACCAGGGAAAACCTGCAGGACGAGTTCGCCCGTATCCAGAAGGAGCTTCGCAAGACCGTCATCTTTGTGACCCACGATGTGGGTGAGGCGGTACGTCTCGCCGATACGGTCCTGGTCATGAAGGGAGGCCGCCTGGCAGGTATGGGCACCCCCGCCCAGCTGGCCCGGAATTTTAACGGCACCTTCGTGCAGGAATTCCTGGGCACCCGTTTCGAGCTTGAACTTCTCGGCCGCGAGACCGTCGCCTTCCTGGCTGACTTCAGCCCGGATGGGGCAAAGCGCGCCGCAAACCTGGTCCCTGCCGATCCGACTGCGACGGCAACAACCGCAGGTTCAGCAGAGTTGCACGCGGCGCCTTTAAGCGCCGACGCGACCCTGCGCGACGCGCTGGCCCTGATGCTGGCGACAGGTTCCACGGCAATCGCTGTTGCCGGGGCAGGTGGCTCCCAGGGGCGGCTGGACCTGGAAACGATAGTCCTCGGGAGGAAGCCCGTTTGAAAATCCTCCGCCGCAGCCTGCCCGCGCTGTTTCTTGCGGCAGGCTTCCTGCTTTGCGTACTCCGTTTCGACCTGATCGAAGCCCTGCTCGAGCCTATCCTGCGGCGGAAACAGATTTTCACGGACCGCGAAAGTCTGGCAGTCCTGGCGCTCCAGCACGTGATTCTGGTGGCAGCCACCACTGGTCCCGCCTTTGTTGCGGCTTTTGCGCTTGCCCTGGCCTCGGCCCGGTCGCGGTCCCCCCAGGTAAGGGAAATCTTCCTGAAAATTGCGGCAGTAGGCGAGACAGCCCCCACCGTCGCACTTATCGCCCTCCTGGTACCAAGCCTTGGGTACGGTTTTCCGCCTGTTGCCGCAGCCCTCTTCCTCTACGGCCTGCTCCCCGTGTTCCGCAACACCCTTACCGGGCTGGAATCCACACCAGCCTACCTGGCCGACGCCGCTGCGGGTTGCGGCATGACCGATACGCAGACCCTCCTCCGCATCAGGCTTCCCTACGCGCTACCCCTGGTAATCCAGGGCCTTCGCGTCTCCCTGGTGGTGAACATCGCCGCAGCCACCATCGGAGCAGCGGTGGGAGCCGGTGGACTGGGCGCTCCCATCGTCTCCGGAATACGTTCCTTTGATTCCATCCTCATCCTGAAAGGTTCGCTCCCGGTCGCGCTGCTCGCCTTGTTCGTGGACTCCATCCTGCGTGCCCTGGAAAGGGAAATCGAAGGCAAACGGATGTAGAAGACATTTTACATTCAGGTGCGAAACGGTGTGAGAAACCCGGGCTATCGCCCGCCCATCCGCAGGACATTCTGCACCAGTTTGTCGGTGCTCTGGTTGTCTACATTGAAGGCATTCACCTGGAGCGGACGGAC
>CAXNJE010000206.1:0-5241 GCA_964202565.1 Breznakiellaceae bacterium | reverse complement strand
CATGACGCGAAGCTTTTAGCGGTGACGGGAGAGACCTTTTTGGCGGGACTCTTGCTGATCGCGGCTTTTTACCATCTGATACTGTATTACATACAGCGGAAGGACCGGGCGCTGCTGTATTTCGCGCTCGTTTCCGCCGGTGTCCTGGTACGGCAACTCTCTACGAACGAAGCATACTGGCTGTATGCGGCCGGAACCTCCCTCCCGCTGTTTCTGAAGCTGCAACTGGGTAGCATCTGGTTCATCTGCATTGCATTTCTTTTCTACATAAAAGAAATGTTTCCCCGAACCGGGTCTCCTTCTCAATCTCGTCCTGCCCATGCGACAGTTTACCGCACTCCTGCCGGGTATCCACCTCTGCATGGGAGCCACCATCCTGTATGTCCTTGCGGTGATCATCCGGTCGGTTTGCCGGCGCGAACCGCAAGCGGTCCTCATGCTTGCCGCCACCCTGTGCCTTTCAATTCCGGTTTTGCCCCACGAGCTGAGGACGCATCTTTCTCTGATTCTGGCGCCACTGGGATTGATCCGGGATCAGCGTTACGGGGAGGCAATCCCCAGCGACCATCGGGTTTTCGAACTCATGCATACCAATGGGGTGCGAATGCTCAGGCTTGTCGAAAACTTCCTTGAATTTTCCCGGGCGGAAAACAAATGCTCCCTGGATCTGGTTCCGGTGCGAATTCCCGAATATGGGAAACGGCTTTTTGCGGAGATTATTCCATTGGCGCACAAGCGTGGCATCGACAATCTTGAGTGCCGGGTTCCCGAGAAGATACGGGTTGCGGCATACGGCCGGAGGATATGGATGGTCTTTTCGTCCGCTATCGTACCATATA
The DNA here is from genome assembly GCA_964202565.1 of Breznakiellaceae bacterium. Lineage (GTDB taxonomy): Bacteria > Spirochaetota > Spirochaetia > Treponematales > Breznakiellaceae > SZUA-426. The sequence goes on along the minus strand of CAXNJE010000206.1, from coordinate 4,402 downwards.
CACCGCCGAACCTGCGGACTACCGGGGTAACGGCATCGGTCTTTCCCTTTCGAGGGAAGAGGCATTGGCCATGGGTGGAGACCTGAGCGCGGAGAGTGTATACGGGCAGGGAAGCGTTTTTTCCCTCCTTCTGCCATTATGCGACGAAACGCCGATATCGCCTTCCGCTCATCCAATCTCGTTTGGCGGTGCGGAAGGGTATCTGCCGCCGACCGAGGCCTTGGGGCGTCTTGGAGACACGAGTGATGATGCGGAAGAGACCCGCGGCTCCCTGAAGAAGCCCCGGGTGCTTCTGGTGGAGGATCATGAAGAGCTGGGCGTGCTGACGGCGGACAGCCTCGGGGAGTTCTACCGGGTTGACTGGGCGCGTACGGGTGTCGAAGCGCTTGCATTGCTTGCGTCATCGAATGCGCCTGCGGTAGTCATCTGCGTACCCGTTGCTGCCATCTTCATCGGCGTCCACGATTACAAGAAACGGTTTGTCGGTAACCGAGGCGGGCAACGTAATCGTACCGGAGACAGTCGGTGTCGTCGGGTCATCCGTGGCGGCAGGATTATCGCAAGAGAGGAAGTTTAGGGTCATTGCAACGGCAGCTACGAGCAGGGAAAGGCGAAAAAGATTTTTCACAAAAGCTCCTTGTGTTTTTTTGGAAACCGGAATGGCTTTCCTCACTGGAGTATTATTTTGTCGTTTTCGATATCAGTTGCAATGCTCAAAAAATACTCATTTCTTATAGGTAATTTAGCAGATGATGTTTCCCGACAAACGCCGGCCGAGTAAGGGCACCACGGAGACTGTCGTCAAGGTACCGATCCCCAGGGCGATTAAGGTCAGCAGTTCCACTTTCCCGACAGGAAATGAGTAGCGCCCACGGTTCAGACTTACGCCAAGAAGGCTGCCGGCTGCGATCACATGATATTCCGGTGCGTCCTCGCAAAAGTATTTCAGGGAAGTCAGCGCGCGCGCGCAGACCTGAACCTCGGCGAAGACAATCAGCGTCTTTCCCGGAATGATGCGCTTCCCGAAAAAGAGCTCCATCCGATTTAGCAGGAACGCAGGCGAGATATCGGCATCGAATTCCTTTTTTCTGGTGTTTTGGAAGGATGGGGTCCGGGGAAGGGAACCTTTGGCTTTTTGCCAGCCGTGCAAAGGTTCCCTTCCCCGGAAAGGTACTTAACCTATTTTCAAAGTACAGCCACAAGGCCGGAAAACAATGCATGGGTCAGAAGGTACAGGACATTGTTGATGATCAGCACCTGAAGGCCATAGGACAACAGGAAACTGGCGATTACGGCACCGCCCATGGGACGGGGCATAAAAAGGAGTCTGAACCATGAAGACGATCCACATACATCCAGCCCCATGACTGTACTGCGCTTCCAGGAAATCATGAAATCGTTCTTGTTTTCTCACTGATACCGTGTTACACTTATTCCGTGGAGATATTATGAGAAATGTGACTGTTTCGATACCTGATGATCTTGCGCAATGGGCCCGTGTCTGGGCCGCCGAGCACGATAGTAGTGTCTCCGCGATGTTGAGCGACAGCTTGCGCGATATCAGGGAAAAGGAATGCCGATACGAGTCCGCAATGGAATGCTTTTTTGCGGCCGAACCCAAAAAGCTGAGTGACGGGGCTGCATATCCCGACCGGGACAGCCTGTATGATCGTTAGGACCTTTGTCGATACAAACATACTGGTTTATGCGCGGGATGCTTCTTTCCCCGAAAAGCAGAAGATCGCGTATGACCTGCTGGGAGGTTTGTGGCGAAACAGGTCTGGACGCCTAAGCGTACAGGTCTGCAATGAATACTTTGTGACCGTTACCAAAAAGCTCAAGCCAGGTTTGGACGAGACCGATGCATGGCGCGATCTGGAGCTGTATGAAGCTTGGGACCCGCTACCCATGGACCTGCGTACGATTCGAAAAGCCAGGGAAGTTCAGCTTCGTTACGGCTTGGCCTGGTGGGACTCCCTCATCATCGCCTCGGCTTTCTTCGCTGAATGTACCCGTGTTGTATCCGAGGATCTCAACGCGCAACAGGACTACTTCGGTATCCGCGTCGTGAATCCCTTCGCCGAAACGAATCCATGAGCTTGTTGTCCCGTCATGAATGAGGCGTATAGGCATCCGCAGCCAAAGCCTCAGGGCTGATGGGGGGCCCTGATGTTTCCCGACAATCGCCGGCCGAGCCAAGGTACCACGGAGACTGTCGTCAGGGTGCCTATTCCCAGGGCGATGATGGATAACAGCCCGGCCGAAGCGACCGAAGCGTAGGCGGAAAAGAAAAGAGCGGCAAGGCCGACGAAAATGGTGAGGGTTGTCTGGACGATGGAAGACCCGGCGAGGGCTGCGGCGCGCGCGAACGGGTCCTCCCCTGCCTCTCCTGAGGCTGCCAGTGAACGTGCGGTCGAAAGAAGATGGATCGCGTCGTCCACTCCGACTCCCATCACTGCGGCGATGCCCGTGGCGGTAACCGCATCCAACGGGATGCCGAGCCATCCTGCCGCACCGAGGTAGGCGAGTATGGCCGCGACCGAGGGCAGCATGCATACTGCGCCCCATCGAAAGGATTTGAAGACCACCGTCAACAGGACGAAAAGAAAGGGAATGAAGAGCAGGCTGCCACGGCCGAGCCCGTCGCGGATCGCCTCGTCGATGAGGAAGGCTTCCTCCTGGTAACCAACGATTGCCGTACGCTTTTCACCGGCTATATCCCGACAACGTTCGGCGATCTCGGCCCTCAACCTGGCAAAGCCTTGGGATCCATCGTAGCGTACGAGGATTCTTGCCCTCCGGTAAGCTGGATCGACGAGGGATCCGATATCGAAGCCCTCGGAACGCGACGCAAGGAGTTCGAGCGTTTCGCCGATCTCCGCCGGATCATCGGGAACGCCGTGATCCGGGGCGAGGGCTGCGAAGCCTTCTTCCACAAAATCGGCATACGAGAGGGCCGCGGAGACTCCCGGTAATTCCTCGATTTCATGCGAAAGCGCGCGGATATTTTCAAAGGCATCGGTTTCTGTCAATCCGTACTCGGTTCCGGTGTCCACCAGTATGGTCAGACTGTCCATGCCGCCGAAACGCGCTATTCCGGCTTCCCGTTCTTTCGTGTAGGGATCATCCCGGCGGAGCAGGTCCAGGGGGTCCGACCTCCCCGCAAGGCGGAAGATTCCGGTCGAAAGCAGGACGATGAGGGCCACCGCAACGGCAGCGGGAAGGGATCGCCCAGCGGTATGTCCGAGCAGGAGTGAAGGCTTGGTCCTAAAGGGGCGATGCGGTTTGACTGTATCCAGAACGGCCGTCAGCCAGAGTAGCGCGACCGCCATAGCAGCCGCTATTCCAAGGACGATGACGAAGCCGATGCGGCGGATTCCGGTCAGGTCGGACACCAGAAGGGTAGCGAAGCCCGCGAGGGTAGTAAGGCCGCAAAGGAGGACTATCCTGGTAATGCCGCCCGAGCTTCGCTCCGATCCGCTCAGACCCGCATGCCTGAATACCTGGATCGCGTAGGAAGTGGAGAGTGCCAGGACTTCCACGGGCACGAGTATGGACTCGGTCCGGAAGTCCCAGCCGAGCAGGGGAAAAGCGGCCAAGGCGATGATGGCCGGGACGAGTGAGGAAATCCAGAGGAGTAGCGCCAGCGGGAGATCCCGGGCGACCGCGAAGAACGCGAGCAGGATTGCTGTGGCGGCGACGGCGAGCAGGATGGTGAGATCGCGGTCGGTCCGGTCGGAAAAGATCCTGCGAAAGTACGGTTCGCCCCAGACGACGGCCGACTCCCGGTAGGCTTCGGGGATCGCACTTTGTACAGCGTCGGCTGCGGTCGGTATGTCTTCGTCCTTGATCGATATATAGAATGCCAGGTCATCCGGATCCTTGAGCGCGAATAGGCGGGAAAAAAGGGAGTCACCTCTACGTAACTTGGACAATAGCTGCGCGGCGTCCCCGGACTGAAGATCCTTGAAGGATGTCCATTCCAGCTCCTCTCCCGTTGAGGCTACGGGGTAGTCTGCCGGTCCAGTGACCACGAAGCCGGTCCCGGTACGGATCGCCCCGGCAATTTCATCTGCGGCCAGGATCCAGGCTTCCGGATCCAAGCCCGTTGCAGGCACGAAAGCGACAAGCGCGGCGCCGTTCCTGAAAAATTTCTTGACTTCTTCGGCCATGATCCGATAGGACGATGCTTCGCCGAGTGCGAAATCGGGGAGGAAATCCCGTTCCAAGCCGAGGGTAAGCTTGCCGGACACCGTTGCCAGTACGATGAGTACCGCGCTTGCCGCGATGGCGCGAACCACTCGATTGCTTGCCTTAAAGCTTGCCATAAAGAGGAAGGATCGACAAAAATCTTACATAGTGTCAAGCACAGAAAGCGAATCTGTCGATAAGGAAGGGTTTT
>CAXNJE010000205.1:0-5279 GCA_964202565.1 Breznakiellaceae bacterium | reverse complement strand
AACAAGAAAACCACCATCATCGAGCGGGAGCTCCAGAAATCCGTCAAGAACAACGAACTGATCCAGCTCCTGTCCATACAGAAGTCACTCGTCTATTTTACCACCAGCCTCAAGACGAACGAGTTGCTCCTGGAAAAACTCCAGAAGTCACCGCTGATCCGCTTCAAGGAAGACGAGGGCGAATTGCTGGAGGATGTCCTGACCGAGAACAAGCAAGCCATAGAAATGGCCAACATCTACTCGTCGATCCTGACCGGCATGATGGACGCCTTCGCCAGCGTCATTTCGAACAACCTGAACATAGTGATGAAGCGCCTGACTATTTTTTCCATCATGTTGATGATTCCCACCCTGATAGCCAGTTTTTTCGGCATGAACGTGGGCGTCCCCTTTCAGGATGGACGTTTCACTTTTGTGGGTATAGTAATTGTATGCCTTTTGTCATCAATCGTCGGCGCCGTACTTCTGAGGGACAAGAAGCGAAAAAAATTGCCCACCTTGGCCCTCCCCATCGCGCATAGTTGCCTGGTGTCGCACAAATAGGCGTCGATAGGGTCTGTTGTTGCTGAGTTACAGGGGCTGATGGTCAGTATGTTATGATGACGGCGATGAGCCTGAGCGGCTTTGAACCGTTGTTGGTGATGCTGTGTCCTGCACCGTTGCCGGTCTCCACCACATCGCCCGCTACGACAGGTTTGTCGGTGCCATCATCCGCAACCACTCCGCTGCCTTCCAGGATGATGTAGTACTCCGTCTCCTTGTCGTGGGTGTGCTCACCAATGGAAGCGCCTGGGGGAATGGTCACTTCAGATAGCAGGCGGGCATTCTTCATGGTTGCGCCGTCAACCAGGTGGACGAGGGTAGTATTGCCCAGCCCGCCACGCATTTTTTCCTTCACCTCGACCTTCATTTCGTTCCGATGGATTATCATTTCAAGCTCCTTGCAATGTCTGTGTACGGAGAACTATGGGGTTTTTCCCCCGGACGCGCAAGCGCTTGTCCGGCCTGCGATTGCCGGGTACAATCTTCCGCATGAATACCATTGATCTGCGTTCGGATACGGTAACCTGGCCAACGCCGGAAATGCGTCGGGCCATGGCAGATGCGCCTGTAGGCGACGATGTCTACGGAGACGACCCCACGGTGAACGAGCTGGAGACGGAGTCTGCCAGGCTTGTCGGGAAAGAGGCGGCGCTTTTCGTTCCTTCGGGAACCTTCGGCAACCAGTTGGCGCTTTTTACCTGGTGTCCCCACGGATCGGAAATCATCCTGGGCGAGGATTGCCACATCATCCAGCATGAAGCCGGCGGCGCCGCTGCGATTGCAGGGGTCCAAACCCGCACGATTCCCGCTCCCTCCGGCTTGCTGGACCCCGCCGCCGTGCAGGCGAGGATCCGGACAAACGACATCCACCACCCGGTGACATCCCTTATCTGCATTGAGAATGCCCATTCCTCGGGGCGCGTCGTCCCGCTTGCCTCCATGGATGCCCTGCGCTTGGTGGCGCAAAAAAATAGCCTTCCCGTGCACCTTGACGGAGCCCGCCTGTTCAACGCGGCTATCGCTTTGGGTGTTCCGGCGGCACAGGTGGCAGCCCGCGCGGATTCCGTCATGTTCTGCCTTTCCAAGGGCCTGTGCGCGCCGGTGGGTTCCATGCTGGCGGGGCCAAAAAGCTTCATCGAGACAGCCAGACGTAAGCGCAAGATCATGGGCGGGGGTATGCGGCAAGCGGGTATTTTGGCAGCCGCCGGTTTGTTGGCCCTACGCGAAATGACTTTACGGCTTGGCGAGGACCACGCCAATGCCACCTTTATGGCGAAGGAATTGGCCAAAATCCCGGGACTTACCCTGGATGCCTCCACCGTCGAGATCAACATGGTGTTTTTCAGGATGGAAGGGGTAGCGAAAAAACCCGAATTGGGCCCCCTCATCGTGTCTGGTCTCGCCGAACGGGGAATTCTGATCAATCCGCCCTCGGACGGTGTTTTCCGCTTTGTTACCCACTACTGGATAGACAGGGAGCGGTCGGCGAAAGTGGTTGCTGCTTTCCATCAGGTCGTAGCTGGACTGCCTGCATAAATATACGGTTTAATTGACACGATATGCATATACGAATAGTATGCATGCATCTTAAGGAGGCATCATGACCTTTTCTTCATCACTTCGCCGAATCGCGGCGCTTGTAGCCCTCGTTTCCATCGCCACCGTCGCATGGGCGGGTGGAAAAGCCGACGCACCCAAAGCCGGCGCCAAGCCAAAAATCGTTGTCGCAGCGGACGCCACCTGGCCCCCCATGGAATTCGTCGACGAGAACAAGAATGTCGTGGGTTTCGGGCCGGACCTGATGAAGGCCGTTGCTGAAGCAGCCGGTTTCGACCTTGAAATCAAGAACACCGCCTGGGACGGCATTTTCGCCGGTCTGGCTGCCGGCGCGTACAACGCCGTGTGTTCTTCCGTAACCATCACCGACGAGCGCAAGGTCACGATGGACTTTTCCGAACCCTACGTGAACGCGGGCCAGGTGCTCGTGGTCGCGAAGACCCTTTCAGGTGTCACCAAGCTTTCGGACATGGGCGGAAAGAAAGTGGGAGCCCAGATCGGCACCACCGGCGCCATCGAAATCGGAAAGGTTGCCGGCGTCAACCTCGCCACCTACGATGAAGTGGGACTGGCTTTCGAGGACCTGGCCAACGGGAATATCGCCGGTGTAGTAGCCGACAGCCCCATAGCCGCTGACTTCGCGATGCAGAACCCCAAGTTCAAGGACAAGCTCATGATCGTGGGAATCCCCTTCACCGACGAATGGCTCGGCGTCGCGGTCAAGAAAGGCGATGCGGCTACCCTCAAGCTCATCAACGACGGTCTTGCCAAGGTAAAGGCTTCGGGCAAACTCGAAGAAATTGCCGGGAAGTGGCTTCGTTAGCATGAACGACGCGGGAACGCGTGGGGAACGGGAAGTCATAATTCCCGTTTCCACACAAATAAACGTTACCGACGGCACCCTGATCCCCCAACGGAGCGAGCGGGGTGCCCTTTCGGCCTGGAACATATCCTTCTTCGGCGCTGTCGCCCTGCTCGTGATCCTTCCGGTCATGAGTCCGGACCCCTACCTCAAAATAATGGCCTTTGTGCCCGACGGATTGATCGCCACTTTCGGTGTCACCGTCATTTCCATCTTTTTCTCATTGATAATCGGTCTGTTCGCCGGTTTGGGTCGGATCTCGCATAACCGCCTGGTCAACAGGATCGCGACGGTCTACGTCGAAGTCGTACGCGGTATCCCCTTGCTGGTACAGCTTTTTTATATCTATTACGCCCTTGGACCGATTCTGAAGTTGCAGGGACCTACCGCAGCCGTACTGGCCATGTCCGTCTGTTACGGGGCGTATATGGCGGAAATATTCCGCGCTGGCATCCAGGCCATACCCAAGGGCCAGATGGAAGCCGCCCTCGCTCTCGGACTGAGCCGGACCCAGGCCATGCGCCTGGTTATCCTGCCCCAGACTGTCAAGGTCATTCTGCCGCCTATCGGAAACGAGTTCATCGCCCTGCTCAAGGATTCGTCCCTCGTATCCATACTCGCGGTGTCGGATCTGCTCAGGCGCGGGCGCGAATACGCGTCCACCTCGTTCAGGTATTTCGAAAGCTACACGGTCATCGCGTTGATCTACCTCGTGATGACTCTATTCTTCTCGCGCCTCGTGGCGCTCATGGAAGACAAGTTGAGGCATCGTGGAACCGTTCATTAGCATTCGTGGTGCCCGCAAGGTTTTCGGAAAACTGGAAGCCCTGCGCGGCGTGGATCTGGAAGTGGCGAAAGGCGAGGTCGTGCTGGTCATCGGTCCCTCGGGGTCGGGCAAAAGCACCCTGCTGCGGGCCGTCAACCGACTGGAACGGCTGGACGGAGGATCCATCCAGATCGACGGGGAAAGCGTCACCGAGGACAAGGCCGACATCAGGCGCATCCGCGAAGAGGTGGGCATGGTTTTCCAGAGCTTCAACCTTTTTCCGCACCTGTCGGTGATCCAGAACATAACCCTTTCGCCCATCAGCGTGCTGAAGATGTCCAAGGACAAGGCGACCGAATTGGGCCGTCGCCTGTTGTTGAAGGTTGGTCTGTCCGAGAAGGAATACGCCTACCCCGACCAACTGTCCGGTGGCCAGCAGCAACGGGTGGCTATTGCCCGGGCGCTTGCCATGAACCCCAAGGTGATGCTCTTCGACGAACCCACGAGCGCCCTGGACCCTGAAATGATCAAGGAAGTGCTGGACGTCATGACCGACCTTGCCCGCGAGGGCATGACCATGCTGGTCGTCTCCCACGAGATGGGCTTTGCCCGGGCTGCGGCCAACAGAGTGATTTTTATGGATCAGGGACAGGTGGTGGAATCGGCGCCGCCGGAAACCTTCTTTACTTCACCCAAGGAAGAACGTACCAAACGCTTTCTGGAACATATACTGTAATTACATGCAGGTGTGACAAGGTGTGAGAAAACCGGGCTAAGCCGATTCGTCTATCACCGTTCCCTGATAAGCGGGTAGGGGTGCTGTCGTAATGGGGGCCGGTCCCGCATCTGCAGGCTCGGCGGCGGCTGGCAATTCTTCCTGCGGCGGTGGCGGAATGGTGAGACCAACCGCACCGCCCAGTGATTCAAGTGTATCAACGGCCATTCTCGTGTCCTCCAGTACACAAAATTTAAGCTATTTCAGGGCAGAATGCAAATTTTCTGCATATTTGCCCTATGGCGTACCCATTTCTGGTCAGAAACCTGTAAGCAGTAGGTCCGTCGCGGCAACAATGAGTTGCCTATCCTGCTGGGCGGACGCCACGAAGGAACCGAGGGCGCCCGTGGGAATTGCCGCCATCTCGGATACCACCGCGATGTAATCCAGGTTTCCGATGCGGATGGTAGGGTGCAGACGGGTAATAGCCGGTCCTTTGGCACCGGCGGCGGCACGCAACGGAACCACCACCCTGGTTGCAAGTGCTGACAACAAAGCTGCCTGGACATCCATGAGATACGGTGTTCGCTCCTTGGTGCGCGGGTCCTTGTTTTTAAAAATATCGAACTGGGCCATCAGAATCCCCGCAAGCCGTCGGAAAATACGCCGTGCTCCGCCACTTCTTCGTTGTAGGACTCTATGGCGCCCCTGTTCTCTGCCAGCCAGTTGTTTGCAGCCAGCTCCCTTGCCTTTTGGCGGATGGCCGCCTCGAGCAAGGGGGAGAGTTTCAATTTCAACCCCCTGGCCAGTTCCAGGAGTTCCGGGTCTATACTCAC
>CAXNJE010000204.1:0-5283 GCA_964202565.1 Breznakiellaceae bacterium | reverse complement strand
CTCCACCCTTTCCTGCTCTTTCCTATTCCTTCATCAATACGACAGCCAGGGTGCCCTTGCCCGCGTGGAGGGCGATGATGGGCGATATTTCCTGGATGAAAAGAGGCTTTTGTCCGGTCGCGGCTTCCAGGGTCACGGCAAAGTCCCTGTCCTTGTCCAAGGCTGCGGCGTGGACAAGCGCATAGCAGAGCAGTTTGTCGGCACCGATAAAATCCTTCACCAAGCCCACGATTTTTTCCAGGTTCTTCTTGGTGGAGAAGGCCTTGCCATACAAGAGGGATCCGCCCTCGGCGTCCAGCGAGACGATGGGTTTGAGGTTGAGCAGACCCGCCAGGGCTCCTTTGAGGGGGCTGACCCTGCCGCCTTTTACCATGTACTTGAGGGTGGGGACGCTGACGTAGATGCGCGCCTTGGGGATGAACTCCCCGACAGCCCTGACTACCTCGTCGTGGCTCTTTCCTTGGGCTATCAGTTCGGCGGCGCGCAGTACGATGAGGGCCTGGGAACCCGAGTCGTGCCGGGAATCTATGACAGAAATGCGCTTGCCGGCGAATTTATCCGCCTCGATCTTGCTGACACCCATGGTTCCGGACAGCTTGCCCGAAACGTGGATGACGATGATCGATTCGTAATACGTGGACAGCCAGGAATAGAGTTTCCTGAAGACCGCCGGCCCGGGTTGGGAGGTGGATGGATAGGTCCCCTTGCCTTCCATGTGCTCGTAGATCTTCTCATTTGTAATGGTGAGCCCATCCAGAAACTGGGCTGAGCCTATCACGATATTCATCGGAACCACATGGATCTGATACTTGTCGATAAGGCCCGCCGGCAGGTCGCACACCGAGTCGGTGACCAGGGCTATGGGGTATTTGCGGGTATGGCTGACCTCGTACTCCCTGAGCATATCGTCAACCTTCTGTTCCTGCACCGTGCCAAAGGATGCCAGCTTGTTCAATACCAGCGTGGGAGTGTCCGTATGGACATGGACGCGTGCTTTGGTTGATCCGCCCGCAGCTATCGCACTATCGCCCAGGCTTGCAAGTTGCTGCCTGATCGAGCCCACGTCGATGTCCTTGCCGCGGATGAGCACCTCGGTACAGTACCTGAATACCGGATATTCTCCCCCGTGGACCGAGCTGGTCAATTCTGTCATGACCTCCGAGGGTTTCTGCTCCAACTCCCTGCTGCTCGAAACCAGGTATTTGGTGACGCCCCCCAGAAAATGGAAAAAACCCTCGGCTCCGGCGTCCACCACGTGTTCTTTTTTGAGTATGGGGAGCAGGTTGGGCGTATTGTCCAGGGATTGCTTGGTGCCCTTGAGGGTGCTCTGAAAGATCAGACCAAAGTCCTTGAGGTGTTTGTTTTCTTCGAGTAGTTGCACCCAATCCTTCATTACCGTGAGGATGGTTCCCTCTACGGGAGCCAGAATCGCTTCGCGGGCACGCTTTTCGGCGTTTTTCGCGGCTTCGACGAAGATTTCGCTCGAAATGGTGGTCGCATCCTGGACCGTCTCACTGAGTCCGGCAAAAAACTGGGCAAAAATGATGCCAGAATTGCCCCGGGCGCCGGTAAGTGCGGCATCCGCCATGGATTGCATGGTCTTTCCTGCTGTGGGCAAGGGCACGCTGTTATCCATGAAGGAACTCATGGTCATGGCGAGATTGGTACCCGTATCTCCGTCAGCGACAGGGAAAACGTTGATCTTGTTGATCTCCCCCCGCTTGCGTATTATCTCGTTTCCGCCAGAGGCGAAGGCGTTGTATAGGGAAAGCGAATCGAGCTCGTAGCGTTGCATATCCCGAATGCTCCTCTTTGCTGACTATATGATGCTTTAATTTATACTATTCATGGTCAGAATTGAAGTTTTTTCCGAAGGTTATTCCGTATATTTAAAAACAACGACACACAGGAATAGTATCGAGAAAAAAGGAGGTTCGGCAATGCTTTTCGCATTCGATCAGTACAATATCGTAACTACCTTGGTGGTAAGTTTCATCATCCAGGGAATTTTCTTTGCCTTCGCTTCGACCTTCAAAACGGACTAGGTAACGGACCTTTCCTACAGCCTCGGGTTTGCCAGCCTGACGATCTGGTTATTGGTAGCCAAACGGGCTTTTTCGCCCACCCAGATCCTTGCTGCCGCCTTTGTGGTACTGTGGGCCGCACGCTTGGGTGCCTATCTGCTCACCAGGATACTGAAAATCGGCAAGGATGCCCGCTTTGACGACAAGCGGGGCGATTTTCTGAAATTTCTTGGCTTCTGGGTCATTCAGGCCTTCGCCGTCTGGTTTATCCTGCTACCTGTTTCCGTAATCCTCAGCCTGCCATCGGTGGCTCCGGTTACCGCCGCCACCATTTTTGGCGCCCTGCTCTGGGCGTTGGGTTTCGCCATCGAGGCCGTAAGCGACGCGCAGAAGTACGCTTTCCGCAACAAGCCGGAAAACGCCAAGCTCTGGATCGAATCGGGATTGTGGAAGTATTCCCGGCATCCCAACTACTTTGGCGAAACCCTCCTCTGGTGGGGTATCTTCCTGTTCGTCCTGCCAAACCTGCAAGGCTGGCTCCTGCTTGCCATCCTGGGACCTATCTTCATAACCCTATTGCTGCTTTTTGTGTCGGGCATTCCCCTCCTTGAACAGAGCGCGGAGCGCAAGCACGGCGAAAATCCGGCTTACCAGGCCTACAAGCGCCGGACCAACATCTTCTTCCTTCTGCCCCCGCGCAAGGACCCCTCTTGAAGCTGCATATCTTCGACGTCGACTTTACCATAGTCCGTTGTTCTACGGTCCGGGAATTCCTCGTGAGGGGCCTCCGGACCGGTTTGGTAGGACTGTCCCTGGGCTTCTATGCGCCCATGCTCTTTTTCCATTACCGATTCTCCGGTTCCAAGGGTAGGCATGTCGAACGGGCCTACCCCTTCCTGAAAGGCGTCCAGCGTTTGGCTTTGGAGAAGCTTGCCGAAGCGGTATTCGCCGAACGTATCCTTCCCAGTATCGACCCGGTTGTGGCTGCCAGGATCGCCGCCATGCAAAAAGCGGGCGACAAGGTGATGATCGCTTCCTCCTCCTTCGGTATCTTGCTGGCACCTTTGGCACGTCATCTCGGCATTACCGAACTGGTCGCCAGTGAGCTGGAATTCGAAAACGGAGTATCCACCGGAAGGGTCGAAGGTGAGCCGGCTTTTGGGGAAGGAAAGAGGTCGAGGATAGTGGCGTACCTGGAAGAAAGGGGCATAAAGCCTGGTGACTGTGCCTTCTACAGCGACAGCAACCACGATCTGCCCCTACTGCGGACAGTGGGCAAGCCCGTCGCCGTGAATCCTGATAAAAAGCTGCGCCGAGTCGCCCATAACGAAGGCTGGGAGCTTATGTATACAAACCGAGGAGCAAGCTGATGCTGAATCTTCTGTTGATAATCGCCGCGACCTATGTGCTCGGCTCGTTCCCCACCGGCATCATCGCCGGAAAGCTTGTTCGCGGTGTGGACATCCGCACCCAGGGTAGCGGTAACACGGGGGCGACCAATTCCTTTCGGGTCCTGGGCTGGAAGGTGGGGATCGTCGTAGCCCTGATCGACATTGCGAAGGGATTCGTGGCTGCGGCTTTCCTTACCCGCATCGCGGTATTCCAGGAGCAGCCCCTGCCCGCTTCGGTGCTTTTCATCGCGTCCACCCTGGCGGCCGTTTTTGGCCATATAATGCCCATCTTCGCCGGCTTCAAGGGGGGAAAAGGTTTTGGAACGGCGGCGGGCGCCATTACCGGCGCTTATCCCGTACTTGCCCCCTTCTGTCTGGGTTTATTCCTGCTTACCCTTACCCTCTCCGGCAATGTGGCCTTCTGCGCCGCTGTCACGATGTTCGGGCTTCCCCTATTCTACATTTTGGCCGTGCGTCTGTTCGGTGTTGCGTGGGATCCGCTTACCCTTGGCTTTTTCGTTTTCGCCTTTTTCCTGACCCTCTATTCGGTACGAAAAAAACTTGCCCTTTATTTCAAGGGAGAGGCTGAACTCTTTTCGAAGGTGATGATTTTCAAACCTAAAAAATAAGGGCTTCCACCGGAGTTGATGGAAGCCCTGTGCGCAGATCCTGAGGAGTTGGTCGCGTTTTTAGAAGAGGATGACGCCCTTCATATAGTTCTCTTTCCGTTCCATTGCTATGGTGAAGATGTCCATCGCGTCCTCCAGTCTGGCGGAATGGGTTACCAATTTTTCGTTGGAGAATACGCCGTTGGCCATCAGCGTTATGGTCCGGGGGAAAAGATCCGCGAAATGTGGGTTCACGCCGGGCTGGATGTTCAGGATGCGCCAGGCGTTCAAATGCCAGGAATCCAGGTCGAATTCGTGGTTGTGGTGGTGCCAGGCAAAATTTTCGATGATGGCGGCGGGTTTGGCAACGGCCAGCGCCGAGCGCATCGCATCGGGATTGCCTGCGGTTTCGATGATCACGTCGAAATGCTTCAGGTATTTTTCTGGAACCTTGTCCTTTTCGATCTTCACCGTTTCGGTGGCACCCATGGATTTTGCCAAGGCCAGCCTTTTCTCGTCCACGTCGAAAACCACTACCTCACCTGCCAGCATCTTCGCGAGCCCCTGCATGAAGATGAGCCCCATGTAACCCGCGCCTATGAGCGCGACAGAATCTCCCGGCTGTATGCCCGAATAGACCAGGCCGTTGACAATGCAGACCACGGGTTCTACCACCCAATATTTGAGGGGGATATTTCCCTCCGGAATGATGGATACTTTCTGGTCTGTCCTGACAGCGTGCCGCGCCATGAGCGCTCCGCCTGGTTTTCCGATCGCAACTTCGTGGCAGGCCACCCGTTGGCCCACCTTGACGGAATCCACATGGGCGCCCGCCTTTATCACGCGCCCGACGCCCTCATGCCCGGCGGTAAAGGGATACGGGTGGAATTTGCCGAAACGACCGGCGAAAGACAGCACGTCCCAACCACAAATCCCGCACATTTCCATCTCCACCAGAACTTCGTTTGCGGCAGGTTCGGGAATATCCATCTCGCGCAGTTCTATGCTTCGTTCGCCCAGGTACCAGAGAGCTTCGGTTTTCATGCAGGACTCCTTGTCAGATGACACACATTCTCTTTCGGCTACGCTGTGTTGTCAATTGGAAAATGAAGAATTCATCATGATAACGATTGCCTGAATTGCATGCTTATATGTATCGAAGCATGAAATAAAAAATCGGGAAAATGTGAATAAAATGGTAACTATATTGCATAATTACAATTATAATATTTATAATGAAATTGAAATAAATATTGCCGC
>CAXNJE010000203.1:0-5285 GCA_964202565.1 Breznakiellaceae bacterium | reverse complement strand
AATATGGACAAGGTATTTCTTGGCGGAGACATCGAGAATCAGTCCATCGATTTCCCTTCCCTGCTGCGGAACGAGATCGACAGGAACTGGATGTACCCGACACCCGTAGACTGCGATGTGGGTTGGTCGTCGCTCGGGGAAAAGGCCGTGTCCTACGGAGCCGCGGGTATGCTGCTGTACCGGGTTTTCACTTCCACCCACTTCTCCGTGGACGCGGAGGACGATAGGGACCCGCTCGTGCGGGCTTTGCATCTGCTCTAATCCCCATAGGGGGAATCACCACTCCGTAGGGAGTGGATAGGAATAGGAGGAAGAGACATGAAATGTACGAAAACCGTTGCGATCCTTGTGGCGCTGATGGCGACCGCCGTAACCGCGTTTGCGGCCGGATCGAAAGAAGCGGCCCCACAGGCGCCTGCCAAGATTGTGGTGAAGGCCATGGCGTATGGAGATAATTCCAACGCCGAAGGCGTAAACTGGGTACGCATAGTGGATTCTTTCGAGAAAGAGAATCCGACCATCGACATCGACTACGAGTTGCTGTACGACGAAGCCTACCACCAGAAGGTGTCCGCCCGCCTGGCCGCCGGTGATGTCCCCCACTTCGCCTACATGGGTGCCGATGCCCGTTGGGGTGCCCCGTGGAAAGAAGCCAGCCAACAGTATGACCACAAGTCACTGATGGATCCGAACTATTTTGACCTGAGCCTCGTACCCCCGATGGGACCGAAGGGCGAGATCTATGAGATTCCGCTCGGCACCTCCAACATCACCACCGTGCTGTACGTCAACGAGGCCCTCGTGAAGTCCCTTGGCTTCCAGGCTCCCAAGACCTACGCCGACCTGGTGAAGATGGTTCCCGCCGCCAAGGCCAAGGGCCTGGACGTGATCTCCATCGACGGCGCCGACGGCTGGGCATGGGGATCCTGCTTCATGTCCTCCATCATCGCCCGGGTTTCCGGCGATCCCGCGTGGGTGTCCAAGGCAGTGGCCGGCACCTACAAATTCACCGACAAGGCCTTTGTCGATTCCCTGGCGACCATCCCCCAGATGCTCAAGGACGGGGTCCTCTCCGAGAAGGCTGTGCTCGTCGACTACGGCGCCAACATCTCCGCCTTCAGCAACCAGAAAGCCCTCTGCATGATCCAGGGCCAGTGGGCCGCCGGCAGCATCGATCCCGCGGTCGCTGAAAACACCCTCATGATGGCCTTCCCCGCACTTCCGAACGAGAAACCCGCCACCGCCGGTTCTGTCGCTGCCGCCATCCAGGTTGGCTATGGCATTACCCAGGCCGGAGCCAAGGACCCCGCGGTCCGCGACGCCGCCCTCAAGTTCATCAAGTACTTCTACAGCCATGCGGAGACCACCCAGCGCCTGATGGACGGCGCGATCGTGGCTCCCATCCTCAAGAACTTCAAGGTTCCCGCGGATCTGCCCACCATCAACAAGCGCAAGGTAACCCTCGCACAGAGCGCGAAGAGCTCCGACGTCATCGATGCATTCCTGGGCGGCGCCGCCAACGACGCGCTCAACACCGGCATGCAGAAAATCGCTTCCGGCGCCTCCACCCCCGCCGAGGTGGCCGCAGAAGTCGAGAAGCTCCTGCGCAAGTAAGATTCCGCATAGAAAATAGTACTTGACGGGAGGAAGGTGGAGTATCCGCCTTCCTCCAGCTTTCACCCAGGAGCCTGCTGTGAGACGGAGAAAAGGCGAGAATCTGCTGACCTACTTCGGCATGGTCGGTCCGGGGCTTGCGGTATTCCTCTTCATTGTCGCCTATCCCATCGTCTACTCCGTCTGGCTCAGCTTTACCGATTTCAATCCCAACCGGGGTGGGGCCTGGAACCTGGTGGGTCTGCTCCAGTACAAGACCATGATCATGGATCCGAATTTCTGGCATTCACTGCGTAACAACCTGATAGTCGTGGCGGTCTCCGTTTTCGGGCAGATTCCTATCGGTTTCGTACTTGCCTACATCCTGTACCGCAGGATGGTGAAGGCCCAATTCTTTTTCCAGTCCATGGTCTTTCTTCCCCAGTTCCTTTCCACCATCGTCATAGGCATACTCTGGAAGCGCCTTTTCCAGGCGGATGGACCCGTTGCCCGGCTGCTTCAGCTGGTCTCCGGGGACCCGGGTGCCCAATTTGACCTCATGCTAAGAGCAAATACAGTGATGTATCCGATAGGCTTTGCGCTGATCTGGATGTATACGGGTTTCTATATGGTCATTTTCCTTGCCAATCTCCAGAAGATAGACACCGAGATGCTGGAGGCCGCCCAGATCGACGGAGCGACGGAACCGCAGATATTCACCAGGCTCATCCTGCCCCTGCTTTCGGGTACCGTCCTTGTCTCCACCATCCTCGCCATCGCGGGAAGCCTCCGCGGTTTCGACCTTATTTTCGCCTTGACCACCCAGGGCCTGCAACGCAACAACGCGATGGTCCTTTCCATATTCATGTATCAGACGGCTTTCCAGGACTTCAACAATCCATCGCGCTTCGCGTATGGGTCGGCGATTTCCAACGCCATCGTCCTGATCAGCATCGGCCTCATCATGCTGAGCAACTGGATTGGCAGGCAGCTGAACGCGGATGAGGAGTACTGAGATGCCCGCCAACCCCGAAAAACGGAAGATCGCTGTGAAAACCCTGATCGGACAGATCGTTTCCTACTTTGTCTTTGCCGTGTGGACCGCCATAACCGTCATACCCCTGTTCTGGATGGGCTACTCGTCCTTCAAATCGAATGAGGAGCTGGTGAAGGACATCTATGCGTTCCCGAAGGCCCTCTTTGACAATATGGACGATGAGTATGTGGTGATCACCAAGAGTCTGAACGTCATCCTGAACTACGATCCCGACACCGATCCCCGCGAACGGCTGATCATCGAGTCCACGACCATCGCGCCAACCCGTCGCCTGATGGTCCACTTCCTGGTGAAGGAAGAGCTCCCTCCGGAGCTCGCACGGCTCCAGAGCGGCGATAGGCTCAGGGTTTCCCAGTTGCCTCCCGCCATGGGCCGCAAAATCTCCTGGTCCACAATCTGGTTCAACTATACCTCATCCTTCACAAGGGGCGGTTTAGGCAAGAAATTCATCAACAGCGTGGTGTATGCGACGGTAGCCACCTTTTTCATAGTCCTCTTCGGCCTCATGATCGGTTTTGCCATCAGCAAGATGGCCTTTCCAAAACTCTCCGCCATCATCGCCGGGCTTATCGGACTGGGCTACCTTATCAGCATCAACTCGGTAATCATTCCGCTCTTTTTGCTGCTCACCTCCATCAGGCTAACCGACACCCATCTTGGGGTCATCCTGGTCTACACCGCCTTCGGGCTTCCCATGTCGGTCATGCTCTCCGGTCAGTTCATGCGGGGACTTCCGGATAGTCTCATCGAGTCGGCGTATATGGACGGCGCCAGCATTTTCCGCATGTTCATAAGCATCATCGTACCCATGACGACCCCCGTCATCGTGACGGTGAGCATCATGAACATCCTGGGGATCTGGAACGAATTCCTTCTGGTGCTGGTCATCGCGAGTTCGGAGTTCACCAAATCCCTCCCTGTCGGTGTTTTCTCATTCTCCAGCCTCCAGAGCACCCAGTTGGGTTGGCAGCTCGCAGCCCTCGTCATCGCGGTCCTGCCTGCCATGCTGGTGTATTTCATGTTCTCCCGGCGCCTGATGCAAGGCGTCGTCGGAGGGGCCATCAAGGGCTGAACGCCCGCGATCGATCTACAGAGGAGCTTCTCATGCGTTTCGGACATTATGATGATGCCGCCAGGGAATATGTCATCCAGACACCCCGCACACCCCTTCCCTGGATCAACTATCTGGGTACCGGGGGTTTCTTTTCCCTGGTATCAAATACCGCCGGAGGTTACGCCTTCTACCGGGATGCACGTCTCCGCCGGCTTACGCGTTACCGCTACAACGACGTTCCCTCCGACGGGAACGGCCGCTATCTGTACATCCGCGAGCGGGACCCTTCCGGAAAGCCCAAAGGCGCAGCCTGGAATCCGGGCTGGAAACCGGCCAAGACCGGGTTGGACGCCTACGAATGCCGGCACGGCCTGAGCCGCACGACCATCATGGGTGAAAAAGGCGGGTTACGGGCTTCTGTCCGCATGCTTGTCCCCCTGGACGAAACGGCGGAGGTCCAGGAACTGGTCCTGGAGAACAGGTCCACTGAGAAAAAACGGGTCTGTGTCCATTCCTTCGTGGAGTTCTGCCTGTACAACGCGTTGGACGACTTCACCAACTTCCAGCGGAATCTCAACACCGGCCAGGTGGAGATTGAGGGCTCGGCGATCTACCACACGACAGAGTACCGGGAGCGGCGCAACCATTTCGCCTATTTCTGGACCGATGCGGACATCGCCGGTTTCGATTCGGATCGTGAGGCCTTCATCGGGAGCGACGGCGATTTCGCCGATCCAAAGTCCGTGCGGGAAGGGACCAGCTCTGACTCCATAGCCGACGGATGGTCGCCGGTCGCGTCCCACCGCATCGAATGGGAGCTGGAACCGGGGGAAAGGCGGCGTGCGGTCTTCGTACTCGGCTATGCCGAGAATGGGGTGGACGAAAAATGGGAGGCGCCGGGTATCGCCAACAAGATACGGGCCCGGGTGGTTCAGGCCCGTTTCAGCCAGGTGGCCGCCTTCCAGCAAGCCTGGGATGCCCTTGACTCATTCTGGACAGAAAAGCTTTCGCATTTCCAGGTTTCCACCGGCGACGAACGGATGGACCGGATGGCGAACATCTGGAACCAGTACCAGTGCGTGGTAACCTACAATCTCGCACGCAGCGCGTCCTATTTTGAAAGCGGGATAGGACGGGGCATAGGCTTCCGGGATACCTGCCAGGACCTGCTCGGCTTCGTCCACCTGATGCCGGAGAAGGCCCGGGAGCGTCTCTTTGACGTGGCTTCCACCCAGATGGTTGATGGCGGGGCCTATCACCAATTCCAGCCCCTCACCAAAAAGGGCAATGCGGACATCGGGGGGGATTTCAACGACGATCCGCTGTGGCTTGTGATGGGAGTTGCCGGCTACCTGAAGGAGACGGGCGACTGGGGTTTCCTTGAGGAGAGTGTCCCCTTCGACAACGACCCGAAAAATGCGGCTAGCCTTTTCGAGCATCTGAAACGGTCCTTCAACCATGTGACGGACAACATGGGGCCCCACGGCCTGCCGCTGATCGGCCGCGCCGACTGGAACGACTGCTTGAACCTCAACTGCTTCTCCACCGATCCCAACGACTCGTTCCAGACCAGCGGAAACA
>CAXNJE010000202.1:0-5325 GCA_964202565.1 Breznakiellaceae bacterium | reverse complement strand
CCGCCCCAGGCGGCGATCACGGTCTGAGCGCGGACAGTAAACACACCCTGCTCACGGCTCCTCAGCACGACTCCGCGAACCCGGCCATCCCGGACCTGCAGGCGCAGGCATTCGCTGCCAAGGTGGAAGGAGACGCCTTTTTTCCTGAGGCCGGCTTCCAGCTTGCGTACCAGTTCGACACCGATCAATTCGGTGGTACTGCAGAGCGAGCGGGGAAATGTGGACCCCGAGGCATGGCGGCGTTTGGGTGTTCCGTCCGCCTCGGTTGCGAACTCAACACCCCACCTTTTCAGGAGTTCATAGCCACGTACTGTGGAATCGCACATGCCCCTCACCAGCGATTCGTTCCCGATACCATAGCCTGCGGACAGCATGTCAGCGGCGTAGCGTTCGGGGGTATCCCCGAATGTGTTGTCAGGCAGGACAAAATTGATGGCGGCGATGTAGGGTGTTCCCCCCCAGCCGACCGAATAGATGGCTATATCCCGCTTGCCCAATTCCGTGAGTCTGGCCGCCGTCGCCAGCGCCGCCAGGCCCGAACCTATAATGACTATCTCATGCTTTTCCATGCGTATGCTCCTGGGATTGAATTTCGAAAGTGCGATCGGGGGGCTTCAGGAATCTCCGCTAGCTCATTGGTCCGGGGCATCCTTCAGGCCGCCCAGTTTTTTTCTGAGGGTCTGCCGGTCCACACCAAGCCGCTTGGCTGCGCGGCTCAGGTTTCCGCCTTCGGCCTCGAACACGGAGCGGACTGCCCTGCGCTCGATGTCTTCGAGGGTTCCGCTGAGGTTCGCGTCGGATTCGGCACGGGCAACCTCATCCGTACAGGCTTGGTCGTCCTGTTCGGAACGAAGGAATTCCGTCACCAACCCGGCGGCGGCCCGCCGATCCTGCAGGCGGCTGAGGGCGACGAATTTCTCCGCGACATTTTCCAGTTCCCGAACGTTCCCGGGCCAGTTGTAGCAGAGCAGGGAATCCTTCAGGGAATCGGGGATGGGTGGCGGCGCATCCCCGTTGCGGCGGGCGCAGTCCTCCACAAAGGTGGCGAACAGTATGGGTATATCCTCCGCCCGCTCGCGCAGGGGCGGGACGGTGATATCCAGGACACTCAGGCGGTAGAACAGATCCTTGCGTATCCGGCCCCGTCGTATTTCCTCGCGCAGGGGAATGTTCGACGCGACAATGATGCGGACCGAGATGGGGATTACCCTGGCGTCGCCGATGCGCATCACTTCCCGTTCCTGCAACACCCGCAGCAACTTGTTCTGTAGCTGTATGTCCAGCTCGTTGATCTCGTCCAGGAAAATCGTGCCCCCGTGGGCCAATTCGAAGAGCCCGGCCTTACCGCCCTTTACCGCTCCGGTAAAGGCACCTTCAACGTAGCCGAAAAGCTCGCTTTCCAGCAGGGTTGGCGGTAGGGCCCCGCAATTGAGC
Organism: Breznakiellaceae bacterium; assembly: GCA_964202565.1. GTDB lineage: Bacteria > Spirochaetota > Spirochaetia > Treponematales > Breznakiellaceae > SZUA-426. The sequence continues at coordinate 3,891 of CAXNJE010000202.1, read as the reverse complement.
GCCACGAAGGGGCCGTCCTTTACGGGGCTTTCGTTGTGGATGCTCTGGGCGAACAGTTCCTTGCCCGTGCCGGTCTCCCCGAAGAGGGCGATGCTGCTCATGGACCGCGCGTACTGCCGTGCGATGTCGACGCGCATCCGCATGAGGGCGGAGGCGGTCTGGATATCGGAAAAGCGGTGCTTGGCGAAGAAGCCTTTCAGGTACAGCTGGTTGCGCACCTTTTTTTCCAGGTCCTGGATTTTTCCCACTTCCTGCAATACGGCGACGGCACCCTCGGACTTGCCGTGGATCTGAATGGGGGTCACGTTGGCCACTACCCGGTGGCCGTTCAGCTCGACTACCTTTCCGAAGGATTCTCTGCCTGCCGTCATGATGCGCCGCAGGTCCAAATCGGGTACCGCCGATTCCAGGGAAGCCCCGCGCAGGTCCGTGCCTCCCAGCAGTTCGCAGGCCTTGCGGTTGGCGCTTTCGACGGCTCCGTCGCGTCCAGTGGAGATGATGCCTTCCTGGACCGAATTGAATACCGCACGGATGCGCAGGTCGCTCTCGCGCCGGGCGAGGACGCTCCTGGCCACGATGGAGGCCTTCTCCAGGGCTTCCGCTACAGCGGCCTCGCCGGATTCGATAAGGTGCAGCTCGGCTCCGACCTTGCCCGCCGAACGGATGGACACCATGTCACCTATCAGGCATTCCACGTCCAAGCCCGCCACCGCCTCGATCTGGGCGGGGATCTCCCGCTCGTCGTCCACCGGCAGGAATACTGCGGGGATGTCCAGGATGCGGCACATCTCCTTTGCGTTGTCCGTCAGTCCCCGGAAGCCCACGACGGCCACCCGTTTGGATCCGCCGATGAAGGGCTTGAGGGTCCGCAGCAGGTCGTGGTGGGAAACGCCGATTTCGATGACATCGACGCCGAGGGTCTCTCGCAGGAGTTTTGCCGTGCCGCCACGGCTGACCAGGATGGCGCTATCGGACGCAAAGGCCCGCGCCGCGTCCAGACCCGCCGCCAGATCCCCGACCACGGTGGTGATCGGAATATCGTAGCGCGGGACGAGGCAGTCCGCGATTTCCTTCAGCTTCGGATACGGAGCAATGAATAGGATCATATTGGAGGCGACGAGGCTCAGGGTCGCTTCGTCCCTTCCAGTATGGACCCGGTGCGGGGAAACCGCAAGCATATTCAGTCAGCCCTGCGGCGATCGTTCCCCGGAGGGAGGCTCCCGTTGTTCCTCATATCTGGTCGCCTATCTCGGCCAGGCGGTTGCAGGCCACCAGGTGGTCGTTGCCCAGATCCTGAAGCTCAACCTTGCTGATGCTGCAGGCGGGTGCGGCGAAACGGCATCGGGGGTGGAAACGGCAACCCGAGGGCGGGTCTATGGCGTTGGATACGTCTCCGGTCAGGATTATCCGTTTCCTCTTCAGTTCATGGTCCGGGTCCGGTTCCGGGACAGCGGTGAGCAGGGCCTTGGTGTAGGGATGGCGCGGATTGCCGAACAGGTCGTCCTTTGTGGCGATCTCCATGATTTTGCCCAGATACATGACGATTACCCGGTCACTGATATGCCTGACTACCGCCAGGTCGTGGGCGATGAAAAGGTAGGTGAGCCTGTACTTTTCCTGTATGTCCATCAGCAGGTTGACTATCTGGGCCTGGATGGAAACGTCCAGCGCGGAGATGGGTTCGTCGCAGACGACAAATTCGGGCTCGCTCGCCAGGGCCCGGGCTATGCAGATGCGCTGCCTCTGGCCGCCTGAGAATTCGTGGGGGTAGCGGTTGCCGACATTCGGGTCCAGGCCCACATCGGTCAGGAGCTTTGATACCCTGGCGGGTATCTCCTTAGTCGGGAGCAACTCATGCACCTTGATGGGTTCCGCGATAGCCTCTCCTATGGTCATGCGCGGGTTGAGGGTGGAGTAGGGGTCCTGGAAGACGATCTGTATCCTCTTCCTGATTGGCCGCAGTTCCTTTTCCTTGAGCTTCACCAAGTCTACGCCCTCGTATTCTATGGAGCCGGAGGACGGGCGGTAGAGCTGGAGCAGGGAAAAACCGGTGGTGGATTTTCCGCAACCCGATTCACCCACCAAGCCGAGCGTCTCCCCCCTGAATATGTCGAAGGAGACGTCGTCGACGGCGTGGACGACCGCCGCCTTCTCCCCGTAGGCGCCTATCTTGACCGGAAAATGCTTTACCAGATTCCGGATGCGCATCAGTACTTTCTGTTCGGTGCCGGTTGTCGTGTTCATTTCTTGTCCCTCACTTCTGCCCAGCACGCGACCCGGTGCCGGGAATCGCCTGACGCTCCCGGTACGATTGCCAGAACGGGGTTCTCTTTTTCACAGCGATCAAGCTTGTACTTGCACCTGGGTGCGAAGGGACAGCTGGATGGTTTTACGAAGAGGTTCGGCGGAGCCCCGCCTATGGTGGAAAGTCGCTTGCTCTTGCTCGCGCTCAATCTGGGTATGGAGTTCAGGAGCCCGATGGTGTAGGGGTGGCGCGGATCCTTGTAGATGTCACCAAGGACCGCTTCCTCCACGATGGCGCCGCCGTACATGACCATGATCCTGTCCACCATGCCGGCCAGGAGGCTCAGGTCGTGGGTGATCCAGATGATGGAGGTATTCAGCTTCGTCCGAAGATCCTTGACCAGTTCGACTATCTGGGCCTGTATCGTCACGTCCAGTGCGGTTGTCGGCTCATCCGCGATGACCAGGTCCGGTTCGCTGAGCAGGGCCATGGCGATCATCACGCGCTGGCGCATGCCGCCGGAAAGTTGGTGCGGGTACTCGTTCAGCCGGTGGGCGCTGTTGGAGATGCCCACCATGTCCAGGTAGGCGGCGCTCCGCTTGAGCGCGTCCGCCATGGTCATCTTCTTGTGGTAGACCAATCCCTCCGCCAATTGCAGGCCGATCTTCAGGAACGGGTTGAGGGAGGTCATGGGGTCCTGGAAAATCATGCCCACCTTGGCTCCCCGCACCGCGTTCAATTCCTTCTTGTTGAGGGTGGTCAGCTCGACACCTTCAAGTTTCACGCTTCCGCTCGTAATCTGGGCAGCGGGAGGCAGGAGCTTGATGAGGCTCATCATGGTCACGCTTTTGCCGCAACCGCTCTCGCCCACCACGCCCAGCATCTCGCCCTTATCCAGGCTGAACGAAACTCCGTTCACCGCGTATATGTAACCCGACCGCACCTTGAAGCGGGTCTCCAGGTTTTTCACTTCCAATAAAGTTGCCACTGAAAATCCCCTTATTTCGCGCTGCCGCTATTTCCACTGACGCGGGTTGAGCGCGTCGTTGAGGCCGTCGCCAAGGAAGCTGAACGCAATGGTAGCCACCGCCAATACCAGCGCGGGAGCCGCCAATACGTGGGGGTACAACTGCCAGACACGCAGGCCGTCGCTGATCATGTTGCCCCAGCTGGGGATGGGAGGCCTGACGCCGACACCCAGGAAGCTGAAGGACGATTCCAGCACCATGGCCTCGCCAAGGGTCGCGCTGAAGGACACGATGATGGGGCCGATCGCGTTGGGTATCACGTAGGCGCTGAGTATTCTCGGGGTGGGCACCCCGATCGCCTTGGCGGCCATCACGTAGTTCTTGTTCCTGATGGACAGTATCTGGCCGCGGATGATGCGCGCCGCCTTCGGCCATTTGATAAGTGCCAGGGAACCGAACACGAGGGCGAAATCCACCCAGATAGTGTTCCGCCAGAACTCGTTGTGGGTGGCCATGAATTGGGCGTCCATCCAGTTGACCAGCATGGGCTTCAGGGAGACGTTGATGACGATCACCAAGAGCAGCGAAGGGATGGACATGGTGATGTCGATGAGCCAGGAAACGAAGGAATCGAACTTGCCGCCCAGATACCCGGCGAGCGATCCCAGTATTGTCCCG
>CAXNJE010000201.1:0-5330 GCA_964202565.1 Breznakiellaceae bacterium | reverse complement strand
GGCCAAGATAGGCCGCGAGCGCGTGATTGTCGCGGTGGATGCCCGGGACGGCAGGATAGTCGTGGACGGCTGGAAAACCGAGACCGGCCTGGACCTGTACGAGGCGGCCAAGGCAGTCGAGCCCTACGCGATCGAGCTGCTCTTCACCTGCACCGAACGCGAGGGCACCCTGACCGGTATCGACCTGGACCAGGTGCGCAAGCTGCGCGAGGCGGTCTCATGCCTGGTCACCGTGGCGGGCGGCGTCACCACCCTGGAGGAGATCGAGGCCATCGCCGCGCTGGGCTGCGACGTCCAGCTGGGCATGGCCCTGTACACCGGCAAGGTCGCCCTGGCCGATGCCTTCGTGCGCTCCCTCTCATGGAGTAAGGCCGACCTGCTCCCGGTTATCGCGCAGGGAACCGACGGACAGGTGCTGATGACGGGCTTCGCCGACCGCGAGGCGGTGGCGGAAAGTTTCAGACGCGGCAACCTGTGCCTGCACAGCCGGTCGCGCAATAAGCTCTGGATGAAGGGCGAAAGCTCGGGCAACACCCTCTCCCTTGTGCGGCTACGCACCGACTGCGACCGCGATGCCCTGCTGGCCACCGTCGAACCCGCCGGCCCCACCTGTCACACCGGTGCGTGGACCTGCTTCGGCGACCAGAAATACAGCTGGGAACTGCTACAGAAAATTGTGGAGGAGCGCTTCCGCAACCCCACCCCCGGCTCCTACACCGCGAGCCTGGACGAGGAGCGGGTGCGCGAGAAGATCATGGAGGAGGCCGAGGAAGTGTGCACCGCGCAGACCCATGCCGAAAAGGTCTGGGAAGTGGCGGACCTCCTTTACTTCACCACGGTGCTCATGTCGCGGTCCGGGGTGAGCGTCGCCCAGGTCATGGCCGAGCTGGACAGGCGCCACAAAAAATGAGCGTCTACTGGACCGACCTTGTCCGCAAGCTGGACCCCTACGTCCCCGGCGAGCAGCCCCGCGACCGGCGCTATATCAAGCTCAACACCAACGAGAGCCCCTACCCACCCTCACCCAATACCCTGGCCGCCATTCGGGACGCGGCCGCCGACACCCTCCGCCTCTACCCCGACCCCCAGTGCCTGGAACTCCGGCGCGCCATCGCCGAACACTACGCCACCAAAGTGGAACGCGTCTTTGTCGGCAACGGTTCCGACGAGATCCTGGCTTTTGCCTTCGCGGCCTTTTTCGGGGCGAACGCCCAGGACGGCAACCAGGGAGGCAACGGACAGCCCGCAGCTCCGCTGCTTTTCCCGGATATCAGCTATAGCTTTTATCCCGTATACGCCGGGCTGTGGAACCAGCCTTTCCTGACCCTCCCCCTGACGGAGGATTTGTCCATCCGGGCCGACGACTACCTGCGGCCCTGCGCCGGGGTCGTGTTCCCCAACCCCAACGCCCCCACCGGCCGGGCCCTGCCCCTGGCGGAGGTGTTGCGCATCGTCGACTTTCAGCAGAAAGCCAACAAGGTGGTGCTGGTGGACGAGGCCTACGTGGACTTCGGCACCGAGTCGGCGGTGGACGCGGTGGACCGCTACCCCAACCTGCTGGTGGTGCATACCCTGTCCAAGTCCCGTTCCCTCGCGGGCCTGCGGGTGGGTTACGCCATAGGCCAGGAGGACCTGATCGAGGGGCTGCGCCGGGTGAAGGATTCCTTCAACTCCTACACCCTGGACCGGCTCGCCCTCGCAGGTGCCACAGCGGCCATCCAGGACTCACCCTATTATGAGAAATCCAACCGGCGCGTCATGGCCACCCGGGACCGCACTGCCGCTGAACTCATCAAGCTGGGCTTTTCCGTGGTGCCCTCCAGCGCCAACTTCTACTTTATCCGCCACCCCGGCGTCTCCGGCGAGGCGCTTTTCAAGGGCTTGCGCGAAAAAGGCATCCTGGTGCGGCACTTCAAAAAACCCCGCATCGAAGAATACCTGCGCGTGAGCATAGGCACCGACGCGGACATGGACGCCTTCCTTCAGGCCGCAAGGGAACTGGTGAGGGCATGAAAATAATCGATGCGGCTGACTGGGCCGGCGAAACCGGAAGCCAGCCAGGGTCCACGACCCAGGGGTCCGCACCCGCGGGATCCGACCCCACGCCGGCCGTGCAGGCTGTCATCGCGGCGGTGCGGGCCGAAGGCGACATGGCCGTAAGGCGCTTTGCGGCCAAGTTCGACCGTTCGTCGCCGGAACTGCTGGAAGTGCCGCGACAGGCGGTGGAGGATGCCCTCGCCACCATGAAGCGCGACGAGGCCGACCTGGTCCAGGCGCTGGAACTGGCGCGGCGCAATATCGAACGCTTCGCCAAGGCGCAACGGGAACAGTTCAGGGATTTCGAGTTCGAGCTTGACGAGGGGCTGTTTACCGGCCAGCGGGTGATTCCGGTGGAACGGGCAGCGGTCTATGTGCCCGCAGGACGTTTTCCCCTGGTCTCATCGGTGCTGATGGGAGTGGTTCCCGCCAAGGTGGCGGGGGTCGAGGAAGTCTTTGTCGTGTCGCCACCACTGGCGGACGGCCTGCCGGACAGGCGCATACTCGCCGCGGCCGCACTGGCAGGCGCCGACCGCGTTTTTGCCATAGGCGGTGCCCAGGCCGTGGCTGCCTTGGCACTGGGAACCAAAAGCGTGCCCCGGGTGGACGTCGTCGTAGGCCCCGGCAACAAGTACGTCGCGACGGCCAAGCGCCTTTTATACGGCGAGGTGGGCATAGACTTCGTCGCAGGCCCCACCGACGTGCTCGTCATCGCCGACCAGGGCGCGAACACAGACCTGGTCGCCGCGGACCTGCTGGCCCAGGCCGAGCACGACCCGGACGCCCGCGCCCGCGCCCTCGTCCCCAGCCGCGCCTTCGCCGACAAGCTGGCAGCCGCCGTCGAGAAGCGACTCCAGACCCTCAGCACCGCCGACACCGCCCGGGCCTCCCTCGACGCCGGAGGCGTCATCCTGGTGTACCGCTCGCAAGAGGAAGCCGTCGCCCTAGCCGACCGCATCGCTCCGGAACACCTGGAACTGCACGTAGCCAACGCCCCCGTCTGGGCACCCCTGTTCCGCAATTTCGGCTCCCTCTTCATCGGCGCCCGCGCCGCGGAAGTGCTGGGAGACTATTCGGCAGGCATCAACCACACCCTGCCCACCTCCGGCAGCGCCCGCTTCACCGGTGGCCTTTCGGTGCGGCATTTCATCAAGACCGTCACCACCCTTCGTGGGGATTCAGGATCGGGCTACGACGCCGCCCGCGACGCCGCCATCCGCATCGCCCAAGCCGAAGGGCTCGCCGGGCACGAGGCCAGCGCCAAGGAGAGGTGAGATAAACAGGAGCTCCCAATGCAGACAACCAGCATCGATCAGGAACGCATCAACAAGGTAAGGAACGCGTTGCTCGCCATGCAAAGGTTTTCCTGGGAGCAGGGTGTCTCGGCCCAGGCCTTTCTTGAACTCGGTGACATGGACTTGGTGATCCAGATGGCCTTCGCGGCGGCATTCCGGCAGGGCGAGGATGGAAGACTGGCTTTGATGGATCCGAACGAGGCCATAACCGACCCGGCCTCCAACGGCGAACCCATGCTTCGCGCGGCCGAGCTTACCGGTGACAGCAGCTTGCGGGACGCGGTTGAGCGGAACGTACGGTACCTGCTCGACAAGGCGCCAAGGAACGGCGATGGCATCATCTACCATTGGCCGGGTAAAAAAATCGTGATGATAGACTCCTCCTACATGGCCCCGCCCCTGCTCGCGATTACAGGGCACGTGGAGGATGCGCTACGACAGATAGAGGGTTACCGCAACCTCTTATGGGATAAGGACAAGCGTTTGTTCCACCACATGTGGAACGACGCGACAATGACCTTCGAGCGCGATCTTTTCTGGGGGGTCGGTAACGGCTGGGCCGCGGCGGGATTAACCAGGGTCATCCGGGCGATTCCGAAGAACATGCCCGAACGGAAGAAAAGGCTTGAAGGCTACGTGCGGGAGCTTCTTGATAGCTGCATCGCCCATATGCGGGATGATGGCCTATTCCATGATATTCTCGACGATCCGGACAGCTTTGTGGATACGAACAGCGGACAATGCTTCGCCTATTCCATCTTCAGGGGCGTGGCGGGTGGCTGGATCGACAGTTCGTACCTAAAAGCCGCATTCAGGATGCGCGAGGCCGCGCTGGGGAAGGTGGACCAATGGGGATTCGTGCGCGACGTCTGCGGAGCTCCCACGTTCACACGACAGGGCATTGCGCCTGAAGCCCAGGCCTTTTTCCTGCTCATGGAAGCCGCATACACGGATTTGCCGGAATAGGACGGGTCAGTCCTTCTTAAGGACTATGCGATCGCGGGTGGAAACGCCTTTAACACCGTATACCATTCACGCGGAATCCATTCACCTCAGCGCTTCTGCGCGGCCTTGGCGATTGCGTCCAAGGTTCTGGCCACTTCCTTTTCGGAAAAACTTCGCATGATGCTGTCCTGGCCGATTACGTTCTTCCGCACCAGGGTGTTTCCGACGTGCCTTACCGAGGTGCGGGCCTGGCCGCCCTCGCTGGCATCCTCCAGTTCCCAGAAACCCCTCGAGTCGGCCATGGAACCGTCGGAGGATACGAAGGACCAGGAAAGGCGATACAGGCGCGGCAATGACGCAAGCTCTGCCGACATACGGATGGTCGATTGGGTAGGAAAGCGGAAACCCGCCAGCACTATCTCGTAGCGTTGCCACAACAAGACCGTGCCGTCGGATTGGGACTCCACCTTAACCTCAGCAAGATTTGGAATGACCCCCACTGAACCGGTGTAGTCCTCCAGAACCGCACGGAACGCAGCTAGCGGGACAGGATAGACGGCCCGGACTTCCGAATCACTGGCGATCCATTTCTTGCCACCGTTTTCCACCGGATACTCGACCTTGATTTTGACCGCCGCGGGTGCCGCCAGTGGCAGGGCCTGTACAGCTAAGGGGAAAAGCGCCAGGACAAGTGCAAAAACAACTGTGAGCAGGGCGGCTTGTGTAGATTGTGCAGGAATCATGGAAGCTCCAGGAAAAGGAATATGGAAAACAAAGACCGGCGACGCCGAACAGTCAAAACTGTACACGCAATGGGTATCGCCGTCAAATTTATTGTGATTTTCTGAAGGAACGGTTATAGTCATGGAAAAGGTTCAACATGGCAGGAATCAAGCAGCGGCGATCATCGCTCCATCCGATCATCCCAATCGTATTCTTAACTTTCATCGCCCTCTCCGGCTATGGACAGCAGCATAACAAGTATCCTGTCGCCACCGATGGAATACTGGACCTTCGCGGATGGGATTTCAGGCACGATGGTCCGGTTCCGCT
>CAXNJE010000200.1:0-5355 GCA_964202565.1 Breznakiellaceae bacterium | reverse complement strand
CCCTGCGCATCAACAGAACTTTCAACAACCGTCTCCGATTTTTCCCGCAAAAAGGCGCTTCGTATATCGTCATGGCTGGAATAGTCCGTCCCTGTTTCCTCGTCCGGATATCCCGCCAAGACCTTTAAATCGCTCCCAATAAGTAAGATCTTACTCACATCAAAACTATTGGACTCGTCGGATACGTGTTTTGTGATGATCAGACTCTCCTTGACAGAAGACGGCGATAGTTCTGAAAGGGAAGGTGTGGACTGGATAAGGGTATGTTCAAGATTGAGGGCGATGCTCTCCGCGTGCTTCTTCATAAGATTCGAGGAGATATTGTCCAGAACATAGGTTAGCCCGAACCAGATCGCAACGATATTCACCGCCAGGCTTATGGCGAAAAGCAAAATGATCCTGCTTCGTAATTTCATGGCTTGATACTAAGCCCTCCACCCACTGATGGCAAGGATATTAGAACCCGGGATGCTACTTGCGGTTAAAAGAAAAACGCATATCCTTTAATCCATGAACCGAACCCATGCAGCAGCTTCCACGATCCTTTTTGTGGACGATGAGGTCAGTATCCTTAATACCCTCAAGCGCGAACTCCGCGACTGGTCCCGTAAACAGGCTCTGGAGCTTTTAATCGCACCTTCCGCAAAGGAAGGCTTGAAAATCCTCGAGGAAAAGGCCACAGGAATCGCTGTTGTTGTCTCGGACCTCAAGATGCCCGAGATGAAGGGATCCGATTTTCTCCTGATCGTCAAGGATAAATGGCCATCCATCGTCACCATCCTGCTTACCGGTTATTCAGAGACCCCGGAGGTGATGAAAGCCATAAAAGCCGGCATATTTAGCTTTATCCTTAAACCCTGGGAGTCGGATTTCCTGCAATCGGAGCTTGAAAAGGCGGTGGACATCCAGCGGACCCACGCCCAGAATTCCGAATACGCCAAGATAATGGAAGATGAGCTCAAGTGGGCAGGGGAGATGCAGCGGGCGATACTCAAACCCAACGCGCTTCGGTCCGATGGGGTAGAATTCAGGACGAGCTATCGCCCGGTGCACGGGCTTTACTGTGGTGGCGATTACTACGATGTCATACATATCGGCGTGGAGCGCTACCTCATGCTCATAGGCGACGTTGCGGGCCATGGGGTCAAGGCCGCTTTTGTTACGGGTATCCTAAAAGCCGTCATCTTTCCGGAATACATCCGCAACACCCTGGGGAAGGCCTTTTCGCCTGCGGATTTCCTCAACTGGCTGAATGAACGCATGAATTTCGAGCTGCGCCAAACCTCGAACCTCATCATCTCCTTCTTCGCAGGCATCCTGGATCGTGCCGCCATGACTTTTACCTACGCCAACGCCGGGCAGGACCACCCCTTTATCGTTTCCGGCGGTATTCCCAGGGAACTCCCCGTTTCGGGTTCTGCCTTGGGTTTCGCTCAATCTGTCATGCATGCCGAAAAGCTCGAATACCTGAACCCAGGGGATGTAATCATCATTTTTACCGACGGGCTCGTCGAATCCGGTGCCAAGCAGGGCGGCAAAGCCATCGTTTCGATGAAAGAAATCCTTGAGCAGACGGCCTACGGACCGGAATACCACAAGCGGATCCTGGAAGCCGCCCTGACCAAAGCGTGTTCCGACAATTTTGAGGACGATGTGACTATATTGACGGCGACCCTCGTATGACAAACGGAGTGGCAGATGCAGGTTATCTCAGCAAGCTGGAGTCTTTCGGAGAAACCTATTCAGGTGTAAAGTTGAGCTGCAGGAAGAGTCATTCACCTTCCGCACTTGTCATCTCCATCGAGGGCAGTCTGGATTCCAATAATTCCGAAGCTTTTCGGAAACTTGTACTGGAAGGATTGGGCTTGGCCAAGAATGAAGGTGGGCTCATCCTGAATCTTGCCGGCCTTCGGTATGCCTCCTCCACTGGTCTTGGGTCCTTTACGGCCATCCTGTCGGAGGCCCGGCGGCACCAGGTTCCTTTTTTCCTTTGCCACATCCAGCCAAGCGTCCGCAGTGTTCTTGATCTACTGGGCTTCACCTCGTTTTTTAATTGCATAGATGGCTTCGAGGTTCAGCCTTGAAGAGAGGCCTACCGACCGAGGTCCGATTGGTCGGGGCCGTCGCTGTCCTCGTATCTGCGATGCTGATTGCTTGGTCGTTCATCGAGTACCATGGATTCCCACCCCTTTCCTACCGGGGCCGCCGAGATGTAGCCCGAGAATCCCTATTCGGGAAAATCGAACTTTCTGTGCAGGTAAAACAAGACTCCATCAAGACTTGGGTAAAAAATGGCGGAAAATACGACTTCGCGTTGGCAAGGCTTCTGATAGGGGATCCCCTCGATGGGTACTTGGGACTCAGGTCTTTGGTTGTTTCGCCGGCTGGCCTGACGCTTTTTTCCGACGACCCTGAGCGCTACCCTGTCGGAGTTCCGGCGCTTCCATCCGATGTCTGGATACGACTCGATCCGCTAAAACCAATTGAAGCGAAGGGCCACGACGGGAATCGCTTCTTTGTCCGTATTCTCGTCGCTACTTCCCCATCGGGCGAGCTCTTCCGTGTGCTGGTCATCGCTCCGTATGAAATCCTGGAAAACACCCTGCGTTCCGACCAGTCGGGATTGATCGTGTTGAGCTTGTCCTTTTTACTATTTGGCATCCTTCTGGCGTTGTGGCTGGCCCGTGATATAGTCCGTCCCCTAAAAAGCCTCAGGAAAGCAGTCGCAGCCTACTCGACCGACGAAATTCCCGAGCTTCCCCGAAATGCTGGTGGAGATATCGGCCTTATTCTGGACGCCTTCGCGGATTTGATGTCCAAGGTGGGTAGTTGGCGCTATGAATTGGAAAAGGAAGTCAAAGCCAGGACCCTGGAATTGACCATCCGAAGCGCAATCAACCACGCCCTGGCGAATTCCAACGACGATGACGTCGCCTACTGCTCAGCCCTTGAAAAGATCGTCGATCAGCTCGGGGAAGCCGGGGGTCTTTTTTCCTGGTTCGACGGCAGGGGGAGCCCATGTGCGGTAATTGCAGGCAGTTCCAGCCTCATCCACCTCAATCCAGCCGATACCGCGCGTATAAACGTCGCTGCCGAGAGTGGGGAAGGACCTTTCAACGGCCTTGGAATCGAATTTTCCCATATGCTTGCGGTACGACTCACGGTAGGCAATGAGGTGATTGGTACTATCATCCTCGGCCGTTACGACAGGTCCTTTCTCCCGGAAGAGAAAAGCTTCATCATAAAGGTGATCGGAGATTTCTCCTCCCTTGTCCAGGAACGGGCGAAGCGGGCACGACAGGAAGTCATCCGGATCGATGCCGAGCGTTCGCTTAGGCGCAGCGAGCAACGTCTCCGCACTTTCTTTGAAGAGAGTAGGGACATGATCTATACAGTGAATGCCGATGATGTCATCGCATCCATGAATGCGGCCGGTCTGGCCCTGCTCGGCAGCACTGACCGTTTTGACGTTCTTGGCAGGAAGTTCTCTGATTTCGTCCTTTCCGTCCAGGACAGGGACGTCTGCCTTGAACGGATTCATGAAACGGGTTTCGTCAACGACTATGAAATAGTACTCAAGCGGATCGACGGCAGCCCTGTCTTCTGCCTGGAGACAGCCCAGGCGGTCAAGGCAAAGGACGGTTCAATCCTCGAGATCCAGGGCATCATCAAGGATATTACCGACAGGATTGCTAAGGAACGCGAACTCTGGCAGACCAACCTGGAACTCGCCGACACGAATTCGAGGCTCAAGGAAACCCAGATGGTGGTCGTACAAAGGGAAAAGCTCGCGTCCATCGGCCAGCTCGCCGCCGGGATCGCCCACGAGATCAACAACCCCCTGGCGTTTCTCAAAAGCAACCATCAGATACTCCAGGATTTTCTCGCAAAGATGAAAGCCGCCTGGCAGGAAGCCGCGGATGCCGACCCTGTCCTGCACGCCCGCATCGCGGAAGGACAGGATCTGGACTACGTATTCTCAGAGATAGGAGCCCTCGTAGGAGAATCAGACGAGGGGTACCGACGCATCATGGACATAGTCAAAAACCTGAAAAGTTTTGCCCGGGTGGATACGGAGACAACTTTTGGCGATTACGACCTGGACGCGGGGATCGAAAGCACCCTTGTGGTAGCCCGAAACGAAATCAAGTATGTCGCCGACGTGGAGCTGAGACTTGGGGGACTTCCGCTCATCGAGGCTTCCGGCGGGGAAGTGAACCAGGTCTTGCTGAACATCCTCGTCAATTCTGCCCAGGCCATCGAAGGCCAGAAAAGGGAGGGAACCGGTCATATCCTGGTGGAAACCCGGATCGAGGGTGATCATGCCACCTGCGAGATCAGCGATGATGGTCCCGGGATCCCGGAAATCATGCGACTGATCATTTTCGATCCCTTTTTCACCACCAAGGAACCGGGGAAGGGGACGGGTCTGGGGCTCTCCATTTCCTACGATATCATTGTCAACAAGCATGGGGGCCGCCTTACCGTGGGCGACTCCGCACTTGGAGGAGCCCTCTTCAGGATCGAGTTGCCTGTCAGACGGGTTGCACCGGTGCCGTCTCCGGACTGAAGCCTTCCCCGTCCTTCCGTATGTGCCGCTGGCGGTATTCGAGGGGGCGGAAGCCACACCGGGCCTTGAACAGTTTGCAAAAACTTGCCGCGTCGGGGTAGCCCACCGACGCGGCTATGTCCTTTATTGAGCGCCTGGTCGAGGCAAGCAACCTGCGTGCCTCGGAAAGCCGGACGTCGGTGAGTTTTTGGTGGGGACTCGTCCCGAAACGGGCTTGGAAAAGCGCATGGATATGGGCTGTGGAAATGCCTGCCTCCCGGGCGATGTCGTGGATGGGAAGCTGCTCGGCGAAACGGTTCTCGATCAGGCGCATGGCCCGCTGGAGTGGCATTGAAAGGTCATCATCCACCTTGGATCTTTCCCATTGCGCCGCTTGCCAGCGAAGTACGTTGAAGGCGTATTCCGCGAGGATGGGCAGGTTCGGGTTTTCCCCATGAAAATATGTGAGTATCTCATTGGCAAAGTGCATGCAGGCACCAGGATCCGTCCACCGACTGAAACGCGGTGCTGGGCGCAACTGTCCCGTCCGATAGGGAAAGATAAGTACCAGGCATTCATAGGGATTATCATGATCGCTCCTGTAGATGGTCCATTCGCCGGGAAGGTGCCAGAGGATGCAACCCTGAGTAGCCTCGAGGGTCTGACCCTCGTACACGAAGTAGCCGCGTCCCCCGGTGATCAATTCAATCTCCTGCCTGCCGCCTTCTATGACCCTGCCTTTCGAATTGCGGCCCATAGGTGAACGGTAGGTGTTTACGGTGATTCCGTCCATTGCGGGCCGCTTC
>CAXNJE010000199.1:0-5369 GCA_964202565.1 Breznakiellaceae bacterium | reverse complement strand
CAGGGTCTTGTAGAGCCGCGCCCCCGGGTATTCCTGGTTGAAGAGCATCGCGATGCCCAAGCCCAGGGGAATGGGGATGCCTACGAAAAAGACGAGCCAGACCAGATTGTTGGCCAAGGCTATGTGGAACTGCGGATCCTGTACGAGCCTGACAAAATTGCCCAGGCCGATGAATTTGCGGCCGTACATGATCGTGTCCCGGTGGGTAAGGGAAAAGAGGAGACTCTGAAAAACGGGAAGGATGACCCAGATCAGGTACATCGCCAGCGGCAGGGCAAGGAAGGCCCAAGGCAGCAGTTTGTCTTTTTTTAGGGTCATCGCTCGGTCTCCTCGGATCGGATGGAAAAAGCGGATGGAAAATCACATAAAAGCAGAAACCCGGAGTTTTTGGCTCCGGGTTTCAGATAAACGATGCGCTTACTTGGCGTAGATGCGGACGCGTTCCTTGTCCAAGGCCGTCAGGACGGTGTCCAGCTGGGCAGGATTCGCGATGATGTCGACGATGGCGTTCATGCCCTTGGCGGCCATTTCTTCCGGCGCGTCGCGGTCATAGAACTGCATCGCGCTCTTGGCGCCCAGGACCATGTCCAGACCGCGCTTGGCGTCTGCATTGGGAACGGCGACTTTCTTGTTGGCTGCCAGGCGTCCCAGGGGCTTGCAGAAGGCTTCCTGCGCTTCGGCGGTGGCAAGGTAGGCCATGAACTTCTTGGCGGCTTCCTTGTTCTTGGCGTTCTTGGGGATCATGAAACCGTCGGTGGGGGTATCCACCGAGTATTCGGTGCGGCCTTCGAACACGGGGAACTTGAAGAAGTCGATGCTGTCCTTCACGTCGGCGGGGGCTACGTCCTTGATGAACTGGCCCATGAGGTACATGGCGGCCTCTCCGCGGAACATGACGCTGGCGGCTTCCTGCCAGGAATAGCTGGCCGCGTTCGGCATGAAGTAGCCGCGTTTGGAAAGCTCGGCGATGTAGCCGAAGGATTTCTTGACCGAGGGATCGGTATAGGGGACTTCACCCTTGGTGAGCTTGACGTGGGCTTCCCCGCCGTTTACCGCGCTGTTCATATAGTCGAACCAACCGCCGGCGGTCCAGGTGTCCTTGGCGCCTATGGCGATGGGGGCTATGCCCGCGGCTTTGATCTTTTCGCAGATGACCAGGAATTCCTCGGAAGTCTTGGGGATGGAAAGGCCGAGCTTGGCAAAGACGTTCTTGTTGTAGTAGACCGCCCACCAGTACCAGCTTTGGGGCATGAAATAGACGTTGCCGTTATAGCTGGACGGACCCTTGAAAGCACCGGGGAACTCGGCTTCGAAAGAACCGCCCGGGAACACTTCGTTGATTGGTTCCAACAACCCTTTTTCGGCGAAGGACTGCATGCGGTAACCGGCGAACCAGGTAACGACATCGGGGGCTTGCTTGCTGGTGAGCCAGCTGGGCAACAGGGTCTTGAACTGTTCGTGGGCGGTGGTGTTCACGGTCACCTTGATGTCGGGATTCTTCGCCTGGAAGGCATCCACCACTTTCTGGAAAGTCTCCTTGGGGGCCTGGTCCGACATGTAGGAATTGATCACCAATTCATTCGAACCCGCGGCGAATGCGGCGCCGGCGACGACGCACGCTACGATAACAGCCAACATTTTCTTCATACCTTATCCTCCTTGACACCGCTCGGGGCGGCGCTTGTTCCGGCGGGATTCCGCCGGATACAGCTTCAAGGTAGGGCCGTTCAATAAAAGCGGGAAGGGACAAAAATCACGAACTGTCGGATTTTTCCGGTATTTTTGTACCGGATTGTCTCATATTGGCTCCCCTACTTCTTGGTGCCGAACAGCTTGTCCACCAGCGCCTGGTAGCGCTCCTCCACGTACTTGCGCTTGACCTTGAGGGTCTGGGTGAGTTCCTTGCCCACCGAGAAGTCGTTCAGGACGGGGAAAATCTTGGTGATCCGTTCGTAGGGCTTGAAACCCTGCTCCTTGGAAACCAGGGCGTTCACCTCCTTGAGTAATTCCGTGTAGATGACAGAGTTCTCGATGGAGAGGGCTCCGGAGGTGATGACGTCTGAACGGGTGAGCTTGAGTTCCGCAGCCAGGCGCATCAGCTCGTCCTCATTCACCGCGACTATGGCAGCCAGCTGCTTCTGGTCCTGTCCGATGACAACAGCATGGTCGATATAGACGCTCTCTTTTATCTTGTCCTCGATGGGTTCGGGTTCCACGTTCTCGCCGCCCATCAGGACTATGGTGTCCTTGAGCCTGCCGACGATGATGAACTCGCCATTTTCGGACCGTACAGCCAGGTCGCCCGTGTTGAGCCAGCCCTTTTCGTCGAGTACGGCCTTGGTGGCTTCCGGGTTCTTGTAGTAGCCGCTCATGACCTGGGGTCCCCGCGCGAAGAGCACGCCCTTTTCGCCGATGTCGGCCTCGGTTCCATCCTCGCGGCGGATGACGACCTCGGTGTTGTCGAAGGGCACCCCGGTGGAGCCGAATGTGTTGCGTTCGAGGGTGCGGGACAGGATACCGGGGGCGCATTCGGTCATACCGTAGGCGTTTACCAGGGTGATGCCTATGGCGTTGAACAGCTCGTCCAGGTACTTGGGCAGCGAACCCGCGCCGCAGGTGGAAACCCGGAGCCTGCCGCCCACCTTCTCGCGGAAGGGCTTGAACAGGACCCCCGCCAGCTTATGCCCGGGGTACAGGAAAATGACGCGTAAAAGGGCGATTTTCCAGGCGATGGCCTTTCTCAACCAGGACCGCCGTTTGAGGGAGACGTAGCAGCCCTTCAGGTAATGGGCGGAGCTCATCCAGGTCTGATTCAGCTTGATGAACATGAGTACGAGGTTACGCTTGCCTGCGGGCATCTCGCTGAAGGCCTTGATCATTTTCTGGTAAACCGATTCCCAGACCCGGGGAACCGAGATGAGGACCTGCGGTTTTTCAGCCAGCAGATCGGCGGAGAAACGACCGGCGGAGGAATAGACCAGGGTGACCCCCGCGGTCATGGCGCAGTATTCGAAAGCCCGCTCGTACACGTGCCAGGACGGCAGCATGACCACGGTGACCTCTCCGACAGCCGGGTCCATCTGGAGACGCGGCGTATTGGCGGCTACATTCTGGAGGAAATTCGCATGGGAAAGCATGACACCCTTGGGGTTGCCCGTCGTACCGGAGGTATAGACGATGGTGAGCAGGTCCTTCGGATCGATGGCCGCCTGAAGCCGCTCCACCAGGCCGGGTTCCTTGGCGAGGGCATCCTTCCCCCGGGCCATCAGGTCGGCATAGAACACCGTCCGTTCGCGCAGGAAGTCGGGAAGCGCCGAAGATGCGGCGTCTGAACCCGTCCCGTCGACAATGAGGATGGTGGCACACGCGGCCCAGTCCGCAGTGGGGATTTCTGCTACAAGGGAGGCCAGTTGTTCGGTGTTTTCAAGGATGAGGTGGCGCGAGTCTGAATGTTTGAAGATGAAGGCCACTTCCTTGGGTGTCGTATCCGAACCCCGGGGAACGCTTACCGCGCCCACCGCCATGAGCGCGAAATCGGTGACTATCCATTCGAAGCGGTTGTTGACGAAAAAGCCCACATGGTCGCCCTTGGCGATGCCCGCAGACACGAAACCGGCGCTGAGCAACCGGATCGAGGCGGCGAAATCGGAGAAGGTCCGGGTTACGGTTTCATTCCTTTCCCGCCATTTGTGGGATACGCGGTCAGGAAAACGTAATGCAGCCTCGAAGGGAATTTCCAGAAGGGACCGGTACATATGCGCTCCTTGCGGGCAGGATTGGACTTTTCGCCCGCATTTAGACCCACGAGCAGGGGAAATGGTTGCATCTTTCAATTTTTAGAGTTATCTTTAAGTAGTCATAATGACCATGAGGAGGCCGGGAATGGTTGAAGTCAGCGTGTCGGTTCATGAACTAAAGGCCCGATTGTCGGAATTTCTTGGCCGCAGCATGCATGGCAAGGAGCGTATCATCATCACACGGCGCGATAATCCCATTGCCATGATCGTGCCGATTTCCGGGGAAGAAGAGAGCCGCAGAAGCGGTCTCGCTGCGGTGGATTGGACCCAGTTCAGCGACTTCGCCACTATCCTTGATGAGGTTCATGCAGCGCGACAGGACGAGGCGTACCGTGAAGTATCTTTTTGATACCGATGTCATCTCGTCCTTGATGAAGGGCAGTGCTTCTCAAGGGCTCATGGAACGGCTTGGGGCTGCTTCTGGGGAATCCCAGGCAATTTCATCCATCACAGTGTTCGAGGTATACTACGGAGCGTACCGGAGTGTCGATCCAAAGCGCTTCATCAAGTTGTTCGAGACGAAGGTGTTGCCGGTTGTGGAAATAATCCCCTTCGACGACAATGCCGCACGCATCGCCGGCAAACTCCGGGCGGAACGCGAACGCTCCGGCAGGCCTATAGCGCCGGGTGATCTTCAGATCGCCGCCATAGCCCTCGCCTCGGGACGCATACTCATCACCGGCAACAACAGGCACTTCATGAACATTCCCGGACTCGATATCGAAAACTGGCTGGAGTGACCCTGGTTGCTGGTTGTTCCATGGATACCGTCATACACATATCCTCTGCTGCTTCTCAGTGATACCTGATCTCGTTGGCCAGCTGGATGATCTCGAAGCGGTCCTTGACGCCGAGCTTGGAGTAGATGAGGCTGACGTGGTTGCGGGCGGTCTGCTCGACTATGCCGAGGGCGGCGGCGATGCCGGCGTTGTCCTTGCCGGTGGCGATGAGGGCGAAGATTTCGCGCTCCCGCTTGGTGAGGGTCTCGAACCATTCGAATTTGCGGGCTATCTCGTCGGCCTTGGGCTTGGTGTCGTCGTAGAGTTGGTGGACGAGTTTGGCGGCGATTTGCGGGCTTATCTGCATGACGCCACCGCGCAGGGCCCGGATGGCCGCGATGAGTTCCGTGGGGGAGATGTCCTTGAGCAGGTAGCCCGAGGCGCCGTGGGTAAGGGCTTCACGGACGTATTCGTCCTCGTCGTAGGTGGAAAGCATGATGATCTTGGTGTCGGGCAGGTACTCGCGCAGGCGGCGGGTGGCCTCGACCCCATTCATCACAGGCATGTGCACATCCATCAGGACGATATCCGGGGTGCGGACACCTCCATCGGCCTTGGAGAGCTCAAGCGCCAGCTCCACCGCCTTGGAGCCGTTTTCCGCAACCCCCACAACTTCGATGTCGTCGGCGTAGTTCTCCAGGAATGTACGCAGGCTCTGAGCGAAAAGTGGCTGGTCGTCGACGAGCATGACCCGGATCGTCGGATTATCTTTCATGATTCCATCTCCTTGCCCGGAAAGGGCACGCTGGCCAACAGCCGGAAGCCGCCTTCGGGCGCGTTTCCTGCCCGTACC
>CAXNJE010000198.1:0-5373 GCA_964202565.1 Breznakiellaceae bacterium | reverse complement strand
CCGTCCAGATCGGCGTCGGTCGGCTCGGCGGGAACGGTATCCACCAGACGGGTTGCAAAACCGGAGCCATCCAGCGACGCGGCCACCCGGGCGGGGACGCCGGTACCGGCGATACCCTTGTCGGTGAGTACCAGGACAGAGGCGCCCTTGGCGCAGAGTTCGGCGACTATTTCGGGGACCGTATCGACGGCGCCCACCGCGAAACGTACGCGCTTGGGCAAGGTGACGGAAAAGGGTATCATGCGCTGAGCTCCTTTAAGGGAACCGGTCGGGACGTGACGAGAGCCAGGGCATCCGCCATGGCGTCCGGTCCGCCAAAGCCGCCGGATTTGGTTACGAAATACAGTTTCTTATTCAAGGCGCCGGAACGGAAGGAACCGAAGGGCAGGCCAGGCAGGAGTTCGGCTACGAAATCGATGGAACCGGTTTCCATGGCCTCTGCTATCCTGGCGGCGGTATCGCCTCCGGAGGCGAAGAGGAAGCGGATGCGGCGGGCCTTTATCGCCAGCAGGGTGAGTCCGCCCAGGAAACGGGAAATCTCCACCCCCGATTGCTTGTCGGCCGGGGCTGTCGATCCGGGATCATTCGAGCCGCTGGTCCGGATCAGCAGGGCCTTGTTTTTGGGAGCATCACCTACAAGCCCAATCAGGCGACGCAACTCGGTATCAGGGCTGGAGAGTACCTTGTCGGCATCCACGACGAGTTCCGTCACCTTCCCGGTGCCCGCCAGACGCGCGCACTGAAGCGAGCTTATGGCCGTGACGGAGCCGATTACGAACAGGGAGCGGCCCAAGGGAACCCGCGGTGTTTCGGGCTTGCGTTTTGACTCAACGGAGGCGATGGCCTCCGCAAGGCCAGAGGACCCGACGAAAAGCACCCCGTCCATGTCCACCAGGGAAGCCACGATCTTGAGGTCTTCCATGGTTTCCGCGTCCAGCACAAATACACGGGCTCCCTTGGAGAGTTCCTCGGTCACCTTCGTTGCAAGCCGCAGCTTGCCGGAGCGTACCAGTTCCAGACCCAGTTCCCGTACGCACCCGGGAAAACGCCGTTCAAGGATGCCCGCAATGCGTGAATCCTTTACCGGGGTAAAGGGATCCCGTGAAATTCCGGTGTCCATAAGCGGTCTTCCGTCCACCAGGCAGTGCCCGCCAACCACGGTGCGGCCGTTCCGTGGCGCCGACGGAGCCACCAAGGCAAAACGGTAACCCGCGGCATCCATGACAGCGGCGATCTCATCCGCGGGATTGCCCCGCAGGGTGGAATCTATTTTCTTGAAAAACGACCTGGCACCGGCCTCGTAGAGTTCCCTGGTGGTTTTTTCTACCCTTTCATAGGCCTGTTCCGGGGAAAGGAAGCGCGTATCCGTATCTACGACCAGCGCGGATGTACCGCGGACGTCGGGATTCTTCCCCCGGGGAGCGAGCAGCAAACGGACCGGTCGTCCTGCCGATCCGAACTGGATCGCCGAATCTCCCGCTCCGGTAAAATCGTCTGCGATGATGCACCATTTGCTTTTCATTTGGAACTAATAAAGCAGATAGCGTACCAAGATAAATGGCACACACAATTATTCAGCCAGCCTGCGCATTGTTCCTATCCTTTCAAGCAAAGCGCAAGGCCCGCATCCAACAAATCAATGAATCTGACCAGCCGTGAAGGGATGGGAAGTAATCAGCCTGAACGATGTGGTGATATTATTGCCACCTCTGTAGTAATAATCATCATGAGCAAAAACGCTCCCATTATGACCATCAATAATCCGGCTTAAAAAACGAGTGGAGATCTTGGAGGTATGACTTGCGATCCGGGGCGGGAAAAACTATACTTCCTGGCTATGGATACTTCATGGAAAAATACCATGTCCGTTGCCTTTATCGTGCTATTGGCGATCATATCCGTGTGCTCCTGTTCGATACGTCCTATCCGATCGGCTTCCACTAGCACGGATTTTTCCGGTAGCGTGGATTTCGGGGCGGGGGAGCTGGCGCGTCTGGATGGCAACTGGGACTTCTTCCCCGGACAGCTCACCGACCCCGGCGAGTTGCCGCCCAAGGACGGCTTAAACCAGGCAAGCGTGAAAGTTCCCCATTTCTGGGCTGAGTTAAACGGTTTTGCTGCCATGGATCCCGCTGTTGTGGGGACCGCGACCCTGCGCCTCACGGTCATCCTTCCACCGGATGACACCCTTTGGGCGTTGCGCCTGCCGAACGCCTCAAGTGCCCTCAAGGTCTTCGTGGACGGCGTCCCCGTTGCGGAGCTTGGCCGCGTCGCCGGGGAGAAGGCCGCCTATATTCCCTCGAACGATATCGCCTACCCGGAATTCCGCAGCCCCGGCGGAAGGATGGAAGTCGTCCTGCAGATCGCCAACTACTCGGCCCCCTACATCGGCACCTGGGATGCTCCCCTACTGGGTCACGCTTCTGCGATACAAACGAAACGGCTGGGGGATGTGGTGTCCACGGCGCTCATCTCCGGCGCGCTTCTCATAATGGGGCTATACCATCTGGGACTGTTCCTGCTGCGCAAGAAGGATAGGGCCTCGCTTCTTTTCGGTATAGCCTGCATCCTCATGACCATCCGCAATCTCATTATGGGCGAGCGCCTGCTTTTGGCACTCTTCCCTCCCGGAGCCGTGTCGTGGGAATGGGCCTTCAAGGTGGAGCACCTTTCAGCCCACCTGACAGTGCCCCTTTTCGGTTTTTTCTTCCTGGAACTCTTTCCCCGACAGGTGCGGCGGATTCCTGTCCGCATCATCCTGGCTGTCGGTGCCGCATGGGCTGCGCTTGCCCTGCTCACTCCGGCTTTGGTTTACCAGCGTTTCCTCCACACCTACGAGATATTCCTGCTGCTCGCCGGCCTCTATATTCTGGGTACCCTTGTGGTCGCCCTGTTCAAAAAGGAAGACGGTGCCCTGCTGGTCTTCATCGGACTGGCCATCCTCATGGCAACGGTAGCCAATGATGTCTTCCTTTCGATAGGCCTTATCTCGAGCACCTTTTTCATGGCGTCCTATGGGGTATTCCTGTATATCTTTGTCCAGAGCTTCCAGCTGTCCAGGAACTTTGCCCGGGCCTTCAGCGATATCGAACGACTCTCGGCAAATCTCAAGGAAAAGAATCGGGAACTCGAATCCCTCCACAGCATCGACCTCGCGATTGCGTCGAACCTGGAATTGGACATGATACTCTCCATCATCCTGGAACAGGCGGTGAACAATCTGGATATCGACGCCGCTGACATACTCCTGCTCGACCCGGAGGCAGGGGAGCTCTCCCTGGGCGCACGGCTCGGCTTCCATACGGATGCCCTGATGCATACCAAGCTCAAGCCTGGCCAGGGTTTCGCCGGAAAGGCGCTCCAGAGTGAGGATGCCATTTTTGTTTCCGAGCTGGACAAGAACGCCGAAGGATTTCGGCGTTCCCCGGCGTTTTCCGGGGAGGGCTTCATTTTCTACGCCGGCCGCAGGCTTACCGTCAAGGGCAAGATAGTCGGTGTGCTGGAGGTGTACCGGCGGCGCCCCCTGCAGTCCTACGTGAATTGGGACCTTTTCTTCATGACCCTGGCGGGTCAGGCCGCCATCGCCCTGGATAACTCGGCCCTGCTCCAGGGTCTCAAGCGGGCGAACGCCGAACTGGCGGAAGCGAACGAGGCCACGATTGAAAGCTGGGCGGAAGCCCTCGAACTGCGGGACCAGGAAACCGAGGGGCACAGCCGCCGGGTGACTGAAGCATCGCTGGAGCTGGCGCAGGTTTTCGGGATCGAAGGGAACGATCTGGAGCGGGTCCGCTACGGTGCCCTGCTCCACGATATAGGCAAGATGGGTATTCCGGATTCGGTGCTGCTGAAGCCCGGTCCTCTGGACAGCGCCGAGTTCGACATCATGAAACGGCACCCCACGATTGCCCGGGACCTGCTCTGCCGCCTGCGCTTCCTGAAAGAATCACTGGACATCCCCTATGCACACCACGAGAAGTGGGATGGCTCGGGTTATCCCCGCCGCCTCGCCGGCACGGACATCCCCCTTTCCGCCCGGATCTTCGCCATCATAGACGTCTGGGACGCTCTTAGGTCCGATCGGCCCTACCGCAAGTCCTGGCCGGAGGAACGGGTCCTGGACCATATAGCCTCGCTTTCCGGATCCCACTTTGATCCCGAGGTGTCGAAAGCCTTTATGGATCTCCGCCGAAGCCAGATTCATTGAAAGGAGCCGGACCATGCCCAGAATCAAACTGACCGAATTGCCCTCGTATCGCTTTGCGACCACCTGCCCCGTCAGGATCGACGACATCAATTACGGCGGCCACATGGACAACGCCCGCTTCGTCTCCTTCCTCCACGAGGCGAGGGTGCGATTCCTCAAGGAACTCGGCGCCACGGAGGCCGACCTTGGCGATGGTGCCACCGGAATCGTCATGGGCGACCTTGCCGTCAACTACAAGGCGGAAGTTTTCCACGGTGCCAACCTCACGGTGCGCTGCGATATCGGCGAGATCGAGGCCCGGGGTTTCAGGGTCTTCTACCGAATGGAGAATGAGTGTGTTGTCGCGGCCATCGCGGAAACGGGCATCATCGGCTTCGACTATGCTAAACGGACCATCTCCAAACTCCCGGCCGTCTTCACCGAGCGGGTACGGGATTATGGGAAGGCCGGGGGCTGACCTTCCCTACAGGTCTTCCGGCCGTACCCGCAGTTCCAGGCCGGGGAACAGGGATACGGGGACCTCGTTCAGCAGGCTGGCCACCGTGGGCAGGCCGTACTTTCCGTCCCGTAGGATATAGATGAAGGTTTCCATGGTATTCGGGTTGACGATCCAGTACTCCCGCACCCCGTGGGTCTCGTAGAGCATCCGCTTCTCGGACTGGTCCTTGAGGGCGGTTGTGGGGGACAGGATCTCGATCACGAAATCCGGAGCACCCCGCACTCCTTCTTCTATCAGTTTTGACCTGTCGCACACGACAAAGATATCCGGCTGGACGACGATGTCCGTCTCGTCCAGCGCCTCGTCGCCTTCCGGTAGGAACACATCCACCGGCGCGATATGTGGACGGCAGGGTTTTCCGGCAAAAAAATTGGCCAATTGGTTTGCCAGCTGAAGTACCAGTGTTTGATGATGCCTGCGTGGCGCCGGGCTCATGGACCAGGCGATTCCGTGGATGAGTTCCCAGCGCTCGTCCTCGGGCCAGTTCTTGTAATCCTTGTACGTAAAGCGTCCGTCGGCTTTAAGGGGACTTGTTCCATCAATCCTGTGGTTCTGCACGGCACGCTCCTCTACAAGGCCTCAACACAAGCCTTGGATATAAGGATACTGGAGGCGGGTGCATATATCAAGGATACGTTCTCCGCCCGACGCTCCCTTCCGCAGCTTCCCC
>CAXNJE010000197.1:0-5393 GCA_964202565.1 Breznakiellaceae bacterium | reverse complement strand
TCCTCCAGGGCACGCACCAGCCCCTGGTAGTGGTTGCCGGAATTGACGGATACGACCACGGGCTTGTCATAGCGGGATGCGGCGGCGACAAGCC
This sequence comes from Breznakiellaceae bacterium, assembly GCA_964202565.1. Lineage (GTDB taxonomy): Bacteria > Spirochaetota > Spirochaetia > Treponematales > Breznakiellaceae > SZUA-426. The sequence goes on along the minus strand of CAXNJE010000197.1, from coordinate 5,299 downwards.
GCTGGGCGAGGGCGTCGGGCGCCCGGCAGACATCGTCGGTAGTTTTTAGTGTCTCGACATGGGGCACGATCGCGACAAAGCCGCAGTCCACACCGGGATCGGACAGGACGGTGTCCACGATTTCACCGAACAGGATGTCGTCTGTCATGGGCGTCACGTCCAGGAAACTGGCCCCCACGTTGAGCAGGCCATGCCTGTTCAGCTTCACGAGACGCTCGTTGGTGGCGCTTTCATAGACCGCCGGAATCAGCGAGCCAAGCTGGTCGGCACCCATGGTGGCGTCGAGTCCGGCGTTCACCACCCCCGCGACCCGCAGGCCCCGGGGCGGTTTGGCGCTGAGCATGGAGAAGGCCTTGATGGCGTGGTAGAAGTCGGGGAGTTCGTCGATGAGGACAACGCCAGCCTGCGCGCAGGCCGCCTGGAAAATATCGTAGCTGCCGGACATGGCCGCGGTGTGGCTGGCCGCCGCCTTCGCTCCCGCCTCGGTCCTGCCAGCCTTGTACACCACCAGGGGCTTTTCCGTTTTTTTTGCCAGCTCGAAGAATTCCCGTCCCTCGCCCAAACCAAGACCTTCCAGGTACATGGCCATGACCTCGACGGATTTCTCATCCCGGAAGTAACGTACCAGGTCGGGTACGTTCACGTCGGCCTTGTTGCCGAAGGATACTATGGCCTTGAATACCGGAGCGTTCTGGACCCGCTCCACCGCCGTCAGCGCCATGGCGCCTGACTGGGTGAAAAGCGCCGTATTCGACGACGCCGTCCAGCGCATTTTAAGGCGTTCGTCGCCTATGAAGAGGGTATTCACCCCGGTCCGCTTTTCATCGGGTGCGAAGAATACACCCATGCAGTTGGGGCCGACTATGCGTACGCCCCGGTCGCGGTGCCTGCGTACGTGGGCGGCGAAATCCTCGAATTTCAGGTCCCCCGGTATGCCCGAAATGAGGACTACGGAAGAGTTGTCGGGAACATTATCCAGAAAGGTGAGGGTATGCTGGGCGGGGGCCGCGAACACGTAGAGCGAGCAGGGGCCGGGCAATTCGGCCGCGGTCCTGTACAGGGGATATGTTTTTCCGTCGATTTCCGCGGAACCGCCCTTGGGGTTCATGCAGTACACGTCTTCCCTGCCCAGGTCCTTGAGTATGCCCACGATGATGCGGGCCATGCTGTACTTGCCTGAGTCTCCGGATACGCCCGCCACCGCGATGCCCCTGGGTTCGAAAAAGGACTTGAGTCCCTGAACATCAGGACGGGGGGGCAGGTCGCCCCGTTCCTCTACGGTGGCGAACCGTCCGTTGCCGTCCACCGCGACGAAACGCCCGTCGGCCGAAAAAACGAAGGGATTAAGGTCCAATTCGACTATATGGTACCGGGCGGAGCGTTTGGCCATGAAGGAATACTCGTAGGCAAGGTTGCTGATGGCGAAAAGGGCGTCGCCTATAAGCCGGCAGTAATCGTTGTGCCCCGCAGCCTCGTACTTGTGGCGGATTTTTAGGCTGTGGGCTATCGTGTTGGCGTCCTCGTGGTTGAGCGGGGCGAGTGAAAGGTTCGCCGGATCGTACCAGCGGGCAAAGAACTCGGCGTCGTCGCCACCTTTGGAGAGGGTCGTCACCGGACCAAAAGCCGGGTCCTCCTTGACGCCGATGAGGACCTCGCTGCCTATGGATTGGGTAAAGGGGACGAATTCCGCCAGAAGGAACCCGTCAATGGAGGGTTTGTCGTTGGCCGCGAAATGCCCCAGCACTTCCTCGCGCATGGTGGCCATCACGAAACGTACATAGAGGGGATCGTCGGTGGCAAGCTTGCGCACGCCGCCGAGTTTGGATTTATGCGCGATGTCCGGCGAGACGATCTTGAGTATGGCCTTTCCGCCGAAGGGTGCCAGCATTTCCTCGTCCACCCGGGCGGGATCCTGCACGAAAACGTAGGCCGGGGTTTTAAGGCCGAGGGCTTCCAATATGCGGTACACCTCGAATTCGTGGAGGCTCCTGCGCCCGTCGGAGACGGCTTTCCCGAAGACGGCGTCAATGCGGTCGATGGTCCTGGTATCCAATAACACGGTAGCCCCCTGGATGGTATTGTACACGACCTTTTCCCTAGGTCAACGGCTTAAGTACCTGCCGGCGCCTATGAGCGCCCCGGAAATGCGGCTTTGACCCAACGTTTCGGTGTCGAACCCTCGAGGCGCTTGAAGGTCTGGATGAAATGGGAAAGGTCCTGAAAGCCGCTGGCAAAGCAGGCTTCGGTTACGGTACTGCCTGCTCCCAATAGGCGGCGCGCCTCGCGTATGCGCGTTCGAGCGAGGTATTCCCCGATGGTATAGCCCGTGGCGTCCTTGAAGGAGCGGCACAAATGGTACTTGGAAACGGCGCAGTTGTCCGCAAGTTCGTCCAGACTGAGGGGAACTGCAAAATGCGCCGCCACAAATTCCACCACGCGTTTGGCTTTTTCGTTCAGGGCTTTCGCCGATTCGTCGGCAACCGGGCTTTTCGGGGCCAGTCTCAGAATGCGCATCAGCAGTTCGGCACGATACAGGGAGTCCGATAAGGTCGCGTGCATTCCGTTTGGATGGGTTCCAATGCCCGCAAGCTCGCGGAGCAAGCCTGCAAGTTCGGATGAGTCGGTAAATGCAAGCCCCTCGCTACCGAAATCATTGCGGGGCGATGGCGATTCGCCGGGAGAGAATAGCGAGAGCGCCGAAGCGCAGGCATCCAGATCCACGAGTAGGACACTCGCCGAAGAAGCTGAGCATGGTTGGATCTTGTAGGAATGGACAGTCCCGGGAGCTATCAGGTAGCAATATGCATCTTCGATGCGCTCTTCCCGATTGGAGGCCCGAAGGCTGCCTCCTGTGTCCGAGAAAACGACCAATTCCAATTCTCCATGAAAATGGGGGGGGATGAGTACGGGTGCGGAATAGCTTACCGGGAAGGCCCTAAAGCATGCGCCGTTAAGTACCGGCCTTTCGTTGTAGGCATCATGTTTGTCGTCATGGCCTTTTTCCACAAGCAACTCCAGCATTTCTTAAGTATATCAAATCTGCTGGCGCGAAGCTTTGCATATTCAAGATTTAATTTTATCGATAAAATTATCTTGTAAAATTGAAAAGCCATTGTATACTGTTGCCCATACAGCCGGAGTCTCTACAACGAGTCTGGCCCGTCGTCTTATCCACGGACCAACTCATCGTCAGCAACGTGCGAGGAGGATTACATGCGGGAATCAGTTTCTAAGGGCACTTCTGCCCTTGCAGAAAAATCTATCGATGAGAATACTATCGATGGAAAAAAGCTCGATGCCATCATCGAAAAATTCGGGACCAAACCGGGAGCCTTGCTGGGGATGCTTGAGGCCGCGCAGGAAGCGGATGAGCACCAGTACCTTCCGGAAAGCGTCCTTGAGCAGCTTGCCATAAAGACTAAAATTCCGGCGTCGAGGGTGTACAGCGTCGCCTCCTTTTATTCCTTCTTCAACCTCAAACCCCAAGGCCGGCACTCCATAGTCGTGTGCCGGGGTACGGCCTGCCATACCCGTGGTTCCAAGGCCTTGCTGGAGAATGCCCTGGCTGCGCTGGGCTCAGAGCCACTTGGTGAGGGCGAGACTTCATTCACCACCCTGGACAGGGAATTTTCCGTACGTACCGTCGCCTGCTTCGGCCAGTGCGCCCTCTCGCCGGTAATCGCCATCGATGGCGTCATCCTCTCCCGGATGACCGAAGGCAAGTTGATTGCAGCTTTGAAGAAGCTGAAAAAGGAGGTCGCGAAATGAGGCTTTCTTCCAAAAAAGACCTTGATGCCCTTCGGACGGACGCAGCAGCCCGCCTTTTTCCGGAAACCGAAGCTGTAATTGCGGTGGGCATGGGGACCTGCGGCATCGGCAACGGGGCAGATCTGCTCTATCAGAGTCTTGCAAAAAGCATTGCATCCTACATCTCTACGCGCAACAAAATGCATGTCAGGCTAAAAAAGACAGGCTGTTTTGGTTTCTGTTCCGAAGAGCCGATGGCATTGCTCAGGGTGCCCGGAAAGCCGGCACTACTTCTGAACCAGCTCAAGACCAAGGATACGGATCGGCTCGTTTCGGCCTGTTTCAGCCCTGATTTGCTGGAAAAACTGGCCAAGTCGGCCTTGGCAAAAATTGAACATTGGGATTTCAGGACTTCGGAATTTGATTTCGGTACCGGCTTTCCTTCGACACCGCTCTGGAACGAGATACCCTTCTTCAAGGGGCAGGAAAAACTGGTACTCAGGGACTGTGGCCTGATCGACCCGGAGAATATCGAGGAATACATCGCGGTGGGTGGTTATGGCGCCCTCGCAAAAGCAATAACGGGGATGAAGGGCGAAGATATCATCGCGGAGCTCAAAAAAGCAAAACTGCGCGGTCGTGGCGGAGCCGGTTTTCCCACAGGCGTCAAGTGGGAACTTATGGCAAAGCAGCCAGGCCCGGATAAATACGTAATCTGCAACGCCGACGAGGGCGATCCCGGGGCGTACATGAATCGCAACGAGATAGAAAGCGATCCGCATATGCTTCTGGAGGGCATGGCCATCGGGGCCCTCGCGATGGGTGCCACCAACGGATTCGTCTACGTCCGTGCCGAATATCCGCTTGCCGTGGAACGTTTCGAACGGGCCATTGCCCAGGCCAAGGACTACGGGCTGATTGGAGAAAATATTCTGGGTTCGGGCTTCTCTTTTGACCTTTCCATTGTCACCGGTGCCGGTGCCTTTGTCTGTGGCGAGGAAACGGCGCTCATAGCGTCGGCGGAAGGACGCGCGGGCAGACCTATGCCGCGTCCCCCTTTCCCGGCCCAATCCGGTTATCTAGGCAAGCCCACCACCATAAACAACGTGGAAACCTGGTGCAACGTGCCCCTCATCATCTCCAGGGGAGGGGATTATTTCTCCAGGTTCGGGACGGAAAAGAGCTCCGGCACCAAGGTGTTTTCCTTGGTGGGGAAGGTGAAGAACACGGGCTTGGTTGAATTGCCGCTTGGCTCCACCCTTGAGAGCATCGTCTATGGCATGGGGGAAGGCTCCGGTTCCCGCAAGCGGATCAGGGCTGTCCAGACCGGGGGACCCTCTGGCGGCTGCGTCCCCACAAAACTGTTTTCCACCCCTGTTGACTACGAATCGCTGGCCAGCCTTGGCGCCATCATGGGTTCAGGCGGCATGGTCGTCATGGACCAGGACAACTGCATGGTGGACACCGCCCGGTACTTCGTGGAGTTTACCGCCAACGAATCCTGCGGCAAGTGTACGCCCTGCAGGGAAGGCCTTTCCCAATCCCTGCGCAT
>CAXNJE010000196.1:0-5410 GCA_964202565.1 Breznakiellaceae bacterium | reverse complement strand
ACCCTCGCCGTCGGCAATAACTGCTGGTGGCGCGTGTGCGCGGTGAATGCGAGCAGCCAGCAAGGCCCCTGGACCGCAGCCGCGTCCTTTACTATCGTTCTTCCTCCTCCTCCACTGCTGACTCCTTCGGACGCTTCATTGGCCACTTCCGCCCGGCCTGCTTTCACCTGGACGGCCGTGGATGGCGCGGCATCCTATGAGCTGGCCATCGCGACGAGCGAGGTGGGGCTGGACGGCGCAACGCCTGTCCCGGTATCCGGCACAAGCTGGACTCCGGCGAGCGATCTTGCGATGGGCGCCTGGTACTGGCGTGTAAGGTGCGTGGACGCCGGGGGAGCCTACGGGGAATGGGGTACGGCTTGGAGCGTTGAAAGGTCCTATTCCATAGGTGACACCGGGCCTGCAGGTGGAAAGGTGTTCTACGACAAGGGTTCCGTCTCCAGTGGCTGGCGCTACCTGGAGGCGGCTCCGAGCGATCAGAGCACAGGAATCGTATGGTGGAACGGAATCTCCGTGACAACCGCCGCGACTGCCACCGCGATCGGAACGGGCGAGGCCAATACCACCACCATCGTCTCCGTCCAGGGCACCGGGAGCTACGCGGCGTCCCTGTGCACCAACCTGAGCCTTGGAGGCTTCGATGACTGGTTCCTGCCTTCAAGGGATGAATTGTTCGCCATGTATGAACAAAAGGGGGTTATTGGAGGTTTCGAGTCCGACGTCTACTGGTCCTCTTCCGGGAGCGGCGGTGGCGTGTGGATCAAGGACTTCCGCACTGGCGGCCAAGACAGCTACATCCCGAGCGTCTCCAAGCGGGTTCGGGCCATCCGGGCGTTTTAACTCGTTATTCATTTAACCATTGCAAGGGGGCGTAGCCCCCTGCGGAAGGAAAAAAATGGCGTTGTACTATGACTTGCCGGTGTTCCGGGATGTATACAAACTCATACTCATGCTGTTCGACTACACCAAGGATTTTCCCCGGGACTACAAGTACACCCTGGGGCAGGACCGGAAGCGGGGCGGCATCGTGCTGGTCACGGCAGGTACGGGCGTTCCGGATCAGCTCCAGTCCCCTGCGGAATTTCGTTGGAGGTTTCGCGTCCGACAACTACGGGTCCTCTTCCGAGAACAGCAACAACAACGCGTGGAACCAGAACTTCGACAATGGCAACCAGAAAAACAACAAACGTTCCACGGCCAACGCGGCCGCCTTTGAGCTTGATTACGAAACCAACCTGGTTTCCCTCCTGGACGAGATAAACGCGGGAACCTACCGCGTCGGTCGTTCGCTCGCGTTCATCGTGGACCGACCGGTCAAGCGGGAAGTCTTTGCCGCGGACTTCAGGGACCGCGTGGTCCACCACTTGCTCATCAACAGGATCAGTCCCCTGTTGGAACGGGAGTTCATCTATGGCGACATGGTTTTGGTCCACCAGGACCGCATACCTTGCCTCCCTTATCCCGGACATCCGCGCGTATCTGCGCGACAGTCTGCGCCGCTCCTGGCTGGGACGCATCAACACTTGGTGGCGCAGGCTTTTTTCCTGCGGCGGCAGCGCGTACAAGGTGATGATCAGGCGCGGGGGCTGAGTCTCAATACCCTCTGAGGACCCGCATAGGCCGCATCCACTAGCCCCTCTGTGGAATATGTGTGTTGCTTCACCGAAATGTATTGGTTAATATTTCACTGTACCAAATTTATGGAGCGATCTATACCGAACGCCACGATGCGATAAGAATCATTTCTGTCAGGAGGGCTCGGCGATATGAAGAAGACATCTACAATAACAGCAAAGGAGTTTGATGAGCGCTTCGACGCTGGTGAGGATATTTCCGCTTATTTGGATACAGCCAGCATCAAACGTCCCGGCCTCGAAACCAGACGAGTCAATGTGGATTTTCCAGATTGGATCATCCGTAGTCTTGATTCGGAGGCCGGATTGATAGGCGTAAGCCGGCAGGCGTTGATCAAACTTTGGATTTCCGACCGCCTCCAGCTTGAACGCAAGTCCAGGGCATAAGCAATTGAATATCCGTTACGGTGCCGTGCTCCAGGGTCAGACCCCTCAGATCCGTTCTCGACTAATTGAATGACGACCGGGAAATAGTCTTTCCGGCGCACAAGTTTTCCCGTCTGGCCCAAGCAAGCCAGGAACAGCTTGCGGCAGTACGAATCCGCGCCGAGGGTAGCGCCCTATGTTGGGATGAGCTGGATGAGGATATCAGCATCGATGGGGTTGTTCAGGGAATATTCGAAACTGATTAGGGGATGATCCTACGGGATTCAAACTGCTTGAGCGAACTCTTGGAAAATGACCCTTCACGATGCTATTATATATTAAGTGAATAGGAAGGTGACAATGGGTACGACCGTGCAGCTGAAGGAAGTGGAAAGGAAATTTGCCGCGCTTTCGGATGCGGCTCGGCAGGAAGTTCTCGATTTTATTGATTTCCTGGGAACTCGCCATTCAAAGGTGTTGGAAGGTCCTGGAAGCACTGATGATGTCTCTTTCTGGCATTCGGTCGGGGAGATTGCCCTTGAGCGGATATGGGACAATCCTGAAGATGACATCTATGCTGAATTGCTCGATAGCTGATGTCGTTCTGGTCGCCTATCCCTTCTCCGATCTTGAGAATCGAAAAGTGCGCCCAGCAGTCGTAGTAAGTCCTTCAGGTGAAAAATAAGAGGATATCTTCATCGTTCCGATGACAAGCCGGCTTGCCAACCTGCAGGCAGGCGAATTCGAACTTCAACAATATAGTGATTATGGATTGAATGTGCCAACTGCGATAAAACGCGGATGTGTGCTGATCGATTCATCCCTTATTCTGAAGCGTGTCGGTAACCTTGATGCCGCTAATATGGATAAAGTTAGGGAATCTTTGTGTCTCTGGCTGGGTTTGGAATACCCACGCCCTGACACGAATACCACGTAGGAAATTGTTATGCAATACCGCGCCCTCAGTATCGGGCCCCGTACCACTTCCAATCAGCACTGCTGATCCGTCCTCCTCCGAATCGATGGGATTGTCCAGGGAATATTCGAAACTGATTAGGGGGTGACCCCATAACTCATTGTCGCACTTTCAGCGTCTGGATTCCGCGTAACTAGGCTTGGCGCTCCAGTTGCATTCTTTTCCCCTGCCTTGTCGCCTTGCTTTGGTGCTTTCCGGGGAGCAAGCACAAGACAGAGATCGCGCAATTCGCTTGCGAGGCGAAGACGGGCAGTAACTGCACGAGGGGACATGTCCACCATCATTATGTGCCACCTTCGAGCCGTTCGATGTCGGCCATGAAAGCATTGCGCCCTCAGGGTCTGACCCTTCGCCGGACTCCTTTCATCCGATGTGGCCATTCTGGTCTATGGACTGACCTATTTTCCTTTTCGTTGCATTATCTTAACGAATATGTTATAATGTTGCCATGAAGTTCGATCAGCTGATCGAGAAATGCCAGGATATTCAGTGCTTTTGTCCCGGAATGCTAGGGGCTGGCGAGAATATAAGCCATGTGCGCGTGCAGCTTAATCGCTGGGTACAGACTGGAAAAATCATCAGGATCCACAAGGGATGGTACACGCTTGCAGTACCCTGGCGACGTATTACCATCAATCCCTTCGTAATCGCGTGTACCATCAAGCCTGGATCCTACGTCAGCCTGCAATCTGCCTTATCCTATCATGGAATGATTCCGGAAAACGTCCCGGAAACAACATGCATCACGACGGGACGGCCTCAAGTTCTCGAAACTCCCATCGGCAGGATAAGCTATCGGCATGTAAAGCGGGAAGCTTTCCGTGATTTTGTTCCAGAGCCTTGCGATGGGCAGATGTCGTACATCGCCGTCGCCGAAAAAGCCTTGCTGGATCTGATCTATCTCACTCCCGGTGGGACAAACAAAAAGTACATCGCTGCCCTGAGACTCCAGAACCTGCATGAGCTGAACGTGGACAGGCTCACGGAGATGGCGGCATATTTCCACCAAGCAAGTCTATTGTCAATTCCTGATTCAATAAGGGATTTGGAAGCCGAAAACAGGATGGTATGACTATGAAAGAACAAATAAGGATCCTGATCGACAGGAATGCGGGCCGAATGGAATCCGGCTTGGTCATCCGCGAATACCTCCAAGCCAGGATTCTCGAGATTCTGCAGCGCTCAGGGGCTTTTCAGGATTGGGCTTTCCTGGGTGGCACGGCACTCCGCTTCCTTTACCAGCTGCCCCGTTTCTCGGAAGATCTCGATTTCTCCTGTACGACTCCCTGCGGACCGACAGCCGAAGCGCAGATAAAGTTCATGAAGCAGGTGGGAAATATCCGGCACCTGCTTGAAGCCGAGGCTTACGATGTGGAAATCAAGGCACGGCCGGATACTACTTTGCAATCCGCGTTCATCGGTTTCCCTGGACTTCTGTACAAGCTGGGTTTATCCCCGCATCGGACTCAAAAATTATCCATCAAGATTGAACTTGATACAAACCCGCCCGACCATGCCACTTTCGCCCACACGCTTGTACGCAGGCATGTGTTCCTGAACCTCCAGCATTACGACAAGGCAAGCCTCCTGTCAGGGAAACTCCATGCGCTACTCAGACGTTCGCACACCAAGGGCAGGGACGTGTACGATCTGATGTGGTACTTATCCGACCCGGACTGGCCTGAACCGAACCTGCCTTTGCTACGCGCGGCTCTGGCGCAGGGGGGCACTTCGGTACCCGCCGATCTTGAAAGGATCTGGCGCTTACTCATAGCTGAACGGCTTCAAGTCATGGACTGGGCTTTGGTGCTGGCCGATGTCCGCCCGTTTATCGAGAATAGCCACGAAATCGAATTACTGACCCGTGAAAATCTCCTCTCCCTGCTACAACCAAAAAGCATTCGCTCGGACACTCCCCCCAAATAAAAAGGACCACCCCACGGTAGCCCTCTGACTCTCGGTCTGTCGAATGCCGCACCCTCAGGGTGTGACCCCTCACCGGACTCTTTATTGACAGACTATACTATTCCGGATGCTGTTGGATATCGTCAGTATCTGGAATATCTTGAGGTACGCATGTTTTCCTTGGATCAAATCGAAAGCCCGATCTTTACTCCCCGCGACCTCGCGACGCATTTGGGAAGAACCGAACCTGCCGTGCATGCGCTGGCAAAACGGGCTGTCGCCATGGGTAAGATTATCCGGATCAGGAAGGGCCTTTATACGTTTCCGAACAAGCGCGGCTAGATCCTTGATGGAAGGGCGCCCTGCCAAAGCCTGTATGGTCCTTCGTATATCAGCCTGGAATACGCGCTTTCCTACCACAACCTGATTCCGGAGGCGGTCTACACCATCACCAGCGTCAGCCTGGGCAAATCCAAGCATTTCTCAACCCCTGTGGGGGAATTCAGCTTCCAGAGGGTACCCCAGGATA
>CAXNJE010000195.1:0-5418 GCA_964202565.1 Breznakiellaceae bacterium | reverse complement strand
CGGTTTTCAAGAACGAGCGCGTGGGCGGTTATCCGGGTTTCCTCATGGCCATGTTCGGCATAAACCCGCCCGACTGGCTGGCCTACGGTTTCCTGCCCATAGTGCTGACCCTGTCGGTGCATTATTACGCCTTCGCCTACCTGCTCATTTCGTCTGCACTGTCATCGATCGGCGGAGATCTGGAAGAAATGGGCGAGATCGCGGGAGCCAACCGCTTCACCATCCTGCGCCGGATTACGTTCCCCCTGGTCCTTCCGGCGATCATGTCGTCCTTCATCCTCACCTTCTCCAGGTCCATAGGCACCTTCGGTGTGCCCGCCTTCCTCGGCCTGAAGGTGAATTACTACACGATATCGACCATGCTCTACGCAAGCGTACGCAACAGGCAAACCGTCCAAGCCTACATCCTCAGCATAGTGCTGATAACGCTGGCCGTATTCACGGTATGGATCAACCAGCGCATGATAGGCAAGCGTAAAAGCTATACGACCATCGGCGGCAAGGGAACCCGGAAAAATCTGGTATCCCTGGGAAAATGGCGCGCCCCCATCACCATCATGCTGGTAAGCTTCATTGCGGTCGCGGTCGTCTTCCCTGTCGCCATCCTGCTTTTGCAGAGCTTCCTGAAACAGGACGGCATCTACACGTGGGCGAACCTGACGCTCCACTATTGGAACGGCCTGTCCACACCCGACATAGCAGCAGGCGAAGCCGGCATATTCCGCAATCCGGCCATTCTGACATCCTTGGCAAACACCATGAAGCTGGTACTCAGCGCCTCGCTCATAGCCACCTTCGTAGGTCTGATGCTGGGATACGTGATTTCCCGGGGAAGGAAGAAACTTTCCGGACGCATCATCGAGCAGGTATCGTTCCTGCCCTACCTTATTCCTTCCATCGCATTCGGCGCCATCTACCTTTCCATGTTCTCCAAACCCAATCTCTTCCTGCCCGCCCTCTACGGTACCCTGACCATCCTCATACTCATCAGCGTCGTGAAGTACCTTCCCTTCTCGGTCCGGGCGGGTACCAGTAACATGATGCAGATAAGTTCCGAACTGGAGGAAGCCGCCATGGTGGAGGGCGCCTCATTCTGGAGACGCTTCTTCAGGATAGTCATGCCGCTGGCCGGCAAGGGTTTCATCAGTGGTTTCATACTCATTTTCATAAGCGCCATGAAGGAATTGGATCTGGTGGTCCTCCTGATGACCCCGTCGACATCGACCCTCGCGGCCATGACATACTCCTACGCCGAATCGGGATTCCATCAATTTTCGGATGCCGTGATCACGGTCATCGTCGCGATAATCATGATCGTATACGTCCTTTCCGCCAGAATCGGAAAGGTGGATATGTCGAAGGGATTGGGGGGCTGAAAAATGAGCCGCATTGAAATAAGCAAGTTGGACAAGTATTACGGCGACGTCCACGTCCTTAAAAATCTGGACCTGGTGATAGAGGACGGTGACTTCATGACCCTTCTGGGTCCGTCGGGTTGCGGCAAGACCACTACGCTCCGCGTAATCGCCGGACTGGAAATGCCCCGATCCGGCACGGTCACCATCGGGGGTGTGAAGGCTGCCGATGGCGAGGTCAGGTTCAACCTGGCACCCGCCAAGCGTGGCGTGAACCTGGTGTTCCAAAGCTACGCCTTGTGGCCGCACATGACGGTTTTCGACAACGTTGCCTTTGGCCTTTCCATCCGCAAGATGCCCAAACCGGAGATACGGGAAAAGGTACGCAACGCCCTGGAACGGCTACATATCCTGGAGTACGAGGCGCGCTACCCATCCGAGCTTTCAGGTGGTCAGCAACAGCGGGTTGCCATCGCGCGGGCTATCGTGTCTAACCCCAAGGTGCTGCTTCTGGACGAGCCCCTATCCAACCTCGACGCCAAGCTGCGCATCGAGATGCGTTCCGAACTAAAACGGCTGCACAAGGAACTCAAGACCACGGTGGTGTACGTAACCCACGACCAGGTAGAGGCGCTCACCATGTCCACCAAGATCGCGGTCTTCTTCGAGGGACGCCTTGTGCAGGCAGACACGCCTAAAGGCATCTACGGCAACCCCGTGGAACTGAGGGTCGCGGATTTTATCGGCAACCCAAAAATAAACTTTGTCGATTGCGAGTGTTCGGTGGAAGGAGACGCCCTCGTGGCGGATTCGAAGCTGGGTCGCATCGTGCTGTCGGACATGAAGGCGCGGAACGGGCCACTCGCATCCAGGGGAGTCGAACCCTCCGCGTGTGGCGGAAAGTCCATGCTCGCCATACGGCCGGAGCACGTACATATCAGCCGCAGCTCAGTCCCGGGAGCTGCCAAGTGCAGGATTTATTCGGTGCTGCCGGCTGGATCGGAAACCCTGATACAGGCGGACGTAAACGGCGACCTGATAACCGCAAAGGTGATAGGGCAGGAAGAGTTCGGCCAGGACGAGACGGCCTGGATGTCGTTCCAGACGGAAAAATTGAACGTGTACGACAAGGTGTCGGGCAAGATGATCCTTGGCGCACTGGTCTGAAAATGTGTATGCACGGATGGGTTCCATCCAGAAGTCATTCAGCAGGAGGTACAGTATGAGGTTTCGCAGTCAGATGACCTTGGTCGTCACAATCGTTCTCGCATCCCTGTTCATCAACGCGGGAAGCGTCTTCGCCCAGATGGCAACGGCTTGGTCCAAAAAGGCCGCACTCGACGCGCCGGACACCACGGCGCAACTCTACGAGGCTGCCAAGAAAGAGGGAAAGGTGGTCCTTTATTCGATGTCCAGCCGTAGCAAGGATGTGAAGGCTTCTTTCGAGAAGGCGTATCCCGGCGTTGTGGTCGAAGCGTATGATATTCGTAACACCGAAATATTTGAAAAAATTGAACGCGAGAACGCTGCCGGCATCAAGAACGCCGACATCATTTTCGTGAAGGATTCCGATGGAACCATGGCGAACGATTTCTACGCCCGAGGCGTCGTACATAGTTACGTTCCCAAGGACCTCGGCAGCAAGGTTGCCGACGTCTACAAGCAACCGGGCTTCGCCATTTATCTCGAGATGAAACTCGTATTCTTTAACACCGAAGTCTACGACAAGGAACCGATCGACAGCTGGTGGGACCTGACCAGGCCCGAATGGAAGGGCAAGATCATGCTGACCAATCCGCAAGCCGCTATCGAGACCCTGGGTCTTTTCTGCAGCTTCGTGCAGAATGCCCCTGAAATGGCCGCGGACTACAAGCGCGAATTCGGGGAAGAGATCAAGCTGAGCCCAGGCATCGCGAATGCGGGCTTCGAATTCATCAAGCGCTTCGCGGCCAATGATCTGGTCATCACCAATTCCGACCAGGAAGTTGTGGATGCCATCGGCGCGGCGGGACAGAAGAATCCGCCCATCGGAATCGCCACCTCCTCCAAGATCCGTGACATCAGCAAGGGCCTCAAACTTGGCATGATCACCGGACTCAAGCCGCGCTCCAGCACGGGCAACCCCGCCTATCTGAGCATGGTCGAAGGCGGACAGCACCCCAACGCCGCCAAACTGCTCATCCGCTGGATGGCAGGCGAGGCTGATGGAAAGGCCGCCGGCTTCACACCGTTCAACGTAGACGGTGCCTGGCCGACCAGGAGCGATATGCCTTCCAAGAGCAAGACCCCCCTCGCTTCGATGAACCTCTGGCCCGAGGATCCGGTGTTCAATTATCCGAACACGGTGAAGGTGACCAATTTCTGGCTGGCCCAGAAAAAGAAATAATCAGGAGCAGGGAGATAACGTATGGTGATCAGGGCTATCGCATTCGACGGCAACGGCGTGCTCTATTATCGCGGCGAGGATTTCGTCGATGCGGTGGCCGAACATTTCGTGCGGCAGTGGTCTCCCAGTCTGGATCCGGACGCTGTCAGGATTTCGTTCCGGAAGGCCATGAATGCCTCCTTCGACGGGACCTACGGCAAACGGGATGCCATAGCCCGCTTCCTCAAAGAATGGGGAGTGGACGATCCCGCAGCCCTACAGGATGTGGAGGCGAAGGAACTGGAATATAGCCGCCGCATCAGCCTGTTCCCGACCGAGCGCGAAACCCTGTTGGAGCTTGCCACGCGCGGCTTTTCCATGGGCATGATTACCAATACCTTCCAGAGCGCAGGCGAGAAGACCCGCTGGTTTGAGGAACTCGGGCTTGGCTGCGCGGTACGTACGGTCGTCTCTTCCATCGACGTGGGCATCGCGAAGCCTGATTCCGGCATCTATCTGGAATTCGCAAAACGGGTAGGCTTCAAGCCAGCCGAGATTGCTTTTGTGGGACACGAGGAATATGAGCTTGTCGGAGCCCGCAAGGCCGGCATGATAACCATTTCCTTCAATTGTCCGGCGGAGATGGCCGCTGATTTCCATCTGCCGGTATTCAGCGATCTACTGGGTATCATGGATCTACATGGATAGCCGGAGCGGATGCATGAAAAATCCGGGCGCATGAAATACGACATAGTTTCCATAGGCCACATCACCAACGAGGTGCGCGATATGATGGGGGAACGGACACCCTTTGTCGGAGGCGCGGCCTGGTTCTCTTCCTTCGCCGCGGCGCGGAGCGGGGCAAAGGTTTTCGTCAGCACCAAGATGGCCGGGAAGGACCGTGGAAGCAGCGCTGTGTTTTCCCGCGAAGGTATCGAGGCCCGATTCCTCCCCTCGAAAAAGACTACCTCCATGGAGAATATCTTTCTCTCTACGGACATGGACGACAGGCGTCTGAAACTTGCTTCAGTGGCCGATTTTTTTACCCTGGAGGATGTAGCCGCCGCTCCGGACGCGGAGGTTTACCACATCGCGGCCTTATTCAGGGATGAGACTCCGGTGGAGGCGATACGGATGCTGGCTGCCCGCGGCAAGGTCGCGTTTGACCTGCAAGCCGCGTTGCGGTATTACTCGGGCGAAAGCGTCGTGTACACCGATTGGGAAGCCACGAAGACCTGGCTCCCCTTCATCCATTACGTAAAAGCCGATTCGCACGAGACCAAGATCGTCACCGGACTGGATAGCCGGGAGGAAGCCGCGAAACTGCTGCATGCCTGGGGTAGATTGCCGGCCGCAATGCCGGTACCCTATAAACAATGAACAATTACCATACCCACACCTTCCGTTGCAAACATGCGTCTGGTGACGTAGCGGACTACGTCCGGGAGGCTAAAAAAGCCGGCATCCAGGAGCTTGGTTTCTCCGACCACGTCCCCTTTCCCGACGGCCGCTGGCCAGAAAACCGGATGCATATTGATGAGTTGCCCTCCTATCTGAACGCCATCAAGGCTGCCCAAAAAGCCGAAACCGCAACAGGCGTGGACACGGCGCCAATTGCGGCCGGTCGCATCCGTATACTTTCCGGATTTGAATGCGAATGGGTCCCCGAGTACGACGCCTGGTTCCGCGAAGAACTGC
>CAXNJE010000194.1:0-5471 GCA_964202565.1 Breznakiellaceae bacterium | reverse complement strand
ATGCTATCTGTCCCAATGTTCCTCGGTGAGTTATTACAATATCTCCTCTTGAAGCAATCGCCTTTTTTAACGAACGAGCCTTTTCTTCTTTCAAATATTTGAAGGAATTCTCTGTGAGCCTAAACAATGATACATTGGAACCATTTAGGACAGGAAAACCAGAGTCAACAAAATTATCGACTTTAATATCAGAACCAAAAGGACCCATGGAGATTTCTTCAATAATATCAAGCATTTTATCATCTTTCTCATTCCCGTCCTCCATACGCAATTCCCCGCTCCATTACCTCATCAATTTCCTTCCGCAATTCGGCCAGTAATTGGCTTTCGCTGGGAAGGTAAAGTTGATATTCGCTGGCCAGGATCGTGCTGTTGTCTTCCGGAAGGGCGAGTTTGACCATTTCGGCGTTTTTCTTGGCACATAGGAGAATTCCCACCGTGGGTGTCTCGTCGGGGCGTTTTTCGTTACGGTCGTAATAGTTGACGTACATTTGCAATTGGCCAAGGTCCTGGTGGGTTATCTTGTGGGTCTTAAGCTCGATCACTACGAAGCAACGTAACAGACGGTTATAGAACACCAAATCAGCAAAGAATTCGTCGTCCTCGATTAAAAGGCGCTTTTGCCGGGCTACAAAGCAGAAGCCGTTGCCCATTTCAAGCATGAACTGTTGCAGATGCCCGATCAGGGCGCTTTCCAAGTCCTTTTCGTAGTAATGAGCCCTGCGCTCCAGCCCGAGGAATTCCAGTACCATGGGATCCTTGATGATCTCTTGCGGAGACTCTGGCAGACGCTCTTTCCGGGCTACCGCCAGCACGGACGCCTTGTCGTTACTCAACAACAAACGCTCGTAGAGCCCGGAAGTGATTTGCCGCTCCAACTCCCGGCCTGTCCAGCGGTTGTTGAAGGTTTCCAGCTCGTAGTACTCGCGCTTATGGGGATCGTCGATACTGATCAGTAATCGATATTGGGTCCAGTTGAATTGTGTACGCAGTGCGTTCACAATTGGGTACAGGCGATAAAACTGTCGGCACCAATGCAATTGTCGGTACGAAAACCCGCTGCCATACAGGGGTTCAAGTTTTTCTGCAAGACTCTTGATCAGATACGTACCATAATCAGCCCGGTCTTTGCCCTGTTGCTCCTCGTTGAAGATGCGTTCGCCCAGATGCCAGTACATCCGCACGCGGTGGAAATCGATACTGCGCAGCGCCCGGGTTTGTGCTTGGTCAATAATGCTTTGGATATCCAGCAGGAAATCCCTGGATAACATCATCGCTGTTGGACCTTTGGAATCCTGATTTTTCATACGCCCCCAGTCATACCCAATTGCGTCCGCACTGCGGACGCAATTGGGCTCGTGCAAAACAGCGCCTGCAAGCTGCTGTGTCATTGCCCATCATACCTAAGCCCCGCCAACTGCGTCTTGATCTCGGCCTCCAGGCTATGCCCCTCGGCAAACAGGGCATCCAATCGTGTTTGATAAGCCTTCATTTTGTCGGTGAACTCTTGGGGAGTAATGTCTACGTACTCGATCTTCACGGCAAAGATGCAGTACTGCCGGGATTTTTACCCGTGAATTTTCATTGAAGCCCAAATCTTCCCTCCGAATCGTTTTTTTACTGTTTTCCCTAATCCATCAAGCATACCACAGAAACAAATTGTCCGGGCAGTTATCACAAGTACCTAGACCCCCCCCGTCCATCACCCGCCGTTGCATACCTCGTCATAGAAAGCCAGGATGTTCTCCAGCGGGGTATCGGGCTGGAAATTATGGGCAGGAGCGAGGATCAGGCCACCGGAGGATCCAACCGTACGCTTTCTTGCCCGCACCACCGCGCGGACGTCATCAGGTGTGCCGAAGGGCAGGACGCTTTGGGTGCTCATCGATCCGTGCATGGCCATCCTGCTGCCGAACTCGGCGTAAAGACTGTCGAATTCCATATCAAACGCCTCGGGTTGGACCGTGTCGTAGATGTCCACACCCGCAGCGATAAGGCGGGGCCAGATCCTCCTGGTAGAACCGCAACTGTGCAGCATGGCCTTGGCGCCATGGCTATGGATCAGGTCGCACAGTTTCCTTATCCGGGGGAAGAACAGTTTCTCCCAGGCATCCGGACTGATCAGAAGGCCATTCTGGCTGCCAAAATCATCCCCGATCCAGACGATATCAATCTTGCCAGCCCCTACCCCCAACCCTTTCTCGAGAAGTTGGTAACTGAATTCGAAGCGCTTGTCCATGCAGGCGAAGCCCACCGGATCCTCCAGGGCGATGTCGATCATTACCTGTTCGGTGCCACGGCCAAAGGCGGTACCGTTTATCATGTCCATCATGCCGGTGGAACCAAGAATCAGCGCATATTCCGACAGTCCGTTGATGGCGTCGGTGATCGGCTTAAAATCGAACCATTCGAGTTTGGGCCAGGCAAAGGCCTCCACATCCGCCACCGTCTGGAATGCGGCGTAGGGAAACTCGACCGATTCATTATAGGTGCCGCTTTCATTGCGGATGGCCTTGCGGATATGCCCCCAGTAGTTCTGGTAACGGCCATCTTCCCAGGTACGCAAGGTTGGCCCTATATACGCGGGCATCACCGGGCGGGTATCCACGCCCAGTCGTTCCAGCACTGTCTCCATGTTGTCCGCGCCAAAGTGGCGCAACAGCATATCGTCCACCTCGGGGGTACTCACGAATCCGCACGGAATGCGGTCGCCCGCCTTATGGCTCACCGCGGCCATGACACGTTCTTTGGATGTCATACTGTTCCTCCCGCCTCATAGTCCAAGGACTTTATCCCAACCATACTACCATATTCCACCATCCTTGACCAAAACGGCAGTACCGGGGACAATCCGGCCATGCTTTCAGCTTCCTTCCTTATCAAACCCGCTTCCGGTGCGTGCAACCTGGCCTGCCGTTACTGTTTTTACCGCGACCTGACGGAAAACCGCGAAACAGCGGATTTTGGGCGCATGTCCGATGAAACGGCGGCCCTGCTGGTGGACCGTGCCTTCGAGCTGGACCTGCAGGCCTATTCCTTTGGCTTCCAGGGCGGGGAGCCTACCCTGGCGGGTCTACCTTTCTTCCAAAAGTTTACAGCCTTGGTCCGCCAGCGCAACACAAAGGGCGCCCGGGTAGCTTTCGCCCTGCAGACCAATGGCACCACCATAAATGAGGAGTGGGCCAGCTTCCTGAAAGCGGAAAACTTCCTGGTGGGCATTTCCATCGACGGCCCGCGCTTGCTGCACGACGCCTTCAGGGTAACACGCGACGATGCGGGCACCTACGACAGGGTCATGGTGGGCGCGGAGGCACTCAGGACGGCGGGAGTTCCCACCAACGCGCTGTGCGTAGTGGACGACGCGACCGCAGCCAACGCCGCCCTGGTCTACCGGCACCTGCGAAAAAAAGGCTTCGACTGGATCCAGTTCATCCCCTGCCTGGACCCCTTGGGGGAGGAACCCGGCGGCCATTCATGGTCGTTGCAGAGCGCGGTCTACGCCCGTTTCCTTAAAATCACCTTCGACCTTTGGCTCGAGGACGGCCAGAGGGGTAAACCCGCCAGCATACGCTGGTTCGACAACCTGGTGGGAATGGCAGCGGGGTTCGCGCCCGAGAACTGCGGCATGGCTGGCAGGTGCACGCCCTATTTTACGGTTGAGGCCGACGGTTCGGTGTACCCCTGCGATTTTTACGTCACCGACGAGTGGCGGCTGGGCGATCTGAGGACCAATAGCCTGGCCGAGATGGCTGACTGCGAGACCGCACGCCGCTTTACCTCGGTGTCCTTCCACGTGGACAAAAAGTGCGAAACCTGTTTTGCATCCTCCCTCTGCCGCGGGGGCTGTCGCCGGGATAGGGAACCCTTCGCGGACGGACTGCCTTCCCTCAATAGGTACTGCGAAGCTTTTCTGGATTTTTTCAGCTATGCCGGAGAGCGCATCCTGGAGATGGGCAAAGGATACGATAGTGCGAAAACACCTTGAACTGTTCTGGAGCTTTTTCAAGATAGGAGCCCTCACCTTCGGTGGCGGCTATACCATGCTTCCCCTCATCCAGAAGGAAATCGTCAACAAACGCAAATGGGCCACCGAGGAAGAGGTCATAGACGTTTTCGCCCTGAGCCAGGTGGCGCCCGGGGCCATTGCGGTGAATTTTTCGGTGTATACCGGCCATACCATGCTGGGCATTCCCGGCGCCCTGGCCGCCGTCTTCGGGATGGTCCTGCCGTCCTTCATAGTGATTTCGGTCATTGCCGCCTTCCTGGCAAACTTCGCGGACCTGCCGGCCGTCCAGCACGCCTTCGCGGGCATCCGTGTTGCGGTTGGAGCCCTCATTCTGGACGCGCTCATCCGCCTGTTCAGGGGTGTTTTCAACAAACCCATTCCGCTGGTCATCTGCATCATCGCCTTTTTGGCTTCGGTGATCTTCAGGACTTCCCCCATACCCTTGGTTCTGGCTGCCGGGCTGGCCGGGTTTTTCCTGCTTCGTAAAAGGAAAGCGTCATGATCCACCTGCAATTGTTCTGGGAATTCCTCAAGACCGGTCTTTTCGGGGTGGGCGGCGGCCTCGCCACCATTCCCTTCATCTACGCGATCTCCGACAGCCTTGGCTGGATAAGCCATGCCCAGATCGCTGACATGATAGCCGTGGCCGAATCCACCCCCGGCCCCATCGCCATAAACATAGCCACCTACACCGGGTTCCACGTCGCGGGCCTGACAGGGTCCGCATTGGCCACCCTGGGATATGTGCTTCCTTCCATCGTCATCATCAGCGTCATTTCCCGCTTCATGAAGAAGTTCAAGGAGAGCGAGGTGGTGACAGCCGTGTTTGCGGGCCTTCGTCCTGCCGCCACCGGGCTCATTGCCGCCGCAGCCTTCAGTGTCATCAAGCTCGGCCTGTTCAATCCTGGCCATAAGGGCTACACCGATTTTATAAAGTGGAGGGAACTCATCCTTTTTGTCGCTTTGTTCGTGCTAATACGGAAATTCAAATGGCATCCGGTGCTCTATATCGCCGTGGCCGGCGTCATTGGCGTCGTTTTCAATTTCCAGACCCACTGAGGTTTCCCGGTAGGGGAAGGTGGACACCCGGGCCGCTTTGCCTAATTCACAGTTCAGGTTTACACTGAGCGCATGAACGAAAAAGGTGTAATAGGCTCTTCCTTACTACGTGACGACAGGGCCGATAAGACCAGCGGCCGCACCACATTTACGGACGACCATCCACGACCGGGACTTCTGCACGCGGTCCTGCTGGCCAGTCCCCACGCGCGGGCGCGCATTCTTAAGATTGAGACTGCGCTTGCCGCTGCGGCTCCCGGGGTACGGGGGGTATTTACCGGCGCCGACTGGGACGCGCTTATCGGCCTGTATATGGGTGACAAGCCTCCCTTGGCCAGAACGGAGGTGCGCCACCACGGGGAAGGCGTCGCGGTGGTGGTCGCCGATGACGAGGCCTCTGCCCTGA
>CAXNJE010000193.1:0-5488 GCA_964202565.1 Breznakiellaceae bacterium | reverse complement strand
GCCGCCGATCCCGCGCGCGCCGACGAGCTCATGGCCAAGGCCAAAGCCCAAGCCGAGCGGGTCTGGAAAGAGTACAAGTACCTGGCCGACCGCCCCTTCTAGTAATTAAAGTCGCCACATGAGAATCCACCTAAGTGGATTCTCAAAGTGCGCCCTCTGTCTGCGCCAACTATCGAGCAGGCAACAGGCGCACACCCGTTCTAAAAATAGAGTCGCCACTTGAGAATCCGCGCACGCGGATTCTCGAAGCGTACCGGTTACCCTCAGCATCAAACCGTCCCGTTTGGGGCGGTTTTTGTTTTCCCGACCACAAGCCATCAAGACGAATCACCCCGCCATACCAGGTAAGTGACCATCCTTCGGTGTACATGTTGATATTTGTGCTGATATTTCTTGACTGATTTGCTTTTAATCGAGTATAAAGAATCTATACAAAATGGACTTAATGTAACTTGTTCTTTTATATTGACTCCGAACCGGTTAGACCTCCGGCCGTAGCGTTGCCAGGGTTATGGTCCCCGGTCTTTGATCCCCAGCGCGTGCGTTTGGGGTCTAAGGGTCAGGGTGGAAACATCCTCGGCCTCCCGCCTGGTTTAAGGCATCGGAAAGGAGTTCGCACCACCTTAACCTTGCGGTTCACCGCATGGAGGTTCGATCATGGATACGACCAAGAATTCCCCTGAGGGGGAATCGAAGCGTTCCACGTCGTCGAGGCGCGAATTCCTACGCTTGGCCGGTACCGGCTTGGCGGGCGCTTTCGCGGCGACGGTACTGGGAGGCGCAAGCTTCGTAACAAAGAATGGCGTGCAGGTACGGGTGTGGCCCACCTCATCGGGTGCTCTCGTCCACGACCCCAATCTGTGTGTGGGTTGCCGGCGTTGCGAGACGTCCTGCACCATCAAGAACGACGGCAAGGCTTCGGCTTACATTTCCCGCATCAAGGTATCCAGGAATCTCAACTACGGTGCCAAGGGCGTCAGCGCGGCCTTCCAGAACGCCGACGGCCAGCATGGCAATTTCCGCATCGTTGCGGATACCTGCCGCCAGTGCTCGCACCCGAAATGCGGCGATGCCTGCCCCGTGGGAGCCATCAGCGCGGACAAGAAAACCGGTGCCCGGGTGGTGGATGCAAACAAGTGCGTGGGTTGTGGTGCCTGCGAGCGCGCCTGCCCCTGGCACATCGCGACGGTGGACCCCGAGACGGAAACCTCAACCAAGTGCCTCCTTTGCAACGGCGACCCCGCCTGCGTCAAGAGCTGTCCGACGGGAGCCATCAAGCTCTATCCCTGGGAAGAGGCTGAAAAGCTGCTCTTCGGCACGGATGCCGTTACCGGCGCGACCGTATAACCAATAGGAGACTCAAGCATGTCAGTTAGTTACGGATATACCGGCAAGATCCTCCGCGTGAATCTCACGACGGGTGCGGTCTCGACCGACGACACCATGAAATACAAGGACTTTATCGGCGGCGAGGGAATTGGTTACAAGATCCTGTGGGACGAGGTTCCTGCGGGCACCCACCCCTACGCTCCCGAGAACAAGATCATTTTCGGCGCAGGCCCCCTCTGCGGTACCGGCGTACCCTGCTCGGGCCGCACAACGATTACGAGCCTACTGCCCACCAGCCCCTTCCATGGAGCCGGAAGCTCCCACATGGGTGGCTATTTCTCAGTAGAGATGAAGTATGCGGGTTGGGATATGATCGTGCTTGAAGGCCAAAGCCCCAAGCCGGTCTGGATCCGCGTCGAAGACGATAAGGTGACGATCGAGGACGCCCGCTGGGTATGGGGCAAGGGTATTTTTGATACCATGGCGATCATTTCCAGCCAGATGGGCAAGGAAGCCCAAGTCGCGGCCATCGGTCCGGCCGGCGAGAATCAGCTTAATATGTCCGTCATCCGCACCGGAACCTCCCATTCAGCGGGCGGCCACGGTGGTATCATGGGAGCCAAGAACGTGAAGGCCATCGCCATCAAGGGTACGGGCTCCGTCAAGGTCGCCGCGAAGCCCGAAGAACTCATGGCGCTGGACAAGTTCATTATGAGTATCATAGGTGCCAACAACCAGATGGTGCTTCCGACCGTGCCGCTTCCGTGGGCGGAATACAGTGACAAGGGTTCCCGCTGGACCGGCCGACCCGGCATGACCTGGGGTGCCGCCAATCCCCCGGTAGACACCGGCCTCTGCGATCCGGCCGACATGCAGTCCGTAGGCAAGCGTACCCAGAAAGCGGTTTTCGACCTTGGTGCCGGAGCAGAGAAGTATACCGTCCGCATGGGCGGTTGTGCCCACTGCCCCATCCGCTGCCATGGCCAGCTCAGGGTTCCCCAGCTGGAAAAATATGGCATGGATCCGAACATATCCAACACCTGCGTAGGTTGGTCAGGCCCGCGCGGTGTCATGTACAACGGCATCAAGGAATTCGACGGCAATGGCGCCGATTCCTCGGTGGTCGGTAACGGCATTGGCACCACCATGACCGACGACTTGGGCGTCTGGTGCAATTACGGCCAGATTGGCCGCGATGTGAAGTACTTCTACCAGAAGGGCGTCTTCAAGCGCGTCCTTCCCGCCGAAGAATACGCGTCCATTCCCTGGGATTTGCTGGAGAAGGGTGATCCCCGTTTCCTCATCGACTTCTACACCCGGGTGGCCAACAAAAAGGGCGAGCTCTGGCACATTGCCGACGGTTCCGCCTGGATCGCCAAGCGCTGGGGTCTCGGAGACGAGTACTGGAACGACAAGGACAACAAGCTCTGGACCCGTGGCGGTTATCCTGTCCACCATTCCAACGAGGCCAACGGCCAGGTGGGTGCCCTCATCTCCTGCTTCACCAACCGGGACTCCCAGAACCACAGCCATATGAACTTCATCGGAAACAAGCTCCCCATAGCGATCCAGAAGGAGATCGCCGCCGAGCTGTTCGGATCCCCCGACGCCATTGACCCGGCAATGGATTATAAGCCGATGAATGAATCAAAGGCCCGCTTCGTCAAGTGGTCCATTGTTCGTGGACGCTTGCACGATTCCCTGACCCTGTGCAACTGGATGTGGCCCATGGCCGTAAGCCCCCTGAAGGAACGGAAGTACCGTGGAGATACCGCCCTGGAAGCCAAGTTCTATTCCCTGGTAACGGGCGAGAAAAAGACCGAAGCCCAATTGGATAAGGATGGGGAACGGGTAGTAACCCTGCTCCGTGCCCTCACCGTGCGTTCCATGGGAACCACCGACATGCGCAACCAGCACGACAATACCAACGAGTGGATCACCAAGGTGGACAAGGACAAGGCGGGCAAGGAAATTCCGCAGTTTACCCCTGGTACCATCCAGATGGAAAAGGCCGACCTGGAATTGGGCCGGACCATGGTGTACAAGCAATTCGGATGGGACGAGAAGACCGGTGCTCCTACCAAGGCTACCTTGGTGGCGCTCGGGATGGCCGATGTTGCCCAGCAACTCGGCGCGAAAGGATTGTTGCCCTCATAAAAAGGTTGTAAGCGGGGGTGGAACGGTCATCCGGACCGGGCCCCCGCTTGCAGCACCCTTCACATAAAAAGTATACAATTGCCATGATGACGCTGGAGAAACGATGCCTGAAGAACGCGGGGTTATCGAAACCCTGATGGAGATGGTCCGCAGGCGGTCTGCGGAGCATATGCTGATTTCCTCAAAAGAATTGATCCCCTTATTGGGTGAAGGTTCGGATCCTGTTGCCATCCTGGAACTGGGTGCGGACGACGACATCAAGATGATGCGCGGAACCCTGGATACGTATTACTTCAGCGATCGTTCCATAACCGAATCCTATGCAAAACACCTTTTCCGGCTGGCTGAACGCGACCCCGCACGGCTCATCGCCGATACGACCCGTGACGAATCCAAGACCTATCCCCGCCCGACTCCGGTGGCTACCTTTTTGGACGCGCCTTTCAGTATGACCGCCAACGATATGGAAGCCGCCTTGACGGCGATGGCCGCCGATCCCCAATACAGTGACATTCGTCGCGTCGAAGCCTCCAACGGCGACGCCTATTTATACTCTTCGGAACACCTCACAGAAGCCCATGCTGCGGGACTTGCTGAATGGGCCTCGGTAGGTGAAAAGGAAAACCCGTGATCGACGCCCTCCCTCTCGCGGTTGAAACTCCTGTCGAATTACTTGCCAATGGAGAGCGGATCGCGGTGCTTATGTGCACCCCGCTGAATCTGGACGATCTGGCCGCCGGACACCTTTTTACCCGGGGTATGCTCACGGACGCGTCCCGAATCAGGTCCATCATCGTGCGTGGGGATATGAGTGGCATTGATGTTCTCGCCCCTGGAGCGATCTTGGAAGATCGTTTCGGGCTTGGCCGGGTGATCGCTTCCGGTTGCGGGTCCGGATCGCCGGTGGCCGACGCTGCGAGACTGGGAACCCTGCCTGGGGGCTTCTCCATCCAGCTCGAAACGTTGAAGGTTTGGTCGGGTGCAATGTTCAAGGCCGCCGAACTGTACCGAAAAACCGGTGGCATGCATTGCGCCGCCCTGGCCCTTCCAATGGGCTCTGCATCGATGGAGGATCCGCCCGAGGGCGCGTCCTACTTCGTAGTCAGGGAGGATGTCGGCCGGCACAACGCTGTGGACAAGGTGATCGGCCGGGCCTTCCTCGACAAGATTGATTTTTCTTCCGCGTGTATTTTGACGAGTGGACGCATTGCAGCTGATATGATACTCAAGGCAGTCGCTTCCCGCGTTCCTGTCATCGTTTCAAGGAGCATCCCTACCACGACGGCCTTCGAGATCGCCCGGGAAGCGGGGGTGACGATGGTAGGCAGGATAGGCGATGACCATCCAATCGTGTATACAAATCCGGAACGAATCCGGTTATAATCACTAGCTCGGGTAAAGCCGGAAAAGGGCGCCCGGAAGGAAATAATATGTTCGGAAAGATCGGACCCATGGAACTGATCCTCATCCTGGTTATCGCGCTCGTGGTTTTCGGGCCTAAAAAATTGCCGGAAATCGGAAAAGCCCTTGGAAACGCGATAAACGAATTCAAGAAGCACTCGAACAAGGTAAGCGCGGAGCTTGAGGATGCGGTAAGCGGCGCCAACGAGGAGCCCACAGTCGAGAGCGCGAAAAAGGCCAAGGACAATCCGACGAATAAAAAGGTCTGACGGAGCCGGATGAAAGACTCGTCAATGCCTTTCTGGGATCATGTCGCGGAGCTTCGATCCCGGCTTTTGGTCGCGACGGTAGCCGTTGTAGCCGGAACCATCGCCAGTTTCTTTTTCGTGGAACCCGCCGCCGCGTTCATCACCCGGCCGGTGGGCAACATGCAGTTCATCTACCTTTCCCCCCCCGAACTTTTCACGTCCTACGTGAAAATCGCCTTGATAGGCGGGCTGGTGATCGCGTCTCCGGTGATACTCTTCCAGTTGTGGCTCTTTGTCCGTCCAGGACTATCGAAGCGGGAGAGGTTCTCCCTCGTTCTGGGGCTTTTTTTCGG
>CAXNJE010000192.1:0-5516 GCA_964202565.1 Breznakiellaceae bacterium | reverse complement strand
GAGAAGGCGGCACGGTAGAAGAGCGAGCCGAACAGGTCGGTGGTATATCGGGGATTGGCCATGGTGGTGGTCATGGAATAGACGATGTCGAATTGGGTAAAGTCGCCGACGAAAATCAGGAGGGTCACCATGCCGACTATGGGCATGAGGGCGGGCAGCACGATGTACCGGGTTTCCTGGAACCAGCTGGCGCCGTCGATCCGCGCCGCTTCCAGGTGTTCCGAAGGTATGCCGTCTATGCCGACAGCGTATAGCAGGATGGATTCGCCGATGAACTGCCAGCTTACCGCAACGGCGAGGGCGGGCAGGGCGGTGGCCTCGTTGCCCAGCCAGGGGTAGTTGCCAAGCAGGCCCCAGATGGGGTTGAGCATCTGGCGGAAAAGGAAGCCCACGACGAGCACCGAAAGTGTGGTGGGCAGGAAACTGACCTTGCGAAAGAAAGCGGCACCTTTTACAGCCCGCGTCACGGCCAGGGCAAGGAAGAAGCCCAGGACGTTCTGGATGAGGGTGACGATGAGGAAAAAGACGACGTTGTTCCTGAAGGCGCCCCATACGTGGGTGCTGAAGGATTCCTCGGTAAATATCTTGATATAGTTTGCCAGACCGACGAAATTCGTCGGAATCAGGCCACCCCCCGAGTACAGGCTGAGCCGCATCGAGTCTACGATGGGGATCAACAGGATGATGGCGTAGACGAGTAGCGCAGGCAGCAGGAAGGCCGCCCTGAATGCCCAAGGACGAAGCCGGTCGAAGCGGCGATCGATGTTCCCGTTGTTCCGTTTCATGCGAATTCCTTGTTCACGCGAACGCCTCGCTTATGGGGGGCGAAAGCGGGCGGAACCAGGGGGCTCCGCCCGCGGATCGGACAGTTAGTCCTTGGCTTATTTCTTGAAAGGCGGGTACCAGGACGCCAGCTGGTCCTGGACGTAGGCCGCGGCCTGTTCAGGGGTATACTTGTCCACCATCATGCCGGGGAGGGCGACGCCCATGAGGGAGTTGCCGCTGGGCGCCTGGGCGCTCAGTTTTTCCCATACCGTGCGGACCGTGTTGTCGGCGGTGGCGGCCGCATCAAACATCTTCTGGGCAAGCGGGTTGCTCAGGGTCACCTTCACCGGGTTGTACAGGAAGAAGCCGGGAAGCTCGTTCATGATGGCCTGGGCGTATTCGGCGCCGGCTACCCACTTGATGTACTCGATGGCAGCGTCAAGGTTCTTGGACTTCTTGTTGAGCCCGATACCCGCGTCCACGTGGAAACAGTACTGGAGCTTGTCGCCGGCCTTGGCCACCGGCGGGGCGAACCAGCCGATCTTGGAGCTGTCCGAACCGAGGTCCTCGAAGACGCCGATTTCCCAGGAACCGCCCATGAACATGGCAGCCTGTCCCGAACCGAACATCTGCTGCATGCTGACGTAATCCAGTCCCTCGTAACCCTTGGGCAGGTATTTCTGGAGGGAGTCGACCGCCTTGAAGGCCGCGACAAAATTGGGGTCCGTGAGCTTGGCCTTTCCGGCCATCAGATCCTGGCGGGCAGCCTCGCCGCCGTAGAAGTTGGCACCGAGCCCGGAGAACACGACCTCGTACAGGGTCCAGTCGTCCAGGGCACCCTGGGCAAAGACATTCTCGCCGCCCTTCTTGAGGGTCTCGCAGACCGCGAGGAATTCGGCCCAGGTGGCGGGCTCTTTCAGGCCGTACTTCTCGAAGATGGCCTTCTGATAGTATACGCCATGGGTCACGCCAACAGAGGGCACACCGTAGGTGACGCCGTCCTCGGCGGTCCAGGCTTTGACGGCCGCGGGGGAGAACTTGTCCAGGTCCGGGATGACCTTGGTAAGGTCATAGAGCCAACCGCCGTCATAGGCCGTGCGGCCCGTGTCGTAGGAGCGCAGCCATACAATGTCGGCACCAGTGTCGGTCCCGAGTCCCGCGCGCATGTTGGCGTCGTACTCGGTATCATTGACGGGCTGGAAGTTGATGATGATATTCGGGTGGGAAGCGGTGAACAGGGCGTTCACGCGGTTCATCCGTTCGATGTCCTCGGTCCTCCAGCTGGTCAGGTTGAGGGTCACGGTTTTTACCGGTGGCACTTTTTTGGCGCACGAAGCAAATCCGACGGCCAGGGCGATCGCGACGAAAGATAGGGCGATGACGCGCATCGCCTGTGCTTTCAGAAACCTTTTCATGTAGCCTCCTTATGAAACGAACCTATAAAACTTCGGGACAGTACCGGAAATACTTCCGGTTCCTACCCCGCGAATACCCCATCAAGCCAGCGCCCGGAAGCGAGCGCCGCCGCTCCGGCAACCCCGCCTTCGCGAGCCACGGGCGCTTCGCAGCGAATTTCCAGCATCGAAAAGCGCCTTACTTCCTTCTGCAGGGCCAAGGCCAGATCGGGAATGAAGGAAGTAAGCCCCGCGCTGCCGACAACTACCAGCGACACATCCAGGGAGACACAGATATTCGTCACCGCCAAGGCCAGGAAGGTCACCGCCCGGTCAAAGGATTCGGTACTGGGTTTGTTTCCGAGGGACACTTCGGTCCATAGGCCGCCCAGATCAATCCGGGATTCGAGCCAGCCCGGCGCATCGGGCGAAACCGAGTGGTCCGGATCCAGCACGAGATAGCCCAGTTCCCCGGTAAACGCCCGGGGACCCTTCCGCAAGCGGCCATCGATGATCAGCCCCGCTCCCAGACCCCGTCCAAGTTCCACGTAGAGCAGGTCCCCCGAATCACCGAGACCGCGTTCTGCGTACTCGCCCAAGACCGCGGCGTTTGCGTCGTTCTCCACAATTATGGGCTGGCGCAATTCCCGTTCCAGCTTGTCCAGATAGGGCGAGAGGTCCAGCCTCGATTGAACCCCTACGAAGGGGGCAAAAGCTATGGTCCGGGGCTCCGGCCCCACAACACCGGGAAGTCCCAGACCGAGGCCGACTATCCGCTCGGTGGGGATACCCCCTTGGACAATCAGTTCACGGACTGCGGACGCAAGTTCTCCGGAAAGCATTCCGCGCAAATCCGGATCGACGCGCCTGCGCGAAAGGGGCCCCACCTTGCCGGCCAGGTCCACGAAACCCGTCAACAACTGAAAACCATCGAAAAGGGCGCCGATTGCATAGGCGGCTTCCGGCGCATAACGCAGAAGGTGCGGTTTCCTGCCCAAGGCCGAACTCCCCTCGCCCGCCTCCACCACAATACCCATCCCGGTAAAATAATCTATTATTTTTGTGACCGTCGGCGCGCTGATACCACTGCGCCTGGAAATTTCTGCCTTGGAGATCTCGCCCTCGGATCGAAGCAGCGTATATACCGAGCGGCGGTTGAGATCTTTCAGATTCGATGCTACGAAATTTCCGGTCAATGCTTCCTTGTATTACTAAAGTAACTTACTTTAGTATCCAATACTTATCCGATATTGTCAAGAAAAGTTTTGCTGGTACGATCAAGAGAGGATATCAAGCCCCGTTGCATGACCTTCATTGAACTCGCCCCCTCTTTCTGCTAGCCTCACTCTCCGGAGGGTCCCCGCACGAACCGATTCATGGAAGGCATAATCAGCGGAGAAATCTCTTCCATCACCGAACTGAAGACCCTCTTCAAGGCCGAGGCGAAACGCACCCATCCGGATTTGGCGGATGACATGGATACGGTAGCTTTCATCCGGATGCGCAGGCAGTATGAAGACGCGCTGGAAAAACTGGCTGCCGGGTATAGACGGCGATCTACCTCCGGCGAACCTGTTGAAGCCGGACGGGCAGGAAAAAGGCTCGATCCCTACGCAGCCTTGGACTTGCTGTTGAAACGGGGTTTTCCCAAACGGCCGCGCCACCGGAAGGAAATCCTGCGTTACGCCTATGCGCGGCTGTCCGCCCGTTCCGCCCTCGGTCGGCTGAGATCGGAATTGCCACTTCTGTTTGACGAATTCGAAGCCCGGGCCCTTTCCCCGGATACGGACCCACGGGCGCTCACGGAAGCGCTCCGCTTGCTCTCGGAGCTGCTTAAGGCCCGCCTGACGGGAGCCTCCTCACTTGAGGCATCGGTGCGCATGGAACTGACGCGGCTGGCACCCACGGCGTCGCTGGGAAGCGTTCCGGAAGCGGGTCTGTCCCCACCCAGGCCAAAGACACTTCGGCTTGAGGTTGGGGCGGCAGCCTTCCTCTGGGCGCTTATGGGTTCAGAAGAAAGGCTGCATGGTTCGAGGTAAAGACGGGCGGATTGCGGAGCAGGATGCCCTTGATGCGCGGCTCGGCTTCGAAGTCGCGGGCCAGGAAGGAACGGACCCCATCACGGTTCCAGCCGGAAGGGTGTTCGAATTCGCGGTACAGGGATAGGTCCCCCTCGTAGAACGGCCGGGTTTGCAGGGCGGCGGCTTCCTCGCTGGTGGCGGGCATGTTGAAAACGGCAACGTTCAGGAAATCGATGCAGGCTGAGTGGAGCGCCACGAAATCCCGGGTAACCAAGGCGGCATCCCGATTTTCTGAAGGCGTGCCGAACAGGACGTAGATGAAGGTGCCTATGCCCGCGGCCTTCAGGTTTTCGAGGATGATCGCTATCTCCTCCACCTTGGTACCCTTCCCCAAGGCATCCAGAACAGCCTGGTCCCCCGATTCCAGCCCCAACTGGAGCATCCGGCAGCCGCTTGCGGCAAGACGCCGGCAAAAAGCAGGATCCGTGAGTTCCGAGGAAAAACGGGAGAAGCCGTACCAGGGAGGTCCCGGCGATGCTTCGGACAGGGCTCGCAGGTAGGCGGGACCGATTTCGTTGTCGGTGAGATGGAGCAGGCCGGGATCGTAACGGCTTACCAGCGCGGCGATTTCGGCAAGGCCATCGGCGACGGGAATGCCCCGGTAGCGGGCATCCTCCGCCTTTTCCGGGCAGAAGGTACAGCGCTTCCAGGGACAGCCCACAGAAAAATTATAGGGAATGATTTTCGTAGGAGCGAAATACGGGACAGCCTCAAAATCGTCAAAGTCGGGAGGCACCGACGCGCAGGGGTCCAGTTCCAGGAAAGAAGCGAGGCTTTCCTCGCCCCGGCCGCCCAGGATGGCGTCGAAAAGCCCGTTGAAGGTCTCGCCCGCCGAAAGGCAGCCCTTGGAGAGCCAGGAATTGATAAGACCGCCGCCCAGCACGATTTTCCAACCTGGATACTCCGCCTTGATGAGACCGGCCAGCGCGAAGGCGCACAGGGCCTGGCTCAGATAGTTGACCGAGATGCCCACCAGCAGTGTGGGGAATTCTGCAGAAACCGCTTCGAGGCGACGGCGGAAAAAGGGATGGAAGATGTTGGCATGATAGTCAATCGCAGCTGTCAGCAGATCCGTGCGACGCAAGGGGGACAGGGCTTCGTCCCGGTAATCAGCCAGGGAAAGTTCGGTTCCCGGGGCGGACAGGGAGTGCAGGGCCCGGTTCAGGTCGCGGACGGCGCGGGAATGGCGTTCACTGTTCGTATAGAGTGATGCGCTGCGGAGGGCATCGCAGTTGCGTTCCCGGTTTTTCAGCGCCCGCCGCGTCCAGGTGTCGCC
>CAXNJE010000191.1:0-5527 GCA_964202565.1 Breznakiellaceae bacterium | reverse complement strand
GTGTTCGAACACAAGCAGGGCGTGGTGGGACTCCCCTTCTTCGTTTTGGTGGGCTGGTATTCGCGGCCCGAATGGGTACAGTTCATCCTTCAGTATGGCTATACGGCGGGCATGTTCGCCTTGTGGATTGGGACCAGCAGAAAAACAGCTGCCCAGGGCGGTGAACAGACTGGCAGGCAGCTTGCCGGGAAGGGCCAAGTGCAGATGCGTAGCACCTGAGCCGCTATCAGGAGTTACCACCCAACAGCGGGACAAAAGCCCGCCTCCCCTATCACAGGGACTTCAGGTATACCCGGCGCCTCTTGTGCATCACCCGGTCTGTATCCTTCCAGAGGGTCTGTACCGCGTGGTTCATTTCCAGTTCCGGGTTGGACTCGGCGAATTTGATGCCCGCGTCGATGGCGCTCTGGTTGACGGCGGACATGAGAATGGCCACAACGCCGCGGGATTGGTATTCGGCCTTAACCGCAACAAGGTAGAGGTCCAAGATTTTAGGCTTGCGGAGCGCCAGATACAGGTGCAGCCAGCCGAAGGGCAGGATGCGGCCGCGGCAGGCTTGCAGCGCCTTGGAAAGGCTGGGCATTGTAATGCCGAAGCCGATCAGATTGCCCTTGTCATCCACCAGGACTTTCGTGAAGCGGGGGTCCACAAAGCCCAGATATTGGTTTATATACACCGCTACCTGGCGTTCCGATAGGGGCGTCGTGCCGTACAGTTTGGCATAGGCCTCATCCAGCAGGGCGAATATTTGGGGCCCAAATTTCCCCACCAGTTCCTTGCGTGTTTTCCACTCGTAGAGCTTTACCCCGGTACGCTTGGCCAGGAGTTCGGTGACGCGGCGTATCTTTTCAGGAATTTCCTTGGGTACCGTTATGCGGTATTCCACCCAGTCGCAGTCCTTGGAGTAGCCGAGCCGTTCAAGGTATTCGCCATAATAGGTATGGTTGTAGTTTGTGGCCATGGTGGCAATCTCATCAAAACCTTCCACCAGAAGACCTTCCCTGTCCATGTCTGTAAAGCCCAGGGGACCGTGGATGCCCTCCATGCCCCGTTCCCTGGCCCAGCCCTCGACGGCAGCGGTCAGGGCTTCGGCCACGTCGTAATCCTCGACAAAGTCCAACCAACCAAAGCGCGCGTATTTCTTGCCCCATTTTTCGATGTAGCGGTGGTTGATGATGCCTGTGATCCTGCCGACGATACGACCGTCGCTCTCGGCCATGAAACAAACGGATTCGCAGAATTCAAAAGCGGGGTTTTTGGCGGGGTCCAGTGTATTCAGGTCATCGAAGGCGAGGGAGGGCACGTAGTATGGATTGCCCCGGTACAGGTCGACGGGAAAACGTACGAAAGATTTGAGTTGCCCTCGATTTTCTGCTTGGCGCACGGTGATTGCCATGATGCTCCCCTTGTGGTGTGGCTGTTTCAGGTTGAAATAATCGCGTCACAAACGCGTTTGATGGCTTCGATGGCTAAAGGTTTTTGCAGGAAATCGACTGGATGGGTATCCATCGCACGCTTGTAGGTTTCCGCATCCGCGTAGGCTGTGGCAAAGGCGAAGGGGATGCCGTATTGTATACCCAGGATATTACCCAAGGCTATGCCATCACGGTCTCCTTCCAGATTGATATCCAGAAAGGCAAGATCCGGAAGGATGCGGTCCAGAAGTTCCAGAGCTGCGACAACAGACGGGACTCTTGCGCATACCCGGTGGCCGAGTTTTTCCACCATCACTCCCATCATCAAGGAAATTATGCGCTCGTCCTCTACGATGAGCACTTCCAGTTGAGACTTCACTCTATTGACTCCCAGGGAAAGTGTATCTCGATACGCACACCCCTTTCACCCATGCCGGAACCGGACTTGCCGAGAATGTCCAACTGCCCGTGGAGCTGGTCCACCAACCCACGGACCAGGGTCAGCCCCAGGGAGCCAAAGGTATCCATTTTTGAATCCTCGGGCAAACCTACTCCGCCATCCTCCACCACCATGGTCACCGTCCCGCCGTCCTGCCTCACGGTCACGGCGATTTCACCAGCCGTGCTTTCAGGGTAGGCGTATTTTAGCGCGTTGGTGATCAGTTCGTTGAGTATAAGACCGCAGGGCACCGATTGGGTGACGGGAAGATGGATGGCATCCGATGTACATCCTATCCGTATCCTTTCGCCCGCATTATCTGAAAAGCTCATGCACAGGCGTTGCACATAGGCCTGCATATCCACCGAAGCCAGATCGTCTGAACGGTATAATTCCTCATGCACCAAAGACATGGAGTATATGCGCCCTTGGCCTATCTCCAAGGCATTTCTCAGTACAGGGTCATCGGAGGAGGCAGCCTGCAGGTACAGGAGGCTGTTGACCAACTGCAGGTTGTTCTTGACCCGATGGTGAACCTCCTTCAGCATGACGTCCTTTTCATTAAGGGCTTTCGCGAGGGCAGCGCTGCGTTCCGTGAGTTCCCGGGTCCTGCGGACTACCTCGCTTTCCAGATTGTTGTAAAGGAAGGCGTTGCGCAATATAAGTGCCAACACGGTCGAGAGCTTGTCCAGGGTTTCACGGATGGTACCCAGATTATCCGTATCCATGAGGTCCAGAAGAAGCAGTACCCCAACCCGCTCGCCCGCGTACACCAGGGGGCTTATGAGTGAGGCTCCCACTTCCAGTCGATTCAACGCAATGGGCAGGGGCGCCTCATTCCCGGGGAGGACAAGGTTTGTCCTGTCTATCCTATGGGAAAGTGTGGCGATTTCCTGCACAGCCTCGTGCATGCCCAGCGCCGCACGCCGGGAGGGAAAGGCCGAAAGTATCCGGTGCTCCTGCAAGCCGGAACTATGGGTGCATTCCAATACAAGTACCGTTTTCGCGCCTATCAGGGAGCGCAGGTTTTCTGCCAGGTAACGCGCGCACTGGCCCGGGGAATCGGCGGTGGACATGATGGTTTCCACCAGGTGGGAAAACAGATGATTGAAGGCCGAGGTACTGTCGCTCATTTCATGCCCTTTCATTAATCCGGCGTAAGGCGCTTTCAAGGGCGGCAAGGAAGTGCTCCGGACCTACCTTTTCCACAGTCATGGGCAAGGCTGTGTACCCACTAAAGTCCTCCAGCGTCCCGGTGGGCACCGGCATTACGCCGGTATCGATATAGACCGCCCTGCGCATGGTCTGGGCCATAAAATCCCTGGCCAGTTCCTTCGTTTTCAGCCCCAATTCGTCCCTGATGATATGTTCCCAGCGCTGGGCCCATTCGGGCATAAGGAAAAAAACCGCTTCCTTGCGCAATTCCCTGTAGCGTTGCCTGCCCAGCCATATTTCACAGCAATTACACCCCACCACCCGCACCGTACGCGCATGATTGTCGAAATCCGGCAGGTGGGGCGAGCAGTCGCCGAAGGCAAGGACGACCTGTCCGGCGTCCGTCTTCCCGAGCGCTTTCTTAAGGATGAGGTCCAGTCGGGCAGGTTCCATGTGGAGCATTGAATCCAGGAATACCGGGTGGAAACCGGAACGCAGGGCTACGGGGAGAAGGGCGAATTCGCGTTTGAATATACCGCACCCGAGCAGGAGTACAGGTTTTTCCTGGCCAATCATGCCCCTGCCTCGATGGTCCGGCGCAGGGCGACCAGGACTTCCGGATCTGTCTCCCAGGGGATGTCCGCATTCGAGGTGGCGAGGACGAACTTGCGCTCATCCTTCATCTCAAGCAAGAGGGAGCGGGTCCTTTCGGCGATCGATTCCGCCGAGCGCCGCGAAAAATGGGGGCCGCTCAGGTTGCCTAAAAGTAACGTATCCGGTCCCAAGACCGCACGGGCTTCCACAAAGGAATCCCGCTCGTCCAAGGCAAAACCCGCCACATTGGGCAGGTCCCGGACCATACCGATGTATGGGGCAAGCCGGTTTCCCCCGTGATGGAAGACGATGGGTCCCTTCAACCGGGAAAAAGCCGTGCGGATCAGGGGTATGATGGTTCGTTCGGCCAATTCCGGGTTCATGAAGGCGGGGCTGGTCATCATCACCGGGCTTACCAGGAAGCTGGCTCCCGCGCTGAAATAGGCTGCTGAGAGCGCTTCGAAATGGTCCAGTGCCAGGGCACTCCAGAAATCGGCCAATTCGGGTTGAAAGAGCAGTACTTCCAGCCAGTTTTCCATGCCCAGCAGGAGTATGGGCAAATCGCTTGGGGCCGTAATGACCGCGGCCACCGGACGCCTGCCGCCTTGGTCGGCCACCAAAGCGCGTACCGAATCGACAAGGTAGCGCAGGTTCGGGTCCGTTCCGGGTTGTAGCCGGGGCACCTGTGTATCCCGGGCCGATCTGACCGCCGGCTTTTTCAGGCTGGGAGGGGAATCGGGAAAGCGTTCCAGTGTCGATCCATAGCCCTCTGCCTCCAAAGCCAGGGCAAAGGGGCCAAAGAGTATATCCGGTGCGCAGAGGTCGACCACGGCGCGCTGGCCGGCGACGAATACCTCAGGTTTGGAATAATGGTCCAGCGTATCGGCGCCGCTCAGCCGGGCGCCGTACAGCGATAGGGTACATGCAAAGGGCCGCCTATCCGGAATACCACCGGACAGCACCGCACCGACCCGCTCCATGGGTGTCACCCACGGACTCCTTCACCCTGTGCGGGTCCAGCTAATTGCCCAGCAGCGTGGCCACCGAGGTAGCCGGCAACCTCAAGCCGAAGTTTCTCGAAAAGATCCGGCACCAGCAGGGCGGAAACTGCCGAACCGTCGCCGCCTACCTCCGCAACCAGTTCGGGCCGCATGTTGAAAACCGCGCCACCCACTGCCAGCTTGATCCTTCCCTGCAGGTCCCTCCCGTTAAGTTCCTTACGGATGGAAGCTATATTACGCGCGGTGGTCAGCATCATGGCCGACGCGCCAATCACACAGGCGCCCACGGACAGGGCTTGGTCAACGAAATCCCTGGCGAGTATGTCACAGCCCAAATCGTATACTTTCCAACCACTGAGCCTGAGAAAAGACACCACCATGGACCTTCCCAGAGCATGGTAGTCGTCTTCCACATTGCCGATCACGCTAATCCGACCTTTTTCGTTGCTGTCCGAAGCACCGGAGGAAAGCATCGTCCAATGCTCCGCCCCAAGGGCGATAAAATCCTCCGCAACCTTGCCCGCCACAAAACCCTGAGCCAGGGAAATGCGGTCCGTAGCCCAGCGCTCCCCTGTCAAATGCAGGGTCGGGCTCAGCACCGTGCTCAGGACGCTTTCGTAACCCATGTCGGCTATAGCCTCCACCAGCAAGGCTTTGGCGTCTTCCCTTCGGGCGTCCATGATGCACTCGTACAAACGATCGACCAAGTCCATCCACTTACCCCTGCAACCATCATCGCATATGCATCACGGGAACGCAAACTGGCATTGCACGTTTGCATACAGCCAGGATGCATCGTATACTGATACAACCATGATTAAAATCGTTTCGGCCTGTCTGGTTTTTTCTTTGGGCTTCCCCATTGGTGCCATTGCGGACACCCGCGACGTGCTTATTGCCCTGCCGCAGGTTGCAAAAACCGC
>CAXNJE010000190.1:0-5635 GCA_964202565.1 Breznakiellaceae bacterium | reverse complement strand
TGTCGATCAGGTCGAAGGAAATTCCCTGCAGGCCGGCCAGAATTACCAGTACGAAGAAGGGCATCCATTGCCAGACAAACAGGAAAATGATTATCGGTATCGGATAATAACTCAACAGGTCCACCGAAGTGAAACCGAGCGCCTTTGCTATGACCCCGTACCAGCCGAAGGTGGTGTTCAGGATCGTGGTTTTCCAGATGACGCCGCTCGCGGTGGACATGACGAAAAAGGGCCCCAGGATGAGGGTCCGCGCAAAATTGACACCAGGCACCGCGTTGTCCAACAGCAGGGACATCAGGAATCCGGCGACCGTGCAGAGCGCCAGGGTGAGGCCGGTGATCAGGACTGTCTGCCAGACGATGCTGTAGAATTCGGGTATCTCCCGCCAGTTCTCGATCCGTAGGAAATACAGGTAATTATCGATCCCCGCGAATTTGATGGGCATGTCAGGTCTCGCCAGATTCCACCTCAAGGTAGAGTAGACGATGGTGAGGATGAACGGCACCTGCGTCATGACGGCAACCACCAGGATCGCCGGGAGCACAAACACCCAGTCATGCTTCTTTTTCATTGTAACCCCCGTCTAATGCAGTATCGCGGATCCAGGCAGGCCCGACAAACCGGTCGATCGAAAAGACTGCCGTCCGATCAAGCCTTGTCGACTCATTCGGACGGCACTGATTTTTAATTCAGCATGGTTCGGGCGTTATTTTTTGTAGCCACCATCTTTCGCAACCTGGTTGAAGAGGTCGTTTGTCTTCTTGATCGCCTCGTCCAGGGTGATCTTGTCGACCACGTAATCCGCCAGGTACTGGGTCATCTTGGTGCCCGCATCGGCGAATTCCGGAATGGCGATGTACTGGAGTCCGACATAGGGAACCGGCTCGAGGGTCGGCTTGGTGAAGTCGGTGGATTCCAGGGTCTTGAGGGTCATGGTCGCGTACGGTGCGCTCACATAGGCGGGTAGCTTGTAGGTGGAGGAGCGGGAAGCGGGCGGAGTGCTGGAACCGGTGGGATCAAGCTCGAGGGACATCTTTACGTAATCCTTGGAGGTTGCCCAGAGCATGAAATCAAAGACGGCCTGCTTTTTCGCGGAAGAGCTCTTGGGGTTGATGCCCATGGACCAGTTCCACAGCCAGGCGGTGTTGGTCTTCATCTTTTGGTGCGGGGGAAGCACATAGCCTACCTTGCCCTTGACCGCCGAACCCGCGGACTCGAGCGGGGGGGCGATGGAGGTGGCGTCGTAGTAGATGCCGCAATTGCCGGACTGCATCAGGGCGATGCACTCGTTGTAGGTATAGGAAAGGATGTCTTTCTGTCCCGCCTCGCGGAGGATCTTCTTGTACATCTGCCAGGCGCCGCGCTGCTCGGGGGTGTCTACAGTGGCATTCCACTTCATGTCGTAGAAACGTCCGCCGAAGGCGTTGACGATGGTGACGAAAGGAGCGCCGCTCATGCCCCAGCCGGGAGCGCCGCGCATGGTCATGCCGACGATGCCCTTGCCCGGATCGTGGATCTTCTTTGCCAGTTCATAGATCTCGTCCCAGGTCGGGGCGTCGGGCATGGTCAGGCCCTTGGCCGCGAAGAGTTCCTTGTTGTACATGATGAACGAGCTTTCGCCGTAGAAGGGGATGGCGTAGGGGGAACCGTTCAGGGAGACGGAGCCCAGCATGCCCTGGATCAGGTCGGCCTTGTCGTACCAGGCGGCCTTGTCGGCGGGGAGAGCCTTGAAGTAGGGATCCAGGTTTTCGAGCCAGCCGTTGCGTGCCCAGTTGCTGGCCTCGTAGGGGCCAAAGTAGAACATGTCGTAGGTCGTGCCGCCGGTGGAGGCTTCGGTGGTCAGCTTCTGGCGTAGGTCGTTTTCGGGAAGGACCGCGAAATTGACGGTGACGCCCTCGGCCTTGTATTTCTCCTTGGCGATCTTCTCCAACGCCTGGGAGATCGGGTTGTTGGCGAACGCGACGTTGATGACGACCGGAGCCCCTGCCGCGCTTTTGGTTTCGCTGGCGCCCGCCGCGAATACCTGCGTGCCTGATAGCACGAACAGGGCCGCGCAGGTCACGGAGACGAGCAGTACAGAAATTCTCTTCATACGTTTCCTCCTCTCATATTTTCAAACGGTACCGCGACGTTGCGCGTACCGCTTATTCCTCAATCAGGCTCCTGACGGAGCTCTTCGTCAAAGGCGACCGCGACCTTCCCGCACGCGCCGGAGGCCATGAGCCGGTATGCCTCGTCCGCCCTTTCCAGCGGGAAACGGTGGGTAACCAAAACGTCCGGATGGATGCCCCAGCGCACGAGCCGTTCCACCAGGTCCTCCATGCGCCAGAGCGAGGTGACCCAGGAGCCGTAGATGGTTTTCTGGTCGTGGATGATATCGGGGCTCGGGTTGAAGGAAACGGTCCCGCCTTCCCCCACCAACGCAATCTTGCCCCACTGCCTGGTCGCCCGTATCGCCAGGGCGCGTCCATCCGCATTGGCCGAACAATCGATGGCCCTTTCGAACCCGCGTCCACCCGTCAGCTCCCGCAATTTCTTGAGCGCATCGGCATCCGGCGGGATCACCTGATCGGCAAGTCCCAACTTCCTCGCCAGCGCGATCCTGTCTGCCTGCAGCTCGACGCCGACCAGCTGGTTGGCGCCCATCGCCTTGGCGAGCATGAGCGTCGCGAGTCCGACCGGACCC
This sequence comes from Breznakiellaceae bacterium, assembly GCA_964202565.1. Lineage (GTDB taxonomy): Bacteria > Spirochaetota > Spirochaetia > Treponematales > Breznakiellaceae > SZUA-426. The sequence continues at coordinate 2,949 of CAXNJE010000190.1, read as the reverse complement.
AGTCCGACCACGAGTACGGCGTCGTTCCCGCTGATCCCGATCTTTTCCAGCGCCTCGTAGACGGTCCCGAAGCCGCAGGCTACCTGGGCGCCGTCGGTGAAGGTCAGCGAGTCGGGGAGGGCGACCAGGTCCCGTTCCTCGGCCAGTATGTAGGGGGCCATGCCACCGTCGCGCTGCCAGCCGTAGGCGGCGCGGTGCGGGCTGGAACAGGAAATCTGGTAGCCCATGCGGCAGTCGTGGCAAACGCCGCAACCGGAAATGTGGTAGACCACGACGCGGTCACCCACCTTGAAACGTTTCAGGCCCGGTCCGGCCTCTACTATCAGACCCGCAGGCTCGTGTCCCGCTATGACGCCCTGGTAGCCCTCAGGACCCTTGCCCAGGTGTTCCCGGTAGATGGCCCTGATGTCCGAACCGCAGATGGTGGAGGACTTCGTTCGCAGGAGGACCTGTCCATGGCCCGGGACAGGAATCTTGTATTCGCGGAATTCCACCGTACTGTTGCCGGGCAGTATCGCGCCCTTCATCGTTCCATTCATAAGGACATGATAGCATGGTTTTTGTAGATGTCAATAAAATAATTTACAATAAATAGTTATTATAAATAAAATGTAAAGTATATGACTAAAGCTGTAAATAAATTATGGCCGGAAGGATGGGAAGATGTGAGGACCGCTGTATCGAGTGCATAGCATAGTTTCGATGCTTATGTGCAATCGGTCAGACGCAGGTGAAGGCCCCGTCGATGACCAGGTCGGTCCCTGTAGTGAAGGAGGCTCCGTAGCCCGCGAGGTAGACGATGGCGGCTGTAAGCTCCTCCGGCTTGCCCATGCGGTTCATGGGGGTCAGTGATTCCCAGGTGGGAATCCAGTCGACAGCCTTCAGGGTCATCTCGGTACCGATATAGCCGGGACTGACGCAGTTGACGCGCACGTTGTAGGGCGCCCATTCCACGGCGAGGGACTTGGTCAGCAGGATGACCGCCGCCTTGGACGCGTTATAGGCGCACTGGGGTTGGGGGACATTCACGATATGGCCCGACATGGAGGCTGTATTGATGATGGAACCGCCGCCGTTTTTGATCATCACCCGTCCGGCTGCGCGGGCGGTAAGGAAGATCCCGGTCAGGTTGATGTCGATCACGCGCTTCCAGGTTTCGAAGGACATGTCCTCCGCCTTCTCGTTCACGCAGATACCCGCGTTGTTGAAGGCAATGTCGATGGTGCCGAACTCGTCCAGGATGGTCTCGATCATGCGGTCCACATCGGCGGGATCGGACACGTCGGTGCGGACGGCTATGGAACGCACACCGAGGGTCTCCAATTCAGCCGCTGTTTCCTGGGCTGCCCGCAGGTCCATGTCCACGATCGCCACATCAGCCCCCGCCTCGGCGAAAGCCCGGGCGACGCTTTTCCCGATTCCCTTTGCGCCGCCGGTGATGAAGGCTTTCTTTCCCGTCAGGTTGAAACTGTCGAGAGTTCCCATCTATGTCCTCCTGGTCTCCGGGACGCAGAATCCCCGAACATAGTATGGGGGCCCTTTCCGGAAGGGGACAATATTACCGAAGTACTAATTTTGGTACTAAAATGTCAGCTTGGTACTATATCCGCCCCCAGGAAGCGGAGCGAGGCCAGGGCTGTCTGCATGACTTTCATGCGGTTGTGCTCCCCGAGCTTCACATAGATGCCCGAGACATAATTCTTGACAGTCTGCTCGCTTATGAAAAGCTCCGCGGAGATATGCGGATTATCATAGCCCTTGGCGATATAGATCAGGATTTCGCGCTCCCGCTTGCCCAGGCTGTCCAGCCAGGACGGCTTTTCGTCCGCATGGGGTGCGTCGGGAAGGCGGTACATGGAGGGCGCGTTCTTGACGAGCTTGGTGGCAACCCTTGGAGAGATCAGGACCGAACCCTCCTTGACGGCACGGAGGGAGGTCATGAGTTCGTTGATGGGGATGTCCTTGAGCAGATAGCCGGTGGCACCGTAGTTGAAGGCCTCATAGATGTATTCGTCATCGTCAAAGGTGGTGAGCATCATTATGATGATATGCGGATGGGCTTCGTGTATGAGCTTGGTCGCCTGGACCCCGTCCATTCCCGGCATGCGGACGTCCATGAGTATGATATGCGGATTCTCGCGGTCGGTGAGCGCGATGGCTTCCTCTCCGCCGGTGGCGATGCCGACGACGTGGATATCCCGGGCCTTGAGCTCGATTACCGTCCTGAGGCTTTCGGCAAATAGTACCTGGTCATCCACCAGAAGCAGACGGATGGTATTTTCCATGCCGCCCATTATACCCGATTATCGGCGATCGGAGGAATAAATACTTTCAGCGGAATGGTCGCGTTGACGATGAAACCGTGTTCCCCGTTCCGGGCGCTCAGGCTTCCGTGGAGCGAGTCGATACGTTCGCCCATGCCCGACAATCCGATACCGGGCTTTATATCTTCAGCTCCAACCCCATTGTCGGAGACCTTCACCAACAGGCGTCCCTCGTCGACCCAAAGCCCGATCTGTATCTCCGTGGCCTTTCCGTGGCGAAAGGCGTTGGTCATGGATTCCTGGATGATGCGGAGCACCGCCCCGTCGATCTCCGGGCCAAAGGAACGGGGAATATTGCCGTAGCTCACATCCACCCCTATGCCGGTAGCCTGGGAAAAGGATTTGACAAAACGCTGGATACGGTTGGCACCTTCTATTACGGCAGTGTCGATGGCACGGAAATTCCGCAGCGCACCCCGGGTTTCCAGAAGCCCCGACATGGCCTGATCCCGCGCCCGGTTCAGTAGATCCCGCAACCGTTCGTTCTCGGGCGGGCATAGCTCAATCGCGGCCTCCATCATCATGCGCAGGTTTATCAGGGTATAGCCGACAATGTCGTGTACCTCCCGTGTCAGGCGTTTGCGCTCCTCGATCGTCGACTTCTCGCCTATCTCGGCGGCGTAGG
>CAXNJE010000189.1:0-5736 GCA_964202565.1 Breznakiellaceae bacterium | reverse complement strand
CCCGTAAAACATCCTGGAGGGTCTTCCATGCAAGTTCATGGCAGAGCTCAAAACCCTTTATTAAACCTTGACGCTCCAGATCGTTATATGAATCCTGGATAGCAGCTTTTTCGAGATTCTCCAATGCCCAGCGGAAATTGGTAAAACGTTGCCACCAACGAACATCCTGATCCATAATGGAATTATAGACGAGTGTGGTGTTTTTGGCTATTGGAGGCTACGCCTTATTAAGGCGCTCGATACATACGGGATTGAAAGAAGCCCCTCGGGAAAAGGAGGTAGAAAAACCCGAGGGGCGGCCTGAACAAGCGGCGGATGTAAAGGCTGTGGGTGTTGAACGAAACAAGATTGCCAAAAGGCAACACTGATGAAAAGCAGGATTTGAGCGCCGCTAGCTCAGGAACAATGTTAATTATAACCAAATATTTCAATATGTCAAGTATCTTCAAATACGTTATCACACAATTATGGAATTTTCTCCGCCCCTTGCGGTATCTTACCGTGAACGCTATCGTTGGGGATATGAAGAAGCATCATCACAGGCCGGTCCAGGGAAAGCGCCCGGAGAACCCCAAACGCGTAGACCGCCCGGATCTGGGCTTGCCGCCGGGAAGCCCGGTATACGTGGGCGACCGCAGCCCTACGGAAATGCGCTTGTCGGTCATCGGTTACGATCCCATCGGTACCTGGACGAAGGAAGCCGCTGATGTGGGTGAACTGCTGGGGTACCGGAATCCGGGGGGAGTGAACTGGATAAACGTCAACGGGCTCAAGGATGCGGAATCCATTTCGCGCCTGGCGGAAGCGTACGGCATCCACCCCCTTACCGTGGAAGACATCCTTAATACCGAACACCGCCCCAAGGTGGAAGAATTCGACGAATACCTGTACATCACCCTGAAAGCCATCACCTGGCGGGAGGCGATTGACCCGGATGCGGGCGAAACGAGCGGATTCGAGTACGAACAGATAAGCATAATACTTACCCCCGACACGGTCATCACTTTCCAGGAAGCCGCCGGTGATAGTTTCGACCCCATCCGCAGGCGAATTGCCTACAATATGGGCCGGATTCGCAAGATGGGTCCCGACTACCTCGCCTATGGCTTGATGGATTCCATCATAGACGCGTATTTCGTGGTATTGGAACGACTCGGCACTGAATTGGAAACTTTTGAGACCCGGGCGACCGAGGAGACTGGACGAACCTTCATGAGAGGCCTCCAGGCAATCAAGCAGGAAGGATTGCACATGCGGAAGGCCATCTGGCCGCTCAGGGAGAGCATCGCGTCCCTGCTCCGTCTGGATTCGGACCTTATCTCCGAAGAGATGGCACCCTTCCTTAAGGATTTGCACGACAACGTGATCCAGGCGGCGGAAACGGTGGAAAGCTACCGGGAAATCATTGCCGGCGTACTGGAAGTGAACCTGTCCTTCGTCTCATACCGCATGAACGAGATCATGAAGGTGCTCACCATCATATCCACGATTTTCATACCCCTTACCTTCATCGTAGGGGTATATGGCATGAATTTCCGTTTCATGCCCGAACTTGAGTCGCCCTTGGGATACCCCATCGCGTGGGCAATCATGATCGCAATTGGAGGAGGCATGCTCGCATTCTTCAAGAAAAGGAAATGGCTATGATCCAGACATATGTGGCTATCCTACATAAGGTTTCGTGTCCGGCGTGGCCTTGGCGATTGGAGGAAGCTGGTCTATAATTGCAACTTATGGCTACCATCAGAGCATCCCGCACCATTCGCTTCAAACTCACCCTGCCCGTCGCCCTTTCCATACTGATCGGGCTCGGTTTCGCCCTGGTTTTCACTTTGGGGCTCCTGTCAAGAATGCGGGTGCTTTCGGACAGCGTGCGCGATATAGAACTGATACGTTCGGCCTCGGTGCTGGTCAACGAGTTGCAGAAGGAGCGCGGACTGAGTTCCCTGTACATGACCGGTGGCGCATCACTGGCGGACCTGCAGGCAAAAAGGAAAAAAACCGACGAAGAGGCCCTTCCCTTCAAGGAAAATCTGGCCCGTACAAAGCTTGCCAAGGATGCCCTCCTGGGACCCACCCTCACCCTGGAATCCTACCCCCGTATCCGTGAGCGTATCGGTACGGAAGGAGTCACCCCGGCCAACATCCGGGAATGGTATACCACAGAGATCGAAACCCTGCTGACCCTGGGCAGGGCACTCACCATAGCGGAGCAGGACACCGAATTCGGTTCTCCCATCGCCTCCATCGTCATCCTTGAACAGGCCAAGGAGGCTGCCGGACAACTCAGGGCCAAGGTCTCCTCCATGCTGACCGCCAACAAACCCATATCCAAGGAAGAATTATCCACACTTAAAGACACACGGATGAGGATGCTGGCAAACCTCAATTCACCTGCCCTGGTGATGTCTGGAAACGAGAACGAACTCGATATGGTCCGAAACCATCCGGGGAACGACCTGACAGAACAGGCGCTGGCCCGCTTGGAGGAAAAATATTGGATTGGCGGATATGGCCTGGACGGCGCGTCATTTTTCAATACCATGACCGAATTGATAGAAGCGGCCTCGAAAGTGATCCTCCATGAATCCGATGCGCTCGTGGGCAATGCAAAAAAATACGAAACAGCCGCAGTCATATCATTCTGGTTGGCTTTTGTCATCGCCTTAGTCGGCTACTCTGGCGTTGTCATCTATTCCTTAGCCACCGTGCTGGGTGTGTCCAGATCGGCACAATCCGTAACGCTCTCCCTGGGTGAGATCGCCAAAGGCGGCGGGGATCTGACCAAACGCATAGAGGTCAAGTCCGATGACGAACTGGGCCAGCTGGCCGGACATTTCAACGGCTTTCAGGGTGCCCTGGCGGATCTGGTGCGGGAGGTTCAGCAGACCACCCAGACCCTGGGCGAGATCGGCACGGATCTTTCTGCCACCATGGAGCAGACCGCCTCCGCCGCGGTGGAAATCAGCGCCAACGTGGAAAGCGTCAAACGAAGGACCGTGGACCAGAGTGCGGGAGCCACCGAATCCTCCGCCACGCTGGAACGTATCTCACAGAACGTCAAGGATCTGACGGCGGTGATAGAACGCCAGGCAGAAAGTGTGGCCAACTCGTCGGCGTCCATCGAGCAGATGGTGGCCAATGTCATCTCCGTCACCAGGAACGTGGAGCGGATGGGCACCGAATACCTCAAGCTGATCGACTCCGCAGGAAACGGCCGCACGATGCTGGACAAGACCATGGGCGACGTGAAGCGCATCGCCGAGCGGTCAGAGCGTCTCCGGGATGCCAACGCCCTTATCGCCTCCATAGCCGCCCAGACAAACCTGCTCGCCATGAACGCCGCCATAGAGGCAGCCCACGCGGGCAGCGCTGGATTGGGCTTCGCGGTCGTGGCCGACGAGATCCGCAAGCTGGCGGAAAACGCCGCCCGCCAATCCAAGGCCATAGCCATCGATGTACGCGAAATATCGGGGGCCATCACGGACGTGGTGGGTTCATCGGACGCCACCGCCTCCAGCTTCACCGCGGTGGTGGGCCAGATCGAGCAGTTGCACGCACTGGAGGAGGAAATCAAACTGGCCATGACCGAACAGTCCGCCGGTTCGTCCCAGGTGCTGGACTCGCTCAACCTGATAAACGAGGTGACCGCCGAGGTTCGCCGGGGTGCCGAGGAGATGCGGGAAGGGACCGACGCCGTGCTGGGCGAGATGGGCCGGCTCCTGAACGCCAGCGTGGAGATCGAGTCCAGCATGACCGAGATAGCCCAGGGCGCCAACGAGGTGTCCAAGGCCTCCAACGCCGTAGCCGATCTGGCGGTAAAGAACCGCGACGGCATCTCCGCTGTCGCCGAACGCATGGGACGCTTCAAGGTCTGAGGGGTCAGACCCCGGATTTTTCGGGATCAATGCCTGGGATCAGACCCAGGTTTCAGCTTTAACGATGAGAGGTGAGCCATGTCTTTGCATATCGCGGCCAAACCGGGAGAAATCGCCGACGCCATCCTGCTGCCCGGAGACCCCCTGCGGGCCCAGTTCATAGCCGAAACCTTTTTCAAGGATCCCGTCCGCTACACCGCCGTCCGCAACATGTTCGGCTTCACCGGCACCTACAAGGGAAAACGCGTTTCCGTCCAGGGCACCGGCATGGGCATGCCTTCCATTTCAATATACGCAAACGAATTATTCCGTGACTACGGGGTCAAGAAAGCCATCCGCGTAGGCACCGCCGGCAGCATACAGGAACACGTGAAAATCCGCGACCTGGTCATCGCCATGAGCGCCTCCACCGACTCCGCCGTCAACAAGGTCCGTTTCAGCGGCATGGACTACGCCCCCACCTCCAGTTTTCCCCTGCTGAAGAAAGCCTACGACGCCGCCATCGCCCGCTCCTGGACACCCCACGTCGGCCCCGTAATCTCCTCCGATTCCTTCTACACCGAAGACCCCGACCAATGGCGCCTCTGGGCCAAATTCGGCGTCCTTGCCGTCGAAATGGAAGCAGCCGAACTCCTCACCCTGGCCGCCAAGTACGGCCGTGAAGCCCTCGCCATCCTCACCATCTCCGACAGCCTCGTAACCCACGAAGCCACCACTGCCGAGGAGCGCCAGACCACCTTCACCAAGATGATGGAAATCGCGTTGGAGGCAGTAATAGGCTAAATTTATAGCCTGTTGATAATAGCAAAGGACTCGGGGGTCCTGTCTGATATCAGACACCCCCAGGAACCGTTTTCCAAAGATAAAGGCTATTGCTTTACTGCTGGGGAGGTTAAGGCAAACCCAAAGGGGGGCGGTTGACATGGGGCGGCCGGGCGTTCTATAGTGCTTTTCACCCGCCCGGGTGGTGAAATGGCAGACACGCTAGTTTCAGGTACTAGTGCTCGTAAGGGCATGGGGGTTCAAGTCCCCCCCCGGGCAGAAAATTCAAACCTCGCCGCAAGGCGAGGTTTTTTCGTTTACGGGGGGGACTTGAAACGAAGCCCCGGCGCGACCGGAGGGGAGCGCGAACCGGCATGGAAGCCGGTTCAGGGGCGTAGGCGGGCTGGAAGGAGTGCGCACGATGCGCACGACTGGAAGCCAAGTCCCCCCCATGAGATTAAGCTCCTCGTTAATAGCTTTAACGGTTCAGGAGCCAAGGGGGGCTTGAAACGAATCGCAGTCCCGGGCAGGTACGAGAGCGAAACATGCACATGGAAAATACTATAAGCTTTCAATCTCCGCTTTATTCAACCCCGTTGCTTTGCTGATTACACTGATATCGATATCTTGGGCTTTGAGTGCACGGGCGATTTCATGCTTGCTTTCTATTTTGCCTTTTTCCAAACCGAGTTCCTTGCCCCGCTCCAAACCTTGCTCTTGGCTGAGTCGCCTGCCGAGTTCCTTGCCTTGTTCCAATCCTTGTTCGAAGCCTTCTTTCCTGCCCATCTTGCGGGCGTAGTCCATTTGGCCTATGAGGTCCCGTTCGTTCTTTTCTTTGACCAGGGCTCTGAAAAATCGAGCGTCTACCGCCATAAACTCCTCGAACCTCCTTTCGGCCGCCCTAAGTTCTTCATGTTCGGCGCACAACCGGGCCGCGATATCATGTCGTCTTCCTTCGGTCTCCAGAAATGTGGCCCAAATCTCGGCATTTATCAAGGGTGCTTTCCTAAGCTTTGGCAATTCGATCGTGTGGATCTGGAAATGGTCGCTTCGGGACGTTATCTCCCTTGTATACCATTCGGGACGGTCATCCAGG
>CAXNJE010000188.1:0-5738 GCA_964202565.1 Breznakiellaceae bacterium | reverse complement strand
GAACGGCTGCGTGCATTGCGGGAGAGGTCTATACAAGGGCTTTGATCTTTGGAACGCTTGGTGGTATCTTACCAAAATGACCTACTATAACGCTCTCAACCGAAAGGTGATTAATATTGATTTCAGTCGGTTCCCGCGCCTTGCGGGTTATATTTTCATTGCGCTCCTTGCCATCGCTTCCGGTTTTCCGGTGCTCGCGCAAGGCACCGGAACCTTGGCCTCACCCTCCCGCGTCGTACTGGGCGCCCGCGCCGTAGCCCTGGTTGCGGATGCGGTGTACACCTTCGAATCAGCCCCTTCCCGCGTAGCCGCAGTTGCCGGGACTGACCAGGGCTTGGGGACTTTCCTGGGTTTGGTGGATTCCGCTTTTGCCTCGAAGCCCAAGATCGATCGCAGCGCGGGGGCCGAAGCATACGCAGCCCTAAAACCGGACTTGGTGATACTGAAAAGCGCCCTCAAACCCACACTGGGCAAGAATCTTGAGGCCATCAAGGTGCCTACCCTCTACGTGGACCTGGAAACCCCCGAGGATTACTACCGGGATCTGGCTACCCTTGGCCGCATCTTCAGCGAGGAAGCCCGTGCCGCCGAGCTGGTGGGCTATTATCGTGCCTTGGTGGCAGACACCCAGAGGCGCGTCGCTGGCAAGGCGAAACCGAGAACCCTGCTGGTACAACCGGGATCGGGTACCGGCCTGTGGGAAGCGCCTCCGGATGCCTGGATGCAGACCCGCCTGGTGGGTATTGCTGGCGGAAACCCGGTCTGGGCGGGTGCAGTCCCTGGTTCGGGCTGGACCAAGCTGGGAGCCGAGCAGATAGCAGCCTGGAACCCCGAAGTTGTCATCGTCGTTTCCTACCGGGAGGATTCCGCCAAGACAGCCGCAAGCTTCCGGACCGATCCTCGTTTCGCCGCTCTGGACGCGGTCAAAAATGGCCGGGTACACGCCATGCCCCAGGACTTCTACTCCTGGGACCAGCCCGACACCCGCTGGATCATGGGCCTGCGCCGTATCGGCGCGTTCATGCACCCCGACCGCTTTGCTGATGTGGATGTAAGCGCCGAACTGCGTACCTTTTTCCGTACCCTGTACCGCATGGACGACACACGCTTCGACGTATCCATCGCCCCGCTCCTGAAGGGAGACCATGGGGTCAGATAAGACGGCTGGCGGAGACAACAAATGCCATAGAGGCAATGGGTTTCTGCGGGGAATTCTGATATTCGCAGGCCTCCTCGCCGTGTCCGTCATGTGCCTGTTGCTCGGACGCTATCCCTCGCCAGGGCTGATCCCGATCCGAAGCCTGATCGAGGATCCAACCGCGCGTCTCATCGTTTTTGGCAGCCGCCTGCCCCGCATTCTGGGGGCGATACTCGTAGGCGCAGCGCTGGGTGGCGCGGGGGCAGCCTTCCAACTGGTTTTTGCGAATCCTTTAGTCGAACCGGGCTTTCTGGGAGTGTCCCAGGGCGCGGCGTTCGGGGCGGCCTTGGCTCTGGTGCTGGGTGCCAGCATGGGGGCAACCCCGGCCATTGCGGCCTTCGTTTTTGCCTTGGTGGCGCTGGCACTCAGCTCCAGCCTGGCGCGGCATTTCCGCTTTGGAGGTGCCGTACTGCGTTTGGTGCTGGCGGGCATCGCGGTTTCCGCCGTGTTTTCCGCCGGTCTGGCCATCATCAAATACGCCGCCGACCCCTTGAGCGAGCTCCCCGATATAGCCTATTGGACCCTCGGAAGCCTGTCCGGCATGAACTGGAAAAACCTGTACACGCTGGCGCCGCCGGTTATCGTCTCGCTGGGCGCTCTGTGGCTGTTCCGCAGGCGCATCGACCTCCTCTCTCTTGAAGACGACGTGTCCCGTTCCCTGGGTGCCCGGCCCGAACTGGAACGGGCCCTGGTGCTGGCATTTGCGGCCTTGGGAGTGGCCGCCTCGGTGGCCATGAGCGGCATCGTTTCCTGGGCGGGCCTCGTGGTGCCCCACGTCGCCCGGGCCATGGTCGGTACCGACGCCAAGTCCTCCATCCCGGCATCCATGATGCTGGGCGCCGCCTTCTTGGTGCTTTGCGACACCGTGGCACGGACCGCCTTCGCGGGCGAACTGCCATTGGGAGCAACCGTCTCCGCGTTCGGGGCCATCATTTTCATACGCTTCCTGGCAACAGGCCGGGCGAAGGCCGTCAGATGAGCCTTATCCTGAACGCCGTCTCCTACCGCTATCGGGGTGCTACGCGCCTCGCCCTGGAAGGGGTAAGCCTGGAACTTCCCCTGAACTCCATCGCCATCGTCGTGGGCGCCAACGGCTCAGGTAAATCCACCCTGCTCGGGATTTCGTCCGGCAGGCTCAAACCCCAGCAGGGAACCGCCAGCTTCGGCACATCCAGGCTGGATACCCTGCCGCCGTCCGCCCTGGCCGAGCGCATCGCCGCCCTCCCCCAATCCGAGCGGGTAGCCTTCGATTTTTCCTGTCTGGATTTCGTACTCTTCGCCCGCGCCCACAAGCGGGCAGTATTCGCCGACCCCCGCCCGCAGGACCTGGATTCAGCCCGCTCGGCCCTCGCCGTCATGGAAGTGGAATACCTGGCCGACCGGCCGGTGACGGAAATTTCCGGTGGCGAGTTCCAGCTGGTGCGCCTTGCCCGCTGCGTCGCCCAGGAATCCAGCCTCCTGGTTCTGGACGAACCCACCGCCATGCTGGACCCCGCCCACACCCTCGCCGTCGCCCAGGCCGTCCGCCGCATCGCCAAGTCCAGCCGCGCCATCCTCATTGCCACCCACGACCTGGGCTTTGCCGCCTCCGTCGCCGACCAAGCCTTCGTCCTCCGCTCCGGCAAGCTCATCGCTTCCGGCCTTCCCGCAGAGGCCCTTTCCCTGCATAGCCTACAGAACGCCTTCGGGGTACCTTTCGCTACCCGTGAAGTTGCGAGCCCACTGGGGCTGTAAGGGGCCGGATCAGCTACGAAGAAATGACCTTTCCACCCCATAGTTCGTCCAGGAACGTGGCCCAGGGAAGGATATCGATGCCATCCTGGGTCCGCCGTTGGCGGGGATCCCGGGAAACGACAATGGCCCTTTCGAGGGGAACGTCTTCCCTGAAAGCCCGCAAGCCCTTGAGGTGCTTTTCCGAAACCAGATTGGTTGCTTTTATTTCCACCCCTATACGGTTTCCCAGGACAAGGTCGACTTCGAACCCCGATTGGGATCGCCAGAAGCTGAGGGGTTCTTCCATCCGTGAGTATTGGGTGTAGGCCCTTGTTTCAAGCACGATAAAATGTTCGAAAGCTTTCCCGAAACCCTCAGGAGAATCTTCCACCTTCCGGCGGCCGCAAATGGCGTTCACGACACCGACATCAAAAAAGTATAATTTGGAACGGCTCGTGGACTTGCGCTTTCGGGTCGCACGGAATACGGGAAGCTGAAAAGCCAGGAGTGTGTCTTCCAGGATTTCAATATAATTACCTATCGTCTTGGCATGTACCCCTGTGTCGGAAGAGAGGGACGCAAAATTCAACTCTTCACCATTGCATAGCCCGAGGGCATCGAGCAGGCGGGCAAATCCGGCAATATTTCTCGTCAACGCCTCTGCATGGATTTCTTCCCGAAGATACAGATCGACATAGGAGCGCAGATCAGTATACGCCTCGGAATCCCCGTACAACTGGGGCAAGCCCCCGGTATTCAGATAGGCGAGTAGGTTGAAATCAGGGATTTCACTGGAAACGAGGGGGAGCAGGCTCAACCACCGAGCCCTTCCGGCCAGTAGATTGGCGGCACCCCGTTTCAGTTTCCGTGCGCTCGAACCGGTGAGTATGCATTTCTGTTCCCGGGACGAAATGAGTCGGTGAACCTCGTCCAGGAGGCTTGGCATTTTTTGGATTTCATCGATGATGACGATATCCTCCGGGCTGGTCTCTTCCCCCAGGAGGGCCGGGCGGCGAAGAAGGCGGGAGAAAGTTTCACTATCCAAAAGATCAAAAAATCGCCCCTCCGGAAAGGCTGTCCGGAGAAGAGTGGACTTTCCTACAGCCCGTGGACCAAAAAGAAATACAGACCGTTTATTAAGATTCGACCGGATATCCAGGATTCTTTTATACACTGAACACCACCACTATAAGACTAAAAAAGAAATATAGTTTCTATTATAGGCCTAATATGGAAACTAGCTTGCAAATATACTAAGGGATGCATTTCGGGCCGTCAAGAGGATGATTAAAAAGAAACTTCCAGAAGTGGCGAGTTCCTTGAGGTTAACCTGGCCTTCTTCCATCATTGAAAATGCTACACAGAATGCTTATAATCTAGACAGGCTAGCCTAAAAAATGAGGCGTATATGGTTTGGACCCTTCAGGATGCAAAGAACCGCTTTTCCGAGGTCGTAGAACGGGCGCACCGCGAAGGGCCGCAACGGGTGACAAAATACGGCAAGGATGCGGTGATGATCGTATCCGTGCAGGATTGGTCCCACCTGCATGACGCGGAGCAAAGCATCGCAGACTTCTTCCTGAAATCACCTCTAGCTGGTTCCGGGCTCGACACAATACGTGACACTTCACCGGTCCGTGCAGTGGAGCTCTGAATGTACCTGCTGGATACCTGCGTCTATTCTGAATTCGCGAAACCCCGCCCTTCACCCAAGGTGTTGGCCTGGGCCAATTCAGTCAGGGAGACCGACCAATACCTTTCAGTCCTGGTTCTGGGAGAGCTTTTAAAGGGAATTGGAAGGATGCCAAAAGGCGACCGAAAATACAACCTGGAACTCTGGATTGAAGGTCTTTTCGATACCCACCACGACCGTCTCATTCCGGTTGACGCCGCGGTTATCCGGATTTGGGCCGGTATCTGCGCAGACGCCGAAACTTCAGGCCACACTGCTCCGGCTATGGATTCCCTCATCGCAGCCCAAGTGCGCTCAAGGGGTCTGACCCTCATCACCCGTAATGTCGAAGACTTCCGCCAACTCGGCGTCAAGCTTCTGAATCCCTGGGATTAACATGTAAGATGTAGGATGCAGCATCCGGTTCACTGTCAAATACCCATCAACTTGACTCCCCTTCCAAATGTGATTACAGTAATTACATGCGTGCGCAATTAGTCAGGATCGGCAATTCCCGTGGAGTTCGGCTGCCCCAAAGGCTTTTATCCCTTTACAAGCTCAAGGAGGGTGATGAGTTCGAGCTTGAGGAACGTAAGGACGGCATCCTGTTGCGACCCGAGAAAGCCGTAACTGAAAAAATATCCTGGGAAGCCTCATACGCAGAAATGGTCGCGGAATCCGCAGAAGGCACCGAGTGGGCGGATTGGGATCTAACTGCAAGCGATGGTCTGCATGATTGAACGGTACGGCGTATATTGGGTTACACTCGACCCTGTCCTGGGATCGGAAATCGCAAAAACCAGACAGGCCGTCGTCATCAGCGAGGATGGGATGAACCGCATCCTTGGAACCGTAGTGGTCTGCCCCGTCACTTCCCGCCTGCACCCGCAGTGGCCAAGCCGGATCCAGACAAAAATCGGCGCCCAAGCCTCCGAGATCGCCATCGACCAAATCCGTACCATCGACAAGTCCCGCATAGGCGAAAAAATCGATCAGCTGGACGAGAACGCAGCCTCGGCTATCCGCCATATAGTCACAGTCATGTATGGGGTGCTTTCGGTCGAGTGAGCCGGGGTCTGATCCCGCAGGCGAGACCGATTGGGCTGAAACAATCATTTTCCATATCCTGTCCAATTTCCAAGGTAATGGAAGAAA
>CAXNJE010000187.1:0-5841 GCA_964202565.1 Breznakiellaceae bacterium | reverse complement strand
AGCCAGTGCACGAGGGGCGCCGTATAAGGCAAGGTATCGGTGCCGTGGGCTACCACTACTCCGCGACCTGAGCCTCCTTTGGCCCCAGTGGTGCTTGGACTAGCGGTTGTCGGTACGCCCCCAGTGGGGACGCCCTGCTGCAAACCCGGACCAGAAGTCGAATTGCGTTTGGCCAGGGCGGAAACGAGCAGGCTCCACTCGGAGGGCGAGATTTCCTCGGAAAGGAAGCTCCCCAGGGCTTCGGGCTCGACCTGGACACCCTTGCCCAATTCGGGATCCGCGGCAAAGGCGCTCTTGAGGTCGCCCAGCTCGCCGGGAAGCACCAGGTCACCCTCGCTCTTTCCAGCAATGGCGCCGCCAAAAGATAGCAAGTCCACCCGTCGGGTGGAGAAACGGGCTTCCAGCAGGCGGCGGGCCAGGGAGGGTTCGGCGCGGCCTTCGGTGGCGGCGAGGATCTTGCCCACAAGGTAGGCGAACAGCTTGGCGTCCCCTGCCCCGGCGGCGCTTACCGCGCCCGGCTCCTGTGCGAATACCCTGTCCACCGCGGCGCCCACCACGACCGGATCGGTAATCTGTTCCCAACCGCGTTCGGATACGATGGCTTCCGGTTCCTTTTCCTCTAAAAAGACGGCCTCAAGCACCTGTTTGGCTATTTTTCCCGAAATCCGGCCAGTAGCTATAAGCCGTACGAGGGACGCGAGCCGGGCGGGCGAAAGCACAAGGGAACCGATATCCTGCACCGCAAGGCCATCCCGGTTCATGATGCGTTTGACATCCGAGGAAATCCAGGCGGCGACCCTTTCGGCCGCATCGGAGATGGACATCGACCGTTCCGAAGCGGCCAGCCTTACGGCTGCCTCGAAATAATCGGCCAGGGCCTTTTCCTCGCACATGTACGCGGCCTGCGCTTCTGTCAGGCCGTATTCCGCGCCCAGGCGTTTTTCCCGTACAGCGGGCAGTTCCACCAGCGAAGCGTCCACGGTCTTGAGGAAGGCCGCGTCGGGGTAGAAAGGCAACAGGTCCGGTTCGGGGAAAAAGCGATAATCGTGGGCGCTTTCCTTGGACCGCATGGACTCGGTCTGGTCGCGATTCTCGTTCCAAAGCCTGGTTTCCTGCTTGACGGTTCCGCCCTTTTCCAGGATTTCGGTCTGGCGCTTGATCTCGTAGTTCAGGCCAAGGCGCACGAAGCGGGAAGAGTTAAGGTTCTTGATCTCCACCTTCCGGCCGAGTCCAGCACCGCGCAGGTTCACCGATACGTTGGCGTCGCAACGGAGGGAGCCCTCCTCCATATTGCCGTCGCATACACCCAGGTGCCGAACGGTGCGCCGCAGCTGTTGTAAAAACAGCTCGGCCTCCTCGCCTATCTCGAAATCCGGTTCAGTCACTATTTCCAGCAGCGAGGTTCCCGCCCGGTTGTAATCCAGGAGCGATACGTTTCCGGCGTGCACCATCTTGCCCGCATCCTCTTCCAGATGGCATTCCTTGATGCGGATCTGCTTTTTCTTGCGGTGGAATTCCAGCTCCACATGGCCGTCGGTACCCACCGGCGAGGCAAACTGGGAAATCTGGTAGTTCTTGGGCATGTCGGGGTAAAAATACTGCTTCCGCTCGAACCAGGTCTTGGGTGACACGGTACAGTTCAGTGCCTTGGCGACCACTGCGGACATGCGCATGGCCTCAGCGTTCAGGGCCGGAAGCACTCCGGGATAACCCATGCACACGGGGCAGACGTTCGTATTCGGTTCATCGCCGAAAGCTGCCTTGCAGGAACAGAAAACCTTGGATTTGGTGAGCAGGTGGATATGGACTTCGAGTCCTATGAAGGATTGGTACATGGCATCAACTCCAGAAAGCCCGGTATCCGGCGGGGCGGGCAATGGGATGGCCGGCTTCGTACGCCTCGGCCAGCTCGAACAACAGTCCCTCCTCAAAGGCGCGGCCCATGAGCTGGACGCCCGTTGGCAGGCCACCCTCCACGCCCGTAGGGAACGCCAGGGCTGGCAGACCGGCAAGATTCGCACAGCAGGTAAAGACATCCGCGGCTTTTTGCGCGAAGGGCGTCAGCCCCGCGTCCCCGCGCCCGAAGGCCCTGGTGGGGAATACCGGCAACAGCAGGGCATCGATCTTCTGGAATACCCGGTCGAAATCGGCACGGATGGCGGCGCGTATGCGCTGGGCACGCAGGTAGTACTGGTCCTGGAAACCCGAGCGGAGGACGAAGGTTCCCAAAAGGATACGGAGTTTCACCTCGTCGCCGAAACCCGCTCCCCTGCTTTTGTCGATCAGGTCTTCGGGGTTTTCGGAGTATTCCGGACGCCGGCCGTAGCGGATGCCGTCGAAACGGGCAAGGTTGGCGCTGGCCTCCGCGGTGGCGATGGTGTAATAGGCGGGGACCGCGTATTTCAGGCTGGGAAGCGTAATGTCCACCAGGGTATGTCCGAGAGCCGCCAGGGCCTTACGGCTCTCCTTGAAGGCGTGTTCAACCTCACCTTCCAGGGTGGCGGCTTCGGGAGACAATACGCCGATAACGCGTTTGGGAGCCTTTCCGGTGGCTGGCGGAGGCGCAAGGGCTGGGGCTGACACGGGTACTGCCAGGCTGGTCTGATCCAGGGGATCAGCCGCGCGCATGACGGCAAAGGCCTGCCGGGCCCGGGCTGCGCTGTCCGCGACAACGCCGATGGTTTCCAGGCTTGACGCGTAGGCGACCAGGCCGAAACGGGAAACCGCGCCGTAGGTGGGCTTGAGGCCGACGACCCCGCAGAAGGACGCCGGTTGGCGGACCGACCCGCCTGTATCGGAGCCAAGGGCGAAGGGAACCAGACCCGCGGCGACAGCGGCAGCTGATCCTCCGGAGGACCCCCCGGGCACACGCTTGGTATCCCAGGGATTGTTGGTGACCTTGAGTGCCGAATTGTCCGTGGAGGAACCCATGCCGAATTCGTCAAGGTTCGTCTTTCCGGTGGCGACAGCGCCCGCGCACATCAACCTTTTTACCACGGTGGCGCTGTAGGGGGACCGGAACTTTTCCAGAAGCCTGGATCCGCAGGTCAGGCCAAAACCCTCAACAGCGATGTTGTCCTTTACCGCGAAGGGCAGATCAGCGACCGCCGCCGCCAAGGAGGGGTCCACCGCTACGGAGGGATCAAGGGGACAGGCTGGCGGTTCGGGGCTGAATTCCAGGAACGCTCCGATGCGGGCTTCCCAGGAACGGAAATAGCTATCATAGCCGTCGGGAAAGACGGTTTGCGTCATGGCGGAAACCTCCGTGGATTTACAGTACGTTCGGAACGACGAGATACCGGCCTTCGAGCTCGTTTGCGCCTTTCAACAAGGCATCCGCGAGGGTTGAGGGCTTAGCTGCATCCTGGCGCAATTGGTTTCGATTGGAAGCCAGGTTGTTACTTGAGAGCTCCGGCAGGGGGCCACCAAAAGCGGCTTTGTCGGTATCGGCTTCCCGCATGGCGGCGAAATAGCCGAGCATGCGCTCAAACTCGGGCAAGGATGCCTGGACAGCCGCTTCGGACAGGTCGAGGTGGGCAAGATGGGCGGTTACGAGAAAATCTTCCTTTATCATAAGGGCTAGATTCGCATGGAGCTTACTGGCTAGTCAAGCATATTTATGCATAATTATTGCATAAAAGCCGCCAAGTTCGGCATATTTATTCCAAACTGGTCAGTTTTTCAACAAAAACCTCAGCAGAAGATATAAACCGGTTCCCCCGAAAATACTTATCAGGGCATTGCGCTTCCAGAGATGAACCAGGGCGACAGCAATGCCTGCCACCACCTCCGGCCCTCCGTAGGGAAACTCGACCCAGCGTATGGTCGCGAAGGACGAGGCGGCCAGGACGGTCATGGCGACGGGGGGCATGTAGCGTTCCACGAACGACAGGGCGGCGGGTGCCTTCCGGCGCGAGAAAAGCAGAAAGGGCAAGGCCCGGCTGGCCAGGATGACGGCGGCCATGACGAAAACGGCGATGACGGCGTCTTGCAGGCTGGTCATGACGGCGTATCCTTGGACTCGGTCTTTCTGAACGCCCCCGGCTCCAGCAAGG
The DNA here is from genome assembly GCA_964202565.1 of Breznakiellaceae bacterium. Lineage (GTDB taxonomy): Bacteria > Spirochaetota > Spirochaetia > Treponematales > Breznakiellaceae > SZUA-426. Next base: position 1,786 of record CAXNJE010000187.1, on the reverse strand, counting down.
CCACGACGAGTACGGAAGCCACCATGGCGGCCACAATCGAGTTGCGGGCACCGAGCAGGAGGGAAGCGGCTATGGTTGCCAACACGGAAACGACGAAGGGTTTGGGGTCCCGGACACGCAGGACCTGTTCGATGGTGAGGACGATAAAAAGCGCGGTGAGCGCGAAATCCAGCCCCTCAAGCCTGAAAGGAAGGAAAGAGCCTGCGACGGCTCCTATCAGTGTTCCAAGCACCCAGTAGGATTGGTCGAGCAGGGAAACGAAGAACATCCATAGGCCGTTGCTTTTCTCCTTGTCCCCCACGGAACTGAGCAGGGCGTAGGTTTCATCGGTAAGGGAAAAAACGAGGTATGGCCGCAGTCGGGGCACGAGCTTGAAGGGACCTATCAGGGAAAGGCCGTACGCGGCGTGCCTCAGGTTGACGATCAGGGTCACCAAGGCCATCTCCCCCAGGGAAGCCCCAGCGGCAAACATTCCGATGGCGATATATTGCGCGGCACCAGCGTACATGACGACGCTCATGAGCACCGCAAACCAGGCAGGGTACCCTGCGTTTACCGCCAGGAGCCCGAACCCTATGCCGATGGCGATATAGCCCAAAAATACCGGCACGCTGGCACGTAAGGCGTGGGAAAAAACAGAAGCAGCTGAGGAAGACCTATCCATTCACCGATCCTAACCGGGAGCCCAAGCGGGGGTCAAGGAGATGGGGGGAAGATTGGAGGGTGAGGAACCTCTCCGTATGGAAAAATGTCTGTGTTCTCGATATGATGCCGCGCAAGGCTGCCACAGGGCATGCCGAAGGATGGGGGTATGCTGTTAACGGTCGATGTGGGGAATTCGAATATAGTCGCGGGAATTTGGAAGGATGAGCGACTGGCAGCCAGTTGGCGGATCCATACGGTTTCCAAGAAAACCGAAGACGAATACGCCACCATCTTCCGGTCTCTCTTCCAGGATGCGGACCTGGATCCCCTCAAGGTTGACCGGGTCTGCCTTTCATCGGTTGTACCGTCCCTTTCAGGTGCCATGGCCGCCATGCTCGAACGGATCACCCATCAGGATCCCATCATCGTCGGCCCGGGAATTTATGGTAAATTGCCCATCACCGTGGTCAATCCGTACGAGGTAGGAGCGGACTTGGTGGCCGACGCGGTAGCCGCTTGGGACAAGTGCAAGTCTTCCTGCGTTGTAGTGGATTTCGGCACCGCACTGACGTTCACCGTGCTTGATGGTTCGGGTACCATGGTCGGTGTCGCCATAGCCCCCGGGCTGGCTACTGCGGTAAATGCCCTTTCCCGGGATACGGCACAGCTCCCCTTTGTCCAACTTATCGCACCACCCCTGCCTTTCGGGCAGAATACAGTCCATGCCATCCAGGCAGGCATAGTCTATGGGTTTACCGGTTTGGTGGAATACATGATCAAGCGGATACGCTCCGAGATCGGGGAGGACCTTAAGGTCATCGCTACGGGAGGCCTCTGCAATGTGGTTGCCCCGCTTACGGAGGTTTTCACCTTCGTTGAACCGGACTTGACCCTATACGGACTCAAGTTGATTGCCCAGTGCGTTGTATAAGGCCCTGCAGCCGCGCCTAGGTGAATAGATAGCAGAACGAATCATGGTCTTGACTTTACCAGCTAATAGTCGTCCGGAAACTCCACTGAATGCGGGTTGATATCCAGCTTTGATCGGACTCCTCCTACCCTTCACCTGGTCTCCAGCTTGTCTAAAGCCGTTTCATTTGGCGAACATATAACGATACTGTTCAACTATAGAAATGCGAAC
>CAXNJE010000186.1:0-5950 GCA_964202565.1 Breznakiellaceae bacterium | reverse complement strand
CAAGGAAAAAGCCATTTGTGCTCCCCATCATGAGCTTGGGGACTATGTAGTCGTGATCAATGTCGACAAGATTGTCGTTACCGGCAAGAAACGGCAAGATAAAATGTACTACAAGCACACCGGTTTTATCGGTGGTTTGAAGGCTCATAATTACGAAGCTGTGGCAGCGCGCAATCCCGCCACACCCTTGGAACTCGCGATCAAGGGGATGTTGCCAAAGGGCCCGTTAGGCCGCAAGCTGCTCAAGAATGTTAAGATTTACGCGGGCTCCGCCCATCCGCACGCGGCCCAGAATCCGCAAGCCGTCGAGCTGTAATCAAGGGGTAGTAAGGTGATCAAGAATCTTGGTATTGGTACCGGTCGAAGAAAAACTTCCGTCGCTCGCGTTTTTCTTCGCGAAGGTTCCGGAAAAGTAACTGTGAATGGAAAAGATCTTCCCCAGTATTTCGTACAGGGTGAACACGCCATGCAGGTGAGGCAGCCGCTCATGGTTACCGCCAGCGAAAACAAATTTGATATTCTTATCAAGGTTGCAGGTGGTGGACCGAACGGTCAGGCTGGTGCTTGCCGCCATGGTTTGTCCCGTGCATTGTGCCAGGTCGATCAGACCAACTATACCTCCCTAAGGGCAAACGGGTTTTTGACCCGCGACTCCCGTATGGTTGAACGGAAGAAATACGGCCAGCGTGGTGCTCGCCGACGCTTCCAGTTCTCCAAGCGCTAAAGACAGCGGCGCCTCGGGCGTCGGAATGCATGACGGTTACATCCGTCGGGAAAGAAGCCGATCCGGACATCCTGCGCATAGGGTTGTCGGACGGCTCTTCTTTTTTATTGCGCATTTCCTGCATCACGCTACTCCAGGACCCAGGCTCGGAAAGTGATGATTTATCCGTCGGGGCTGTTGTTGACGATGATTTCGAAACCCGGCTCCGTTTGGCGGGTTCCGCATATAATGCCGAACGGAATGCCCTTCAGCTTATTGCATTGAGTGAACAATCCTATGCTGGTTTAAACCAGAAGCTTCAGAAAAAAGGTATCGATTCTCAAGTACGGGTTCTTGTTCTGGACAGGTTGGTGGAGAGTGGCTTGTTGGATGATGAGCGCTTTGCTTCGCTTTGGTTGGCCTCCAGGATAAGGAGGAAGGTCGAAGGCCGGGTCAGATTGGTTGCGGGTTTGAGAAAACGCGGAATTTCGCTTTCCGTGGCAGACCGGGTCGTAGGTAGGGATTTCGGCTTCGAGGCGGAAGCCGCTCTGGTAAGGCGTTTCCTGTCTACTGCAGGCATTGACCATGGGCCACTGGATGTAAAAATGCGCAAAGCCTTGCATGATGCGGGCTTTTCCGGCGCGGCGGTACGTCTTGCGATGGAAGATGAAAACGGGTAAGAATTACAGAACTTCTTTTAAAACTCGTTGTGAAAGAGCAACCTGATCCGCAGTATTTTTACAAATCATTACTTTATAAAATTTTGTAAAAATACTGCAAGAGCCATTCCAAAAAAATTCCAGATTTTTTAGAATGGCTCAATATCTATTGACATAATGGAAGGAATAGATAAAGCTTTGAGACTGTCAGTGCGGTTGACCGCGCCCTGGTTAAAAGATATTAGGGGAATCCCCATACTTCGACAAGGAAGGAATCGTGTCCAGGAACGACAAGAAAATTCGCATATTTTCCGCGCTTGAAGTAGCCAATATTTGCGGTGTCGTGAACCAGACGGCCATCAATTGGATACGGAATGGATATTTGAAGGCCTTCACTACACCGGGTGGCCAATACCGCGTCTACGCGGAAGAATTGATGTCTTTTCTCGAGAAACGCGGCATGCGGGTGCCGGACGAGTTGGCCGATTTGATGAAGGACGATATCAACTGGGCTACCATCCTGGTTGTGGATGACGACCAGGAATTGAACGGATTGTTGAAACGCTGGTTCGAGAAAAAATTGCCAGGCTACACTATCGTGCAGGCTTTCGACGGTTTCGAAGCAGGTAAGGCACTAGCTGAAACCCGTCCCGGTTTCGTCATTCTGGATATAGACTTGCCCGGTGTAGACGGCCATAAAGTGTGCCGGAAAATCAAGGATGATCCAACCTTCGGGAAACCCTTCATCATCTCGATAACCGGATTGGATATTCCCGAGGAACGCATTTCGATTCTGGAGGATGGGGCGGATGCCTTCTTTGCGAAACCCCTGGATTTTGACTTGCTCACCGCTACCATAGTCGATCTGAGTGTAAAGATAGAACATCGCATCGATGCCTGACCCGAAGACCGTCATTCTTATCGTAGAGGATGAGGACGGATTGCGATTATCGATGCGCGATTTTCTGGAGCGTCATGGTTTCGAGGTTCATGTCGCCTCTGAAGGTGTGGGTGCGATCAGGATACTGCTGGATAATCCCATAGATTTTATCATAACCGACTATCGGATGGACTTGTTGGGCGGAGATTACTGGATCCGCTTCCTGAAACGTTTTTGTCCGAATGTTCGTGTTCTGGTGACCTCCGGATTCCTTCGCCCCGATTTTTACATCCCCTTCGAGGTACTGCTAAAACCATTCGAATATGACGATCTTCAGGTACGCATCGATTCCATGCTCGATTCCGCGTTGACAAGGGTCTCTTCAATCGGCTAGAGTCATTGGGACAAGACTCCCTGGAGCGGCCGTCGTATAACGGTATTACCCGAGCTTCCCAAGCTCGTGACGCGGGTTCGACTCCCGTCGGCCGCTCCGGGGAGTTTTCTCCCCGCCTTAAGCTTGGGTATCTATTCTGCCTTTTCCAGCAAGTAATTCCTGTGATTAATGATTACATTCGTGGCTGTGGGCACCATCGGCGTGTTCCACACAGCCTTTGCCCGAATCCTGCAGCGTGCCGTGGGCGAAAGCCTGTGCTGCGGCGCGTGCTTCTCCGCTGGCGCCACGGACAACCTTGATGCCGTGGGAGCTGAGTACGCGTACGGCTCCCTCACCCATGTTCCCGGCGACCAGGTGGCTTACGCCTGCCCGGGCGAGTTCCGCCGAAATCCCCGTCTTGCAGCCACAACCCTGGGGCGATGGTATGGTCGCCTCGTCGATGAGTGCACCGTTTTCGAGGCGGTATACCAGAAATTCCTTGCAGTGACCGAAGTGCTCGTCCACTAGTCCGTTTCTTGAGGGTACGGCGATTTTCACGATGGGTGCTCCTTGTTCAGAAATGGAAGTCATATCCCCGTCTATGCGGAGACTCTTACCGTTCAGTACCGCGTCCGCGATCTTGCGCCTGGCAGTCTCCACTATCCTGCCGAAGGTCTGGCGCGATACGCCCATGGATCGAGCAGCTGCCTCTTGGTAGAGGCCTTCGAGGTCCGCCAGACGGAGGGCTTCCGCCTCGTCGAGCCCGAGGCGCACTTCTTCCAGCTCGCGGGCGGGTATGCCGGCTGGTTTCAAGACCCTGGGCGGAATGGGCGCGCCAAGTCTCCGTTCGTTCAGCGGCCTGGCCATACAGCGGTCCTTACGGAATTGGTAATTATGAACATATGATCATAATATCTGCCAGGTACACTCTGGTCAAGGTTGACATGAGCATCGTAACTGCATGGATTGCCTGGACTCACCGAGTTTTGGTTCGGTATGGAATTACAATATTGACGCGCCCATTGGTCGGACTGGCCCATAAGGCACCGGTGCCTCTGTGGCGAGATAAGACCCTGCTAAGCTTTCCCCATCCTGCCGATATAGTTTGTATGAATACTGAAAGTTCGCCTCAGAAGCCGTCCGGGATCATGCTTGTAGCGTGCTTGTTGACCCTCGGTCTGGGCGTGGAATTCCTTTACGCCGCCGATCTTTCTGTTTCGACAGAAGACCTTCGTATCGAACAGCGCGTGGATGGCGGGTACCACCTGTTCATCCGTAAGAAACCCGGCATTTCATCGGTCCTGCTTACCGAATCCACCCGCGACCCGAAGGGCCAGGCGGACAATTACGCCTACCGCGCGGCAGACTGGGAAGCCACCAACGGCGATGAGGTACGCGTCATCGATGGGTTGCCCATCCCCCGGGAAAACAAGATTTGGTCCCTCATCGATTCCACCCCGGAAAAGGACGCAGCCTTTGGCGATGCCTTTCATATACGCATACCGTACATAGTCCTGTACGGCTATTCCTGGGGGCGCCATGGGGAAACCTACGTGCTGGATGGTACCTATCTGAACGTGCGGGCCTTTGAATTGCCCTTTGGCGATTACCGGGCTGGGTTCAAGGATAATCCTTTCATACTGAGGGTGACGCAGAAGCCGCTGGAAGGTCCGCCTGAAGGCAATTTCATGAAGGATACGGTGGAGGCTTTTACGGAGCTGGCGGTAGCAGGCCGGGGCGAGGTGGTGTTCTCCACCGGTGCCGACGACGTGGTACCCAAGATCAAGAAAATCCTGGAAGACGCCAAGGGCAAGACTGTCGATCTGGTTGTCGCCCTGGACACTACCTCCAGCATGAAGGATGACATCGATTCCGTGCGGCGCATGCTCATACCCATGCTCAGCGAGATCATCGCGGATTTCAGCTCCTTCCGTATCGGGATGGTACTCTATAAGGATTATTTCGAGGAATATGTAACGAAAATCGAACGTTTCACCAGCGAGTTCGGGGTATTCCAGAAAACCCTGAACGCGATAAGGGTATCCGGGGGCCGCGATATTCCGGAGGTTGTGCACGAGGCGCTGTTTGCGGCGGCTACTGGTTTCCCCTGGGCGGCGGACGAGCGCATTGTGATTCTGATAGGCGATGCGCCTCCGCACCCGCGACAGCAGGGTTCGGTGAGCAAAAAAATGGTGGACGAGGCTGCAAAAGCCAAGGATTTGAAACTGAACGTCATCATTCTGCCGCAGTGAGGCTCTCTCAGGATGATGGCGGCTGATCCCGGCTGTTGGCCCCATGCCAACAACCAGTGGTCCTATTTGGCCTGCTCGATCTTTGTCAGCAATTTTTCGGACAATACGCGGAATTGGGCCGGTAGCAGGGCAGCATCGGGGGAATCGTAGCGTTTCAGCAAGGCCCGGAAACCGGCCTCGGCTTGATCCATTTGCTTCTGCTTATAGTGGATGAAGGCTATCTCATACTCTGCGGTGCAGATGTAGGTCAGGTCGCTGCTGAAACGGTCGAGCACCGCCTGGTAGTACCGGATAGCTTCCTGGTAATTATTGCGTTCCGAGAAATCCTGGCCCTTCTGCAAGAGTTCCGAGGGACCCAAAGCTTCCGGTATGGGCGTGGGTGCCGAAGCGCAGGATGCAACAAACAAGGTAGTCAATAAAGCAACCAAAACGAAGAAAACGAGCAGGGACTTTTGTCCCTGTTTGATCTGAAAGGAAATCATTATTCGTACCGCCTTGCGCTTCAGTAGATGTAGAGTTCGTCCTTGACGGGGAGGCTTTTCTTCAAGTCCCTGATGAAGTCTTTGGACTCCCCCATTTCCTCGTATTTGTCGCACGAACGGATGCTGCGGCGGGCGACGGTGCAGTACTTGTACACCTTCTCCTCGCCCAGCTTCTTTTTCCACTTTCCCGCAGCGCAACGGACGCGTAAAAAGTATCGCTCGTCGCCTTCGGGCCTTGAGGGAACAAGCTTGCAATGGATGCAATTGGCGCAATATATCTTGCAGCTGTGTACATCGTCGTCGCCTTCGTCCATTTCGTCATAAGCTTCAAGCAATTCTGTCGCTTCGAGCGTCTCCTGCATGGATCGCCCCCCTTTTCGGTATAGCGGAAAGTTTAGCACCCGCGTGAGGCGGCGTCAAGTTGAGCCGCAACCCTATAGCAACGGCATTCATGGAAATTATCGGAATAATTGCATAAATATGCTTATAAAATGTTTTGCTTGACATATTTTCAATATTTATGCAAAATATATTAATATTTGTCATCGTGAGGTCGACATGCAAGCTTGTTTTATGAAATCAGCCGTTCCGGATGTTGTTT
>CAXNJE010000185.1:0-6108 GCA_964202565.1 Breznakiellaceae bacterium | reverse complement strand
CATACTCCAACGGGGAACTCCTCTTCGACCCCGCCGGTCCCTCAGCCGCCTTCGACAAGGATGGAGTGATCGACTCGGTCGATTTTTTCTTGCGTCTGGCAGCCCTGACACAGGAGACGATGGTGCCTGACTTCGAATCAGGCCGCGTGCTATTCGCGCCCTTCCGCTATTCGTCGTACCGGGCCTACCGCTACTACCCCTATAGTATCCAGCGTTTCGGCAATTTCGAGTGGCGGGCCCTACCCATGCCGCGGGGGCCGGCAGGCCGCAACGCCGTCGAGTTGAAGGTCCTCCTCATCGGGATGTCGCGAAGGTCGCCGCGCAAGGAGGCGGCCTGGGAAGTCCTGAAGCACCTGACCGCGGACGAAGAAGCCTCCTACCGAATCCTGGCCAATTCGCAGGGGCTTCCCGCCCGCCGGGACGCGCTGTTCACCGACCGTGCGGGAGAAATACTGCGGCGGCATATTTCCGGCACGGAGGAACCCTTGGACCCGACGATGCTGGACCGTGTCGTGCGCGAATCCATCGTTGTACCCCGCTTCCGCAAGCACGCCGCAGCGCTGGAGTTGGCATCGCGCGCCATCCAGGCGGAGCGGCCGCAGTCGGCTTCCAGTCTGCGCAACTTCCTGAACCGGATAGACCGCGCGGTCAATGCCTTCCTCAAGGAGTAGCCATGGAGCGACAAACCCCCTCAGTGCCACCGGCCATGACCGCGTCCGCGGCAAAGACAAGCGCTGTTAAGGCAGCAGCCCGGGCCGGGGAAAAGGCAGCCGTGGTATTGTCCGCCCTGGTCACCCTCATTTTGCTTTCCTGTGCGCCCGCTAAGCCCGCCTCGGGTCGCCTCGTTTTCGGTGCGACCTACATGACCATGGTGAATCCCTTCTTCGTCGCTCTGGACGATGGCATTCGGGAAATCGTGGAAGCCCGGGGCGACAAGCTGGTCTCATACGATCCCGGCAGCGACCAACTGAAGCAGATCGACCAGATAGAGGACCTGATCCGGATGGGGGTGGACGCCATCTTCCTGAATCCGGTTGATTGGCGCCTGGTCAAGCCGGCTCTGGAAGCGGCCCGACGGGCTGGTATCCCTGTCATAAATGTCGATGCCCCGGTCTTCGACTTGGACCTGGTGGACTGTATGGTAGCGTCGGACAATCTGCGTGCCGGCCGACTCCTGGCGGGGGATCTGGCCGCGCGACTGCCACGTGCCCGCATAGCCCTCATCGACCATTTACAGGCAAAATCGGCCATCGACCGGACCTCCGGTTTCATGGAGACCCTTCCATCCGACGGTAACTATATCGTTGTGTCCCGCTATTCGGGTGACGGGAATATCGAACAAGCTCTCATTGTCATGGAGACCATCCTCAAGTCCTTTCCTCGCATTGACGTTGTATTCGCCACCAATGACCCCATGGCCACGGGTGCCATCGCCGCCCTGGATTCGGCAGGTCTCGCCGGCAAGGTATTGGTCTACGGGATCGATGGGGCGCCTTACGCCAAGAAGATGATCGCGGAAGGGCGCATGACCGCGACCGCCGCCCAATCGCCGGTGGAGATAGGGCGGACGGCCGCCGAGGTCGCGTACCGGATCTTGCAGGGCGAGGAAGTGGAACCAACGGTACTGGTGCCGGTGTTCCTGATCGACGCCTCCAACGTCACCCGCTACGGGATCGAAGGCTGGCAATGATGACGATTGTCACAATACCTGCGAATGTTTTTGACGTCCGGCCGAAGCCCCCGTAGGATGAACGAGTCGGGTCCATTCGGGACCCGCAGATTTTCAAGGAGGAATTCATGAAAAGAATCGCACTCGTACTTCTCTGTGCTCTGGCTGTCGCAGGCGTATCGTTCGCAGCCGGCCAACAGCAGAGTGGCAAAGCGAAAGCTTTGACCGTGGCCGCAACCTTCGGCGATCTGGGCAACCCTTTCTTTTACACCATGGGCAAGGGTGTTGAGGACGCTGCCAAGAAAATAGACGCCAATGCCAAGGTGACTGTTGTCTCCTCGGGCTACGACCTCAATACCCAGGTCGGCCAGATCGATACCTTCATCGCCGCCGGTGTGGACCTGATCATCCTTAACGCCGCCGACACCGCAGGCATTGCACCGGCTGTCAAGAAAGCCAAGGCCGCCGGGATCATCGTCGTGGCCGCGGATGTGAATGCCGACGGCGGAGTTGACGCCATGGTCACCTCCAACAACTATCAGGCCGGCCAGCAGGGCGGCGAGTACATAGCCAAGCGCCTGAACGGCAAGGGCAACGTCGTCATCGCCAACGGCCCGCCCGTTTCCGCGGTCATTGATCGCGTGAAAGGCGCCAAGGACGTGTTCGCGAAATATCCCGACATCAAGATCCTTTCCGAGAACCAGAATGCCGGTGGCAACCGTGAAGGCGGACTCAGGGTCATGACCGACCTGCTCACTGCTTTCCCCAAGATCGATGCGGTCTTTGCCATCAACGATCCCACCGGTATCGGTTGCGAATTGGCCATGAAGCAAGCCAAGCGCGAGAAGGAAATGTTCGTGGTCGGCGTTGACGGCGCTCCCGATGCGCAGGTCGCTTTGGCCGAACCCAACGGTTCCTTCGCGGCCAGCGCCTCCCAGGATCCCTACACCATGGCGATGAAAGCCGTCGAAGTGGCTTGGGATATCAAGAGCGGAAAGAAACCCGCCGATCCAATGATCCTGATACCGACCTCCCTTATCACCCGGGATAACCTGGCCAGCTACAAAGGTTGGACCAAGCCCTGAGTCCGGGGGCGCATAGCCCCGGCAAGTACGGGGAGCCTCATGCGGGGCTCCCCGTTTGCGCATGCAAGGAAAGGCAATGCCGAACGAATCGAACGACGTGATCCTGACCGTCCGCGATATATCCAAAAGCTTTCCGGGAGTCCTGGCGCTTAGCTCCGTCTCGCTCGAGATCAGGCGGGGAGAGGTCCATGTCCTTATGGGGGAAAACGGCGCGGGCAAGAGCACGCTGATGAAACTGCTGGCGGGCGTCTACGAACCCGATAGCGGGGAGATCATCCTCAACGGCGAAGCGGTCAAGATGGAGAATCCGCTCAAGGCGCAGAAACTGGGCGTGAACCTGATCAACCAGGAACTGAACATCGCGCCCTCGCTCACGGTAGCGGAAAACGTCTTCATGGGGAACGAGCCCGGACGTTTCGGCCTGGTCGACCGGGCATACATGGCACAGAAATCGGCGGAGGCCCTGGCAAAGCTGGGATCCTCGTTCCCCGTGGACGTCCTTGCGGGAACCCTCAGCATCGCCGAACAGCAGCAGATCGAGATTGCCAGATCCATCGTCCATAACGGCAAGATCCTTATCATGGATGAACCTACCGCAGCATTAAGCGACAGGGAAACGGAGCGTCTGTTCGAGCTGATCCTTTCGCTGCGTTCAAAAGGCATGGCCATCATTTACATCAGCCATCGGTTGGCGGAAGTCTCGATAATCGCGGATCAGGTCTCCGTACTGCGGGACGGCGCGTATATTGGTACCCTGCGCAAGCCAAATCTGGATAACGCGGAAATCGTCCGCATGATGGTGGGGCGCTCGCTCACTGATTTCTACAAGCACGAAGTCAGCGGCGAACGGATCGAAGGCCGCATCGAGGTCCGGGGACTGACGGACGGCAAGCGCGTCAAACCCACTAGTTTCCGGGCGGCCGGTGGTGAAATCCTGGCTATTTCAGGTTTGGTCGGTTCCGGGAGGACCGAGCTGGCGCGCCTCATTTTTGGCGCCGACAAAAAAACCGGAGGGGAAGTGCTGATCGATGGAATCAAGGTATCGATCGAGTCACCCGGTGACGCCATACGCTATGGGATCGGCTACGTACCCGAAGACCGCAAGACGCTCGGCCTGTTTCTCCAAATGTCCGGGCACGAGAACATAACCATGAACATAATGGGCAGCACCTCGTCTGCCGGCATCCTGTCGAACCGGAAGAACGACGCGATCACGCGTACGGCCATCGACCGCCTGCGTATCCGCATCGCCAGTCCGCGCACCCCCGCGCTTTCGCTTTCGGGCGGTAACCAGCAGAAATTGCTTCTGGCGCGCTGGCTGGAAATCAAACCCAAGGCCTTCATCCTGGACGAGCCGACCCGAGGCGTAGACGTCGGTGCGAAGAGCGAGATCTACAAACTGATCGGCGAGATTGCCAGCCAGGGTGTGGCGGTAATCTTCATATCGAGCGAGCTTCCCGAGGTCATAGGCATCGCGCAGCGTGCCCTGGTGATGCGTGACGGACGTATTGTCGCCGAATTGTCCGGGAAGTCGGAAATTACACAGGAAAAGATAATGGCCTACGCCACTGGCGTCGAGCCGCCCCAGAGCGCCTACGCGGCGAAAAGCTGAGCCAGGAGTCCAAGATGGAAACGAAAAACACGCTCGAACGCAGAACCGCCGCGCGCAGGATCATGCGGGACCTGGGAATACTCCCGGTCCTCGTCGGCATAGTCCTGCTGTTCACCTTCCTGACGCCGAATTTCATGTCGACCAACAACTTGGTCAACATCCTCCGCCAAGCGTCCATAAACATAGTCCTTGCAGTAGGTGTGACCCTGGTCATCCTGACGGGAGGCATCGATCTTTCCGTTGGTTCGATCCTGGCGACGACCGCCGTCATAGGTGTGATGACCTCCCTGAATCCGTCGCTCCAATGGGGTACCGTGCTGTTCCCGATACTGGCGGGCCTGCTTATGGGCCTGATCAACGGTGCGTTGGTGGCTTATGTAAAATTGCCGCCTTTCATCGCGACACTGGGTTCGATGACGACCATTCGAGGCCTTTCCTACCTGATCCCCGATGGCACGACGATTATCAACAATAACCTCAACTTCGCCTGGATCGGCAATAATTACCTCGGACCCATCCCTTGGTTGGTGATCATCGCCCTGTGCGTGGTAGTCCTGACTTGGTTCCTGCTTCGCAAGACCATCCTTGGTGTCCGTATCTACGCGGTCGGTGGCAATGAGCAGGCCGCCCGGCTGACCGGAATCAAGGTCGGCTTCGTATTGATGTTCGTGTATGGCATGTCCGGCCTGCTGTGTGGACTGGCAGGCGTCATGACCGCCAGCCGGCTCTACAGCGCTTCGGGACTCCTGGGAAACGGCTATGAGCTGGACGCAATTGCTGCGGTCATCCTTGGCGGTACAAGCGTTGTCGGTGGTATCGGCAGCGTGCTCGGTACCCTGTTTGGTGCCCTCATCATGGCGGTTCTGAACAATGGCCTGACGCTCATGAACGTATCCTTTTTCTGGCAGATGGTTATCCGTGGCATCGTCATCATCCTGGCGGTCACCATCGACAAATTCCGTACCAAACGCACCGCCTAGCACACGATTCGGAGCGGCCATTCCATGCGCCGCTCCGCTGGCGTTTGATTCCTCCCCCTGCAATTTGACAGCTGTCCCCTACGGTCTTAAACTTGGTAAAGGGTAGATTTCGAACCAGAAGCAGAACCCGAACACCGCACCCTGGCGTAACACTCCAAATGACAAATTGGAGGCCACCTTGAAAACCCGAAAAATCATCCGTCCTTTCTTGCCCCCTTCCTTCCTCAAACCCTTCGTCGCGGCTTTGACCGCCTTGGTACTTATCGCGTGCTCGTCGATTCCTGAGCCTGACGTTGGCCCCCGTGAAGCCGAGTCCGCACAACAGGAGCCTGCCCCGACCGTAGCCCTCGACGCACTCATGGCCAAGTGGCTCGCGTCGGTTCGCGACTGGAACCCTGACACCTATGAAGCCTGTTACTGGCCGGACGCGCGTTATACGGTGATCCGGACCGTCGGACAGGTCGAGCGTTTTTTGGACCGGGACGCGATGATGAAGAATATTTCCATGCTGATGCAGAACCAGAACCTACGTAAGTATATTTCGGGTTTGGAGATGACCATCCAAAACGATGTAGCGGTTGCGGCAGGGGTAAAAGCGGAGCGCACCTACATCTCGGAGACGGAACCTTTTTTCCGCTCCTTCGCGTTCGAGCAACGCGACGGTGAATGGAAGATTTCCAGCCACACCGCGTACCAGGAATTCACCGCCGATCCGCCTTCTACCCCTTTCCTCGCCTGGGCGGACACTGACGGGAACCGTGT
>CAXNJE010000184.1:0-6220 GCA_964202565.1 Breznakiellaceae bacterium | reverse complement strand
CTATTCCCAAGCCGAAGGGGGTGCCCGTCGCGCGTCCGTAGCCTATGGCTGCCGGTACGCCCGAATCGGGTACGCCGATAACGAGATCGGCCACCACTGTCGACTCGCGCCCCAGTATTTCTCCCGCCCGTATGCGCGACGCATACACGTCGATGCCGTCTATGGAACTGTCGGGCCGGGCAAAATAGATGTACTCGAAGGAACAGGTGGCCTTGGGCGTCTTTTCCCCGAACTCGAAGGACAGGACCCCGTTGTCGTCGATTATGACGATCTCGCCCGGGGCGATGTCGCGCACGAATTCGCCGCCCACCGCGTCTATGGCGCAGGACTCGCTGGCCAGCACCCAGCCACCCTCGATTTTCCCCAGGCAGAGGGGGCGGATGCCGTTGGGGTCCCGGGCGCCGATAAGCGCGTGTTCGGTCATGACCGCCAGGGCGTAGGAACCCTTGATGAACTGGATGGTATCGGTCAGGGCTTTCTCAATGCCCTTTTTATAATTCTTCGCTATCAGGTTGACGATCACCTCGCTGTCGCTGGTGGAGGTGAAGGCGACGCCCGCGTCCTCCAGAAGCTCCCGCACCACGTCGGCGTTGGTCAGGTTGCCGTTATGGGCCACCGCGATGGAACCCAGCTTGAAGCGGCTCATGAAGGGCTGGGCGTTTTCGATGACGCTGGATCCCGCGGTGGAATAGCGCACATGCCCCACCGCGATGCAGCCTTCCATCTTTTCCAGGGTTTTTGGGTCGAACACGTCGCCCACCAAACCCATGCCTTTAACGCATTCAATAGGTCCGCCCCGGGAGACGGCTATGCCCGCACTTTCCTGTCCCCGGTGCTGCAGGGCAAAGAGGCCGTAATACACCAAGGGTGCCACGTTCCGGTTGCGATCACCCGCGAAGACACCGAAAACGCCACACTCGTCGTGCAGCTTGTCGTCGTTCATGTACCCATCCGTTTGAGGATTTCGATATAGGCTTCCTTCACGTTGCCCAGATCGCGGCGGAAACGGTCCTTGTCGAGTTTCTCGCCGGTCTTCGCGTCCCAGAAACGGCAGGTGTCGGGGGATATCTCATCGGCCAGCACGAGCTGGCCCTGGTTTGTGACGCCGAATTCCAGCTTGAAGTCTATGAGCCGTATCCCTCGGGCCAGGAAAAAATCCTTGAGTACCTCATTGATACGGGCGGTGATGTGGTAGATCTCCTCGAGCTGGCAGAAACTCGTGGCGCCTATGGCCACCGCATGGCAGTCGTTGATGAGCGGGTCGCCGAGGGCGTCGTCCTTATAGGAAAGCTCGAAAACGGTGGTCTTCAGCTCCGTACCCTCGGCGATGCCCAGTCGCTTGGCCATGGAACCGGCGGCGACGTTGCGTACGATCACTTCCAGCGGAACTATACGGACCTTCTTGCACAGGCAGTCCCGGTCGGAGAGCTTTTCGACAAAATGGGTGGGGATACCCTTGCTGCCCAACAACGTGAACAGGCCCGCGGTGATGCTGTTGTTCATCACGCCCTTGTCCTCGATGCTGCCTTTTTTTTCGCCGTTGAAAGCCGTCGCGTCATCCTTGTAGTGGATGATCACCAGGTCGGGATCGTCGGTGGCGAAAACCTTCTTGGCCTTGCCCTCGTAGAGCTGTTCCTTCTTGTTCACAGTTCCACTCCTTTTCACAGTTCCATTTCTTGTGCGTTTTCCGCGGCGAAATCTGCCTTCATTTTAATCCGGAAGGCTTCGAGCCTGGTCTTTAGTTCAGGGTATTTGAGCGAGAGTATCTGACAGGCGAGGTGGGCGGCATTCGCGGCGTTGTCCACTCCGACGGTGGCCACCGGAATGGGTTTGGGCATCTGTACGATGGCCAGCAGGGCGTCCAGGCCCCCCAGGCCGCCGGACGAAATGGGCACCCCGATGACGGGTACCGAACTCAACGAGGCGATGACCCCGGGAAGGTGGGCTGCCAGACCGGCACCGGCAATGAAAACCTCCACGCCCCCCGCCTCGAGTTCGGCGATGGTTTTTTTAAGGAGTTCGGGCACGCGGTGGGCTGAAAGTATGTGGGCGGAAAATTCAACGCCGAAATCGCGGAATACGTCGGCGGCTTTCTTCATGACGGCTTTGTCGGAACTTGAACCAAAAATTATGGCGACTTTCATGAACCAGGCTCCTCCCGACGCTAGCGTCAGAGAACGCCGCCGGCCCCCCGGATATCGCCTGAATAGACGAAAACGCAGATCGTTGCCGACCTGGCCGAGTTGAGTTCGCGAGCCCATAGACGGGATGTTTTCGGGCGGAAAGGTACAAGGACCTTCCGCCGTCGGCTACCCGGTAGAGACGCCCCAACCGAATTTCGGGGCTTATATGGGCCGAAGGCTGTTCCGTTATCGACACGAAAGCTAGCACGCCGGGGGCCTTCGAGGCAAGGGCCCCGGACTCCGCCCGGCCACCACCGGTGGGCACTGGCGCCGGAAATATGCTATAAGAAGCCGAACAATGCGTATGCTTTCCGTTTCCGAAACCGACTTGCAAACAGCCGCCTCAGCCCTAGTCGCGGGCAAACTCGTCGCCCTGCCCACAGAGACCGTCTACGGTCTGGGGGCCAACGCGTACGATCCCGTTGCCCTGGCACGCGTGTTCGAGGCAAAGTGCAGGCCCACCTTCGACCCCCTCATCGTGCACATCGCGGACCTTGCCACTTTGGATAAAATCGCCGATTTCTCGTTGCTGGCTTCGGCGGCAGCCAGCTTCGCCCATGCCCTCGCCGCACGTCTGTGGCCCGGACCGCTCACGCTCATACTCCCCAAGAAAGCCATCATCCCCGACCTCGCCACCAGCGGCCTGCCGACCGTAGCCGTACGCTTCCCCGCCCACCCGGTGGCGCTCTGGCTTATCGCCTTATCCACCGGGGCGGTCGCCGCCCCCAGCGCGAACCCCTTCGGCTATATCAGCCCCACCGACGCGCAACACGTCGCCGATACCTTGGGGGACCGCATCGATTTCATCGTCGATGGAGGTCCCTGCGAGGTGGGCGTGGAATCCACCGTCCTGGACCTCACCTCACCGGTACCAACCATCTTGCGACCCGGCGGCATGCCCCGGGAATGCATCGAAGCGGTAATAGGTCCGGTGAGCGTTCTCACTTCGAAGCCCGACTCCGAAAGCGGTCCCGTCTCCGCAGCGGCGGTATCCCCGGGCCTGCTCACCAGCCACTATGCGCCGCGTGCGCCACTGGAGCTCTTTCCGTACGGTAGCCTGCCCCGCGAAAGGGTAGCCGAACCCGGTATCGCCCTGCTTTTTTTTGACGGGCAGAGCCGGGACAGGTTTTTCCGTGGGTTTGAGGGCCCACCGGAATCCCTTGTCTCGGCCGGGCGGCAATTGGAACAGCCGATAAGCAAGGTGCTTTCGGAAGAGGGGAATCCTGTGGAGGCCGCCGCGAGGCTTTTCAAGATCCTGCACGAGCTGGACGGGTTGAAGGTTACAGGGATCCTGGCGGAAAGGGTTCCCGCAGGAGGCTTGGGCGACGCCATCAACGACCGGCTCTTCAAGGCACGCTCTGCGGCGCGCTGACCCGCCAGTGCGCCGAAGGTCGAGAGTTAACCCCAGGACGCATGGCATCAATCCGCGCTGATGTATTCCATGAATTCCTCATCCACCTCTACCAGCAACTCGCCCAATTCGTGGTCCTTGATGTCGGCTACGGAAAGCAGTGTGCGGGGACGGTTCACGTCCAGGTCCAGATTGCCCCGACGCCAGGTGGCATCGTAGAAGAGGAGCTTTTTCTCCGGTTTCACGCCCATTTCGATGAGCCGGCGCGCGCCTGCCCTGACAAGGCCGGCCTTGCGCCTGGCGTCGTCGGGGTTGCCCATCTCCCAGACACCCAGCTGGACGGGATTGGAGGGGTTCTGCACATCGCCAAAAAATTCACCCCGTAGGAGTGTGTCGCGGGTAGCGCCCAGATAGGGGACAAAGTCGGCGTGTTCGGCCAGTTTGCGGTCCGTCGCGCCAAAATCGCCCGAAGCCGGATTCAGGGTGAAAATGACGGTACGCTCCAGGGCCTGCCCGTAAGCCTTGAAGCGTATGCCCGCCCATTCCGGCATTGGCGCCAGTCGGTCCAGTACAGCATCGCCCTTCCTGAGTATCCGCGAGGCGTCCAACAACCAGCGGCGCAGTTCGTTGGATTCTGTCTTGGCCTGTTCCAGCTCGGTTTTGAAGGTGCCGGCCGTAATCGCGCCGTGCCTGTAGGCCAGGAAGGACCGGTACAGTTCCCGAACATTGTTGTTCCGCGAGAATTGCAGCACCAGGTCCCAGACGAGTATGTCGAGCTTTCTGTTGCGCCAGATCAGGGCCGATATGGCCGAATGGTCCGAGGTGCTTGTGGATTCATCCGATTCGGTGAGGGCACGGAATTCTGCCCAGCGGGTTTCAAGGGCGCGCAGCACGCTTTCTTCCCGCTCTTCCACCTTTGGCATGCGGATGGTCCAGCGGGCGCCATTACCGGCCTCGCTCTTGACGGAGATGTTCTCTGCTCCGAAGGTAGCATAAATTTGTCTGGTGCCCTGGCCCTCACCCGCTGCGGCCTTGGTTGTGACTCCCACGAAGCGGGGACGGCCATCGGGTCCTGCTTCAAGCCTGCCGGCATCGATGCCAATTCCGTTGTCCTCCACAGACAATATCACCCAGGCGCCGCTTTCCTCGATGGAGATGGACAGCAGCCCCTTCCGGTTGGCAGACCTGATGGCGTCCAGGGCGTTGGATACCAGGTTGACGATTGCCCGGGCAGCCTCCAGGTAGTGGGCCCGGGCTTCCCCCGAACCGGGGGCGAAACGGAGGAGAAGCTCGCAGGGTACGGGCGAATGTTCGACCATGGGGACTATGCGGTCCAGTACCAGTTCCTTGAGGTTGACGGTACGGAAGCGCTGCACCGAGTCGCGGAACAGGTTGAGGGTATTCACCAGGGCGGTGGTCTCGCGGTTTATGTCTTCTATTATGCGGCTGCAATTCTCCGCGCTGAGGGCACCCGCCATGTCCGCGATAAGGCGTATGGCTTTTTTGGCGTCATGCCGGATTTTACCCAGTTCTTCTGCGGTTCCCGTCTCTATCCCGGCCTGTCTCGTCGTCTCCAGAATGGATTTTGGGTCCCCCTGCATACGGATGAAACTGAGGGCCCTCCAAGCCAACCTTTCCTTTTCGGCGAAGCCCCGGCGCTTGAAAAAGGTTACCGATTCGGTCTGCCGTTCCCAGACACAGATGTCGATTTCCGCTTCACCGGGGGCTTCCTCGGCCAGTTTGATCAGGAACGCCGACCCCACGCCCTTGCTCCTGCCAAAGGGACTGGTAACCTGCTTGTAGATGTGCAGCCTGGTCTTGGCCTTGTTGGACCAGGTTTCCAGGAAGCCCAGTATTTCCCGCTCTTCTTCCCAGACGTAGGAATACCGGTAATCCTTCTCCATGCTCTCGTCCGTAACGAAGGGGGAGGGCATGATGAAACTGTCGATGTTCAGGCTGGGATTTCGCCTGATGCGTTCTTCCAGCTCCGGGGTCAATGATTTGATGTACGGAATGACCATGGGCGCTTACTCCGGGATCTCGAAGACGCCTTCCAGCACGTGGCGCGGCCGGTAGGCGAATTTACCTATCTCGTCGGTATCCGTGACGCCGGAGAGGACGAGGACGGTCTCGATCTCCGATTCGACTCCGGCGACTATGTCGGTGTCCATGCGATCGCCTATGATGGCTGTCTCCTCGCGACGGACGCCGAGCTTTTTCATGGCGTTGCGCATCATCAGCGGATTGGGCTTGCCTACAAAATAGGCCTTTACCCCGGCGGCCAGCTCTATGGGGGCCACAAGGGCTCCGCAGGCGGGGACTATGCCGTTTTCGGAGGGGCCGTTCAGGTCCGGGTTCGTGCCGATAAGGCGGGCGCCACCCCGCACCAGCTTGACGGCCCGTTCAAGGGCTTCCAGCCCATAGCCGCGGCCTTCGCCGACGACCACGTAGTCGGGGTTGACGTTGTTCATGGTAAAGCCTGCGTCGTACAGGGCGTTTATCAGCCCCGGTTCGCCGATCACGTAGGCGGAACCACCGGGTACCTGGGCGGCCAGGAAGGTGGCGGTGGCCAGGGCGCTGGTGTAGAAGTGTTCCTGGCCCACCCTGATGCCAAGACGGTCCAGCTTTTGCGACAGTTCGGCCGGAGACCGTTCGCTCGAATTGGTAAGGAAGAGGAATTCCTTCT
>CAXNJE010000183.1:0-6283 GCA_964202565.1 Breznakiellaceae bacterium | reverse complement strand
CTTCTCCAACATAATCCTGCCCCTTTCCCGTTCCGGCCTGGTGACCGCGGGTACTTTCTGCTTCATCTATGCCTGGAACGAATTCATCATGGCCATGCTCCTGACCTCCAGCGTATCCTCCCGGACCATACAGTTGGGCATCCGCTTCTTCACCAGCCAATTTGTCACCGACTATACCGGCATGTTCGCGGCGATCGTGCTTTCGATCGTGCCGAGCGTCGCCGTGTACGCCTTCCTCCACGACAAGATCATCTCGGGCCTGACGGCCGGAGCCGTAAAAGGATAGGAATAAGGATAAGGACACAACATGAAACAACGCATTACCCTGGGCGTGGTTTGCCTCGCCCGCAAGACCTTCGACTGGAAGGCGGCAGGAGACATCTGGACCGGTATCCGGAAGGAACTGGCTGCCCTGGAAAATGTCGAGCTGGTCGGTCCCGAGGAATTGGTGATCGAGCTTGAGGACGCCCGCAAGGCCGCAGCCCAATTGGCGGCGGGCAGGGTGGATGCGGTGGCGATCATTTCCGGCACCTTCCATCTGGGTCATCTCGCGCTGGAGATCGCCAAGGAAACCGGAAAGCCCATACTGCTCTGGGGCCTGCCCGAGTTGCCCTACGACGGCGGGAAGATCCGGCTCAACTCGGTGTGTGGCGTCAATCTGAACGCATCCAACCTGTACAAATCGGGCATCCGGAACTACCACGTCATCGTGCGACCCGACATCGATCAGGATTGGGTAGGTGCCATCCGGGTGCGCAAGGCACTGTCGTCGGCCCATGTAGGCATCGCGGGCTACCGTGCCCACGGCTTCTTCAATCTGGGAACCGCCGACCTGGCGCTGTACCGGGAGCTGGGCGTGCTCGTGGACCACTACGAACTGGCGGATCTTTTCGGGCGGCCGGTGAGCGAGTCCGAAATCTCCCGCAGGCGCGACCAGCTGAAGGGCGTTTTCGACGTTTCGGGTATTTCCGCCGAACAGCTGGACAAGGTGGCGACCCTCTCCGCCCGGATGGAAGGTTTCCTGGACGACAACAAGCTGGACGCGCTGGCCATACGCTGCTGGCCCGAGTTTGCCGGAACCTTCGGCATCAGCCCCTGCGCGGCCATGAGCCTGCTGCAGTCGGAACGGCGCATCCTGGCCTGCGAGGGGGACATCGAAGGCGCCCTTTCCATGCTGGCCCACCGTGCGGTCGGCGCGGATACGCCCTTCCTTTTCGATTTCTCGCAGGTGGATTTCGAGGAGGACTGCGCCCTCTTCTGGCATTGCGGAGTCGCCCCCTGCAACCTATGGGACGGTTCCTGCGTGCGCTCGCTGGACACCTATTTCGCAGGCGGCAAGGGTGTCACCGCGGACTTTGTCCTCAAATCCGGTCCGGTCTCCATACTGCGTCTGGACTCCTGTGACGGACGTTTCCGGCTGTTTTTGGACCGGGCGACGGCCGTCCCCATGGAGAAGAAACTCAAGGGAACCTACCTCAAGGCCGTCTTCGACCGTCCGGTAGGCGAGGTCCTGGACGTGGTCGTCCGCAACGGCATCGCCCACCACGCCTCGGTGGTGTACGGCGACTTCGTGAAACCATTCGAGCTGTACGCGAAAATCCAGGGCTGGACGGTGGTGAAGTAGGGGGACGCACGGTTCGGGACTTGATCAGTAGGCCAGCCTGACTGTCGCACCCATGCCACCCCGGGAATCGATTGCGGGCAGGATGGAAAGGTTCGACAGCCCCTTGTCCGAGCGCGAGCGGGCATCGAAATTTCTGGTCAGGTGTGCGGCCAGCCCCTTTCCGGCAGCAGCCGACGCCATGACCATCACCGCGTTCACCCGTTCGTCCCTCTCGGGGTAGATGCCCTCGACCATGAGCGCAAGGAAGGACCCGACCAGAAGGCCTCCGATGCCTCCCACATTGACCAATCCCGTTCTGGAGGCCGACCAGCCAAAGCTATCCCACCCATACGCTCCCGCAAGCAGCGCGGCGTCCGGCACTAGTATCTGGACAGCGGTGACCGCGCTGGAAGATTCAAGCTGTAACAGGCCGGTCGTCGTACCCAACGAATAGAGGTGCGCCCAGGCGTAGGCGCTGGCGGCGAAGATGGGCCGGTCGGCCGTATATTTCCCGTCCCGTACCATGAGATACGCCGCCGCCCGCGAGCCTACCGCCGAAACATTCGCCACCGCGAGATTCGCGCGGAGCAGGTATTCAGGCTGGGTGATGAGATCGTCCAGCCATTCGGTGGAGGCAAGGGTCGTATTGGCCATCACCGCGATCTGGGTAAGCTCGGTCCACAACTCCTGACCGGCCGACCAGTCCCGGTCCTTCGTGAGGAACCAGGCCGAGGCGAAACCGCCGCCTACCCCGGCAAGACCGTACAGGCCCGCACCGACCAGACCGGCATCCACCCCGATCATCTCAGGTATGGAAAACGCCGCGAAGGTGGTGGTTGCCATGGTTCCCAGGTAGAAGCCGACGATGCCGGAACGGTCGAGCTTGCCTTCCAGGCGCTCCAGATAGCCGCCTGCCCGGTCCGCAAGATACGAGTCGGGATATTTTTCCATGAATTCGCGGAATAAGACGGTTGCAGCGGGTTCCTGTCCGTCAGCGAGCAGTTCCACTGCCTCAATGTAGAGGAGCCAGTCGGGAGGCGGGTTGTCGATGGTTTCGGCCAAGAGCCCAACGACGGGCATCGAAAAAAGGAGCATGGCGACCAGGGAAAATGCGGTACGACGCATGGTGTTTCTCCTTCATCAACAATTGTAACGCAAATGGAGCAACCACACTTGAAGTCAGTGATATATAAAAGTGGGGACTGCTCCTACGAATGTTCCCGCACCGCCATCAACTCCGCGAATCGGTGTGAATCCGCGCGTACGAAGGCCGGCGGTTCACCCAGCGGGGCGGCCACGAAGGCCTCGCCTTTTCCGTAGCGCTTGCCGCTCCACAGGTGGACCCATTCGTCGTCGGGCAGGTAGACGCGGCGCTCGGTGGCGCCTTCCTCAAGTACCGGCGCTACCAGAAGGTCGCGGCCAAGGAGGAATTCATCCTGGCGGTCGCGGGCTTCGGCATCGCCCTCGTAGTGGAAAAAGAGCGGCCGCTGGACTGAGATGCCGGTGGAAGCGTATTCGGCGACGGCTTCCCGCAGATATGGGGACAGAGCTGAATGCAGTCTGACCGAACGGCCGAAGCGGGCTATGGTATCGTCGTCGTGGTCGAACTGGACGTTGTCGTCGGGGCGGTTGCCCTCGTGGGTACGCATTACGGGGGTAAATGCGGAAAGCTCGGCCCAGCGGAGTAGGAGCTCCTTGGTCCGTTTCATGCCGTAAAGCGTCGTGTAGCCACCCGTGTCGGAATGGTGGATACCCGAACCGGTGGCCGCCAGGGACAGGGCTGCCGGAATGACCGAAGCCAGCCCGTCGTCCCTGCTCCAGTCGACGTTCTGATCGCCGGCCCAGAAAAGCGGGCAGGCGGCGGGACTGCCAGAAAAACCCGCCCGCATGAACCAGAGTATCTCATCGGATTTTCCCGCTTTTTGCACCGCCTGCTGGTTGATACGGGCCCATTCCGCTGGCCAGCGATTGTGGGCCAACATCGGGTCCGTGCCGTCGTACAGGACCACGTCATGGGGCAGATATTCGCCGAAATCGGCCATCCAGCCCGAGAGCCCGAAGCCGATCAGGTTGGTCTGGATGACGTGTTGGTACCAGGCTGCGGCCTCGGGCTTGGTAAAATCCACGATGCCCGCGTCGAACTCGCCAAAGTCCACCAGGTAGTCGGAACCGCCTGAGTTTTTGGCAAGGAAGCCACGACGGCTTGCCTCGGCAAACAAGTTTCCCTCCACCGCGACGTAGGGGTTGATGTAGCCCAAAAAGCGGACGCCCCTGGCGCGAAGGCGAGGGATGGCCTTGTCCAGTTCCGGATACAGGACCGGATCCCACTGCCAATTCCACATCAGGCGTTTACCGAAGCTTGTTATGCGTTTGCCTTGCCAATCCTGTGCCCAGATGCCGGAAACCGGTACCCCCGCCCTCTCCATGCGGTCCAGTTTCCGCAGGCAGGTCTCGGTCCCCCCCTGTATGCCCAAAATGACGCCTTCTGTGGACCAAGCTGGAATCTTCCCCTGGTTGCCCAGAAGCCGCGCGCCCGTTGCGGCCAGTTCGCGCAGGGAGGGCGCCGTCGCTATGGTCAGGGTTTTCGGGGTTTCCCAGATTTCGAGCTCGTGGAAGTCGGTGCGGTCGAAACGGAAGTCCATGTATGCCGACGAATCGAGTCCGTAGAGTATCCGGCGGCTGGTGACGAAGGCGGGCAGGGGAAAGAAGGTGGTATGGTAGTCCCCGCCGGCCCGGTCGAGGGTGTCCGCCTTGAAGGTGATTTCAGTGGCCTTGTTGCGGCCGACCCCCTGTTCCTGGGTCCACAGCGGGAAGTTCCTGCCACGAAGGTTGAAGTGCGAAAACTGTTCGCCGCAACCGTAGACACCCTCACCGGCAGTCGCTGGAAGCCGGATCCAAAAACGGTCGCAGCCGGGAGTCTCCCATTCGAAACCTACACGGAGGACGCCGTCCGCTTCCTCCCGTACGGACACGGTCACCGACAAGGAGCCTCCGGGACTCGATAGCCGGAACTGGGCGAAACCGGGTCCCCCGTCCTTTACCACATGTCCGTACCCATCAGCTCCATCCATGTCCGCATCGGCACCATTGACGCCGCTCCTGATCAGCGTGCAGGAAGAAAGCGCCGCACGCTCCACCACGCGATCCGTAATGGAAAAATTACCCCGGTACATGGCGATGGTCGGGTCGCCGCGACCGGCGAAAAGGAACGGACGGTCCGCATCGTGGCGCAGGAGCTCTGTCCCCTCCCGTTTGATGGAAAAGCCGCCTTCCCGGGTAACCAGCTGCATGTTGCCGCTCCTTTGCGCGCACCATACAAGGGGCGCATTACTTACACTATGTAAATAATACACACGCCCAAGGGCTTGCGCAAGACTCGGGTTATTTCACTGCAGGTCGCGCCGCTTCATGGCAGGTCCCCTAACGATAAGGAGCTTCGTGACAGAGCGCGCGAGTTGGGGTAACATGGGGGTATGGAAACACGCGCAACACCGAGCCTGGCCGAATGCCTGGCTGCGGCCACCGACACCGAACGCCTCGTCGTAGCCCCTGGAGCCCTCTCGCAGGTTCCGGCTCTTTTTGCGGAAGCCTTTCCCGGGGCAATAGCCTTCATAGTCGCGGACGGCAACACGATGCGGGTCGCCGGCACGAGGGTGCTGGCCCTGCTCAAGGAAGCCGGCATTCCGGTGGCGGAACCCTTCGTATTTCCGGCCTTGCCGGTACTGCACGGCGACATGGTCCACGTGGCCGAAATCGTGCGCGCACTGCGGGCGCAGAAACAGGCTCCGCTGGTACCCGTCTCCATTGGGGCGGGTACCATCAACGATTTGGTGAAGCGCGCGGCTTCCGAATTCGGTTCACCCTACCTCTGCGTTCCCACAGCGGCCTCGGTGGACGGGTACACGTCCTACGGGGCGGCGCTGTTGGGCAACGGCTTCAAGAAGACCTTCACCTGTCCCGCCCCCAAGGTGGTGGTAGCCGATTCGGACCTTCTGGCTGCTGCTCCGGCCTACCTTTCATCCTCGGGTTTCGGGGATCTGGCCAGCAAGATAGTCGCCGGTTCCGACTGGCTCATAGCGGAAGCCGCCGGACGGGGAGGGGCTTGCGGTTGGGAACCCATCGATCCCTTCGCCTGGGCCATGACCCAGAACGAGCTGAGGGAAATCCTGCACCGGTCCGAAAGTGCGAGCAGGGGCGAGTCTGCAGCCGTCGGCGAGCTGTTCGAAGCCCTGGCGCTCACGGGCTTTTCCATGCAGCACCTGCACAGCTCACGGCCGGTTTCCGGTTGCGAACACCTTTTCAGCCATGTCTGGGAAATGCATGACCTTTCCATGCACGGCGTTCCGGTGACCCACGGTCACAAGGTCGCCATCGGCACCCTGCTGGCCACTGCCCTGACCGAGACTGTTTTCGCTTCTGCGGAACCACCCGCGCCCCGCCGCACCCCGGTTCCCACCGCGGCAGTACGCGGCTCGGAAGTACGCGCAGCCTTCGCCGGACTCCCTGCCCTGGACGATATCGTCGCCACTTCGGCAGAGAAGCTGTTGGGGCAGAAAGCCATGGATGCCCTCATCGAAAGCCTGCGCGCGGAGTGGACCAGCTTGCGGAAGGCCGTGCTGGACCAATTGATGCCCTATACGGAGCTGCGGGCCATGTTGCTGCGTTCCGGCTGTCCTGTCC
>CAXNJE010000182.1:0-6359 GCA_964202565.1 Breznakiellaceae bacterium | reverse complement strand
GGCTGCACAGGTTTTGTGTACGCCCTGGAAACGGCTGCCGGCATCCTGTCCTTCGGCAAGCGCAAACGCGCCCTTGTGGTGGGTGCCGAAATCCTTACCCGCATCACCGACTGGTCCGATAGGGGAACCTGCGTCCTGTTTGGAGATGGAGCCGGCGCGGTCATTGTGGAACGCACGGACGCGCCCGTTGAGGGTCCGGGGAAGCGCGGGCTCATACATTCCATCCTGGGTGCCGACGGATCCGGTTCGGAATACCTGATGGTGCGGCGCGGTGGTACCCGCAATCCCATCAAGACGGGAGAAAACATCGAAAAGGCCCCCTACCTTGAAATGAACGGCCGCGCGGTTTATTCCTTTGCGGTAAAAGCAGTTACAGAGACCATCGAGCGCCTTTTGGCCGACGTTGGCGCGACAGTGGAAGACTTGGCGCGCATTGTACCGCACCAGGCGAACGCCCGTATCGTGCAGGCCGCAGGCAAGCGACTGGGCATCCCGGAAGAGAAATTCTACCTGAACATAGAGGAGTACGCGAATACTTCGGCGGCCTCCATCCCCATCGCCATGGACGAGCTTTCCCGCGCCGGGGGACTCAAGAAGGGCGACATGATACTGACTGTCGGCTTCGGCGCGGGCCTGACCTACGGGGGGAACATAATCGTATGGTAAACGCGGTATTCCTGTTTCCCGGCCAGGGCGCCCAGGCTCCCGGCATGGCCATGGATCTGTTCGAGGCCAGCCAAGGCGTGCGTGACCTTTTTGCCCTGGCTTCACAGTCCTCCGGGCGCGACATGGAAGACCTGTTGCGTTCCGCCGACGCGGATACCCTCAAGCGTACCGACATTTCCCAGAGCGCCATTACCCTGGCGAACCTTTCGGCGGCCTTGGTCCTGCGCGAACGCGGCGTGGAACCCCTGGGTTGCGCAGGTTTCAGCCTGGGCGAGTACGCCGCGATGGCGACTGCGGGCGTCGTTTCGGTAGGGGACGTATTCAGGCTGGTAGCCGCCCGCGGCAAGGCCATGCAGAAAACGTCGGACAGGATCGCGGCGGCCGGGAGCGACGGGGCGCCCGGAATGGCGGCCGTACTGGGACTGACGACGGAAAAGGTGGAGGCCCTCATCTCCGAATGGACGGCTGCGGGGCTTACCGGCCTGTATGCGGCGAATTACAACTCGCCCACCCAGGTTGTGGTGGCGGGAACAGCCGCTGCCCTCGCCGAAGCGGAAACCCGCTTCAAGGAAGCCGGCGCAAAGCGGGTCATCCGCCTTAAGGTAGCCGGGCCCTTCCATTCCCCCCTGGTGGCGGAAGCCGCCGAGGAATTCGCGCCCATCCTGGAAGCCGTGACCTTTACCGCCCCGCGCCTGCCGTTGTTTTCGAACGTCAGCGGCGCCCTGGTGCAAAGCGGCGCGGACGCCAAGAAGCTGGCGCTCAAGCAGATAACCGAACCGGTGCGCTGGTCGGCAGAAGAGGCCGCCATTGCGGCGCTGAAGCCTGCCTTCGCGCTGGAAACCGGCCCAGGCAAGGTGTTGCAAGGACTGTGGAAGGATTCCGGTTCTCCGGCACCCTGCCTGCTCGCCGGTAATCTCGCCGACATCGAGACCGCCGTCGCGGCCATGACGAGCTGATTTTTTAAGTAAACTTAAACGAGATTCGTGGAGGATAAGATGGTTTTGGCCAACAAGAAAGCGCTGGTGACCGGGGCGTCCCGGGGTATAGGAAAGGCGATTCGCGAACGGTTTCTGGCGGAAGGCGCCGAGGTCTGGGGTTTGGGCACCAAGGAACCCGCCGATCTGGCGGACCTGATTACGGCCTCCGGGGGCAAGCTGCACTGGATAGTCGCCGACGTGGGCGCCCTGGACACTATCGAAGGCATCATCGACGCGGCGCTCAAGGAAGCGGGTGGTTTCGACATATTGGTGAACAACGCGGGCATCACGAAGGACGGCCTGTCCTTCCGCATGGGCCTGGCCGATTGGCAGCGCGTCCTGGACGTCAACCTGACGGGGTCCTTCCTGATTGCCCGGACAGTGGGTCGCGACATGATCCGCAAGAAGACCGGTTCCATCATCAACATGTCCAGTGTGGTGGGCATCCACGGCAACGGCGGACAGGCAAACTATGCCGCTGCCAAGGCCGGCATCATCGGCGTCACCAAAAGCCTGGCCCAGGAAGTCGCCAGCCGTGGTGTCCGTGTAAACGCCATCGCCCCCGGCTACATCAGCACCGATATGACCGACTCCATCCCCGAAAGCGCCAAGGAAAAGCTACAGGAGCACATTCCACTCAAGCGCCTGGGCAAACCCGAAGACATCGCCGAGGCGGCGCTCTTCCTCGCGGCCGACGGATCGGCGTATATAACCGGACAAGTACTCGCCGTAGACGGCGGGATGTTTATTTGAGGAGCATGGGATGAACAAACGCGTAGTAGTAACCGGCATGGGCGTCATATCGCCGATAGGCAATTCTGTCGAGGAATTTCTGGCTTCCCTCAAGGCGGGCGTGTGCGGAGTGGACAAGACCACCCTGTTCGACACCACCGATTTCGACGTAAAGATAGCCGCGGAGGTGAAGGATTTCGATGCCTCCAAATGGATGGACAAGAAGGACGCCCGCAAGATGGCGCGGTTTGCCCAATTCGCCGTAGCGGCCACCGCCCAGGCCATCAAGCAGGCGGGACTCCTGAAGCCCGTACCTGCGGACGCCGAACCCGGTACCCGCGCTACGCTTTCCTGCGATCCCGAGCGCACCGGCATCGTCATCGGCAACGGCATAGGTGGTTGGGAAATCGTCGACGAATCCTTCCGCAAGCTCATCGCCAACGGTCCCAAGCGCATGCTTCCCCTGACGGTTCCCATGATGATTGGCAATGAGGCTTCCGGCAACATCTCCATGGTATACGGCATCAAGGGTCCGGCCCTTACCCAGGTTACCGCCTGCGCTTCCGGCACCGACGCCCTGGGCCAGGCCCTGGACCTCATCCGCGCGGGCCGCTGCGACGTGATCATCTCCGGCGGTACCGAGGCGGCCATAGTGCCCTTCTCCATCGGCGGCTTCCAGATGCTCAAGGCCCTTTCCACCAAGCGCAACGACGACCCAAAACACGCCAGCCGCCCCTTCGACGCGGACCGCGACGGCTTCGTCATGGGCGAGGGCGCGGGCATTTTCGTGCTGGAGAGTGAGGAGCACGCCAAGGCCCGGGGCGCCACCATCCTGGCAGAATTGGCCGGTTACGGCGTCACCGCCGATGCCTACCACATAACCAGTCCCGACCCGTCGGGGATGGGTGGCGCGCGGGCGATTACGGCGGCCCTGAAGGACGCGGGCGTAAAACCGGAAGAGGTGCAGTACTACAACGCCCACGGTACCTCCACCGAGATCAACGATCCTACCGAGACGAAAATGATCAAGATTGCCTTTGGCGACCACGCGTACAAGATGAAGGTTTCCTCCACCAAGGGCATGACCGGCCACTGCATCGCCGGCGCCGGTGGCATCGAAGCCCTCGCCTGCATCCTGGCCATCCGGGAAGGCTTCTACCCGCCCACCATCAACCTGGACAAGCCCGACCCCGAATGCGACCTGGACTATGTGCCCAACAAGGCGCAAAGCGGAAAGATCGAAGTGGCGGCCTCGGGCTCCCTCGGTTTCGGTGGGCACAACGGCGTGGTCGTTTTCAGGAGATACAAGTGAACGAGATTGAAAAGCTCCTGCCCCACCGCGCGCCGTTCCTGTTCGTGGATGTCCTGGATGTGGTGTCGAAGGAGCGCATAGTCGCCCGGCATACCTTTACGGAGAATGAGTTCTTCTTCAAGGGCCATTTTCCGGGGTATCCCGTGGTTCCCGGCGTCATCCTGGTCGAAACCATGGCGCAGGCCGGTGGAGCGGGCTTGCGCAAGCTGGGGGTGATGGGTGACGACTCGCTCTTTTTCCTCGCCACCGTGGACAAGGCCAAATTCCGCAGGCAGGTACGGCCCGGCGACGAGGTGCGGCTCGAAATAGAGAACCTGCGTGTTTCCGGCAAGATGATCAAACAGGCGGGGAAGGCCTGGGTGGGTGACGAGCTGGCCGCCGAGGCCGAATGGCTGTGCCTGGTGGGATCCGCCGGTTCCGCCACCGCCGCGAGCGCAGCGGCTCCCTCAGCCTGATTCATGTTGCTGGATCCTGTAAAATAAAGGGTATTGAATGATAATTTCACCGATGATCAGAAATAATATTTGTCTTAACAGCCATCCTGCGGGCTGCGTCAAGATCGTGAACGAAGAGATAGCCTACGTTACCAAGACCCTGGCCCATGGAAAAAGCCCAGCCGAAGCCCGGGCCCAGGCACCTGCGGGGACTCCCCGACTCGCCCTGATTGTAGGTTGTTCCACCGGTTACGGCCTGGCCAGCCGCATCGCCGCAGCCTATGGCTACGGTACCGCCACAGTGGGCGTTTCCTACGAAAAAGCCGGCACCTCCACCAAGCCCGGAACCCCGGGTTTTTACAACAACCAGGCTTTCGACCGCGCGGCAACCGCCGCTGGCCTGGCCACTGAAACCCTGGACGGCGATGCCTTTTCCTCGGACATGAAAACCCAGGCCATCGCCGCGATAAAGCGCGTGGCCAAGGCTGCCAGCCTGCCCGCAAAAATCGACCTGGTGGTGTATTCGCTGGCCTCACCCGTTCGTGTCGATCCCGTGGATGGCACCATGTACCGTTCGGTGATCAAGCCCATCGGCAAGCCCTATTCCGGCCTGGCCATGGATGTACTCAGCAGTCAGCTCAGCCCGGTGTCGGTGGAAAGCGCGACGGAGGACGAGATTGCCCAGACGGTGAAGGTCATGGGCGGCGAGGACTGGTCCTTGTGGATGGACGCGCTCAAGGCAGCGGACCTGCTGTCCCACGATGTGCGGACCGTGGCCTACTCCTACCTGGGTCCCGAGCTGTCCTGGGGCATCTACAAGGAAGGCACCATTGGCAGGGCCAAGGAGCATCTGGAAAAAACCGCCAAGGACTGGAACACCCGTCTGCGTTCCGGCGGTGGCGGAGCCTGGGTCAGCATAAACAAGGCCGTGGTCACGCGTTCCAGCGCGGTCATCCCCATCATCTCACTGTATATATCCAGTCTTTTCAAAGTCATGAAAACGGCAGGCTCCCACGAAGGTTGCATTGAACAGCTGATACGCCTGTACCGGGACCGCCTGTATGCGCCTGCATCGCTCACGGATGCCGCCAGGGTACCTGTGGACGCCGAAGGCCGCATCCGCGTGGACGATTGGGAGATGCGTGCCGAAATTCAGGAAAGGACCCAGGCCCTCATGGGCAGGATTACCGAAGAAAACCTTAACGAACTAGCCGACGTTGCCGGCTTCCGGCACGATTTCATGGAAACCCACGGCTTCGACGTCACCGGTGTCGACTATGACGCCGACATCGATCCCTCGGGTCTGTAAAAGAGGAGCAATTCATGGAAGACAGAACCTTACTCGCCCTGGTTGAGAAATTCGGTTCCAGCGACCTGGCCGAACTCGAGCTGGTAGACGGGTCTACCAGACTCGTACTGAAAAAAGCCGTAGCCGTAACAGCCAGTGCAACCGCAGCCGCGAACGCCGCGCATTCAGCCGGGGGCTCGCAGGAATCCCTACCCGTAGCGGCGGCGAAGCCCGTCCACCTGGGACTCCCCGCCAAAACCGAGGATGCCGACGCTGCCGCAGCCGCAGGCCACGCCATACCCGCGCCCGGCACCGAGGCCATCACCAGCCCCATCGTCGCCACCTTCTACCGCTCGGCCGGTCCCGACTCGGCTTCATTCGCCGACGTCGGCGCCAGGATCAAGGCGGGTCAAACCCTCTGCATACTCGAAGCCATGAAGATGATGAACCACCTCGAAGCCGAATTCGACTGCGAGATCGTCGCCGTCAAGGCCAAGAACGCGGATCTCGTCGAATACGGACAAACCCTCTTCGAGGTCAAGCGTCTCTAAGTGAGGAAATCTCAAAGGAAGAACCATTCGTGATCAAGCGTTTATTGATAGCCAACCGGGGTGAGATAGCGGTACGAATAATCCGCAGCTGCCGCGAGTTGGGCATAGAAACCGTCGCTGTATATTCCACCGCCGATAAGGACAATCTCCACGTGCGCATGGCCGATAAAAGCGTGTGCATAGGACCACCGGCCTCTTCCAAAAGTTACCTGGTCCGGGAAAACCTGATCATGGCAGCCCTGCGTTCGGATTGCCAGGCCATACACCCCGGTGTGGGGTTCCTCTCCGAAAACGCGGACTTCGCACGGGCGGTGAACAAGGAAGGCCTCATCTTTATCGGCCCCGATCCGGAAGTCATCGACCTTCTGGGTGACAAGGTGCAGGCCAGGGATACGGCAA
>CAXNJE010000181.1:0-6374 GCA_964202565.1 Breznakiellaceae bacterium | reverse complement strand
AATACCTTGGTGATGTTCCGGACGTTCAATATGCTCATTGAGTCCTCGTTGCGCAAAGGATGTCCGCTTTGAAAGCAGGGGTTCCGCTGACCGGCCAGACCGGTTGTGGCGGAACCCCAATATACTACGGAATGGAGAAAAGAGTCCTTAGTTGGACTTGGATTTCAGGTCGGCGAGGAAGGCATCGAGTCCGGCTACATTCTTGCGTTCAAGCAGGATGCCGGGAACGATGACAGTCTTGCCCTTGGTGGCGCTGTAGTCTTCTTTCTTGATCGCCTTCACGAGGCTTTCCATGGTCTTTACGCCGATGCCGTATGGATCCTGGGCGATGGCTGCCTGGAGTACGTTGGCGGGATCCTTCAGGAGCTGGACCATCTGCTCGGAACCGTCGAAACCGAATACGAAGATCTTGCCTTCCTTTCCGGCGTTCTTGACGGCCATGGTGGCGCCGATGGTGCCGCCCTCATTGGCGGAGAAGATCATGGTGAGCTCGTCGCCCTTGGCGGTGATGATGTCGCCACCAACGGTGATGGCCTTGTCCTGCAGCCAGGCATCCTGGTCGGCAATGACTTTCACGCCGGGAATGCCCTTGAGCTGGTCAAGGAAGCCGTTCACACGGGCGCCCGACTGCTCGGGGAGGAGGGATTTGAACTGGAGGATGGCGATGTTGGCCTTTCCGCCCATTTTCTCCTTGATGAACGCGGCTGCTGCGATACCGCAGGTCTTGCCGAGGTCATAGTTGTCGGAGGTGAACGATCCGGTCATGTAGGGAGCGTTCGTCAGGGTGAAGTTGGAGATACCAATGAAAAGACCCTTGTTCGCCGCATCGGCGATCACTTTCATGGATGCGCCTTCGCTGATCGGGGAGATGGCGACGCCCGCGTATTTCTGGGTGACATAGGTGTTGAGGAATTCGGATTCCTTGGCGGCATCACCATTGGTGTTGCCGGGGAAGAAATCGAAACCGGCCTTGACAGCGGCATCCTTGTATCCGAGCTGCATCAGCTTCATGAACTGGTCTTCCTGGAAAACTACACCGGCCACTTTAGGCTTGGCGGTGTCCGCGGCTGCGGCTGCGAAAACGCTGGATCCGACTGCGAACAGCATGGCTGCTGCCACTAACGATACGAGTACCTTTTTCATCTGAGCCTCCTGTGAAACGAATACATATAACCACCGCGGTGCGGCGGATATTCACTTAGCTATTTGGGCTTCCGGTAAATTTCCGTACCGGCTTTCAGCCCCTCTCCGAACATGGCCTTGATATTTTCGACCGAGATTCCATCGTGCAGCGAATGGTCCGAGGCCAGTATATAGCCGCCGCCCGGAGCCGCGTCCGCGATGGCCTGACACACCTCCGCCCGCACATCCGCTGGGCTTCCGTAGGGCAGCGTGCCCGAGGAATCAATGTTTCCGATGATGCAGAAACGATCGCCGTATTCCTTTTTGACCCGCTTCAGATCCATGCCCGCGGTGCGCTGCAAGGGGTGGATGGATTTGATCTTGGTATCCGCCATCAGGTCCATGTAATCCCAGATGCAGCCGCAGGAATGGAGGAGGGCGGGAACACCCAAGGAATCAACGTACTCCACCAGATCCTTGAGGAAGGGGTAGAAGTGCTTCTTGTACTGGTCCTTCTGGAAGAACACCGACCTGGAGTCGCCCAGGTCCTCGCTCACCCAGATGCCGTCCACCCCGCATTCCACCGCGATTTTCGCGGCCTTCTTGAAGAAGTCGTTGGACATGGCAAAAACCGATTCGAGCAGGTCGGGATCGTCGTAGAGTGAGAAGCTTATGTCCTCGAAACCCATGAGCAGCCAGGCCGTAGTAAGGGGACCCTGTATGCCGCAGGTGATGGCCAGCTGGGAATCCTTGTTGTTGGCGATGGTTTTTCTAAGGTCGGCGTCGCGCCCCGGCAGGGTCGGGTCGGGACAGACGTATTTCTCGAAGTCTTCCCTGCTCCGTATGGGGTAGCTGATGGGCGAATCAATGGGCCAGGAAACGTCGGAGCGGGTGAATACGGTGCCCCATTCGTCCTTGTAGGTCTTTTCGTCTATCCATTCCGGTGAATAGCCCTGAAAACCGGCCAAGGGCACCCAAATTCCGTCCATGTTTAGTTTTTTGGCCAGTTCGAGCGCGTCCGGACCGTTATAGCTTCCAGGTTTGTGCCCTATCAGTGCCTCATAAAGGGGTTCCTGGAACAAGAAATCAAACATGGGGACCCTATCGGGAACACCTTTCTGTATTGCCGTCAAAAATCGCTCTTTCGATGTCATTACTTACCCCGTACCCTCACGATGTATGGTTCGATTCTATCATGTTGTTGAAACTTGTCAATAAAAATTAGTTTAAAATG
The DNA here is from genome assembly GCA_964202565.1 of Breznakiellaceae bacterium. Taxonomy (GTDB): domain Bacteria; phylum Spirochaetota; class Spirochaetia; order Treponematales; family Breznakiellaceae; genus SZUA-426. Next base: position 4,018 of record CAXNJE010000181.1, on the reverse strand, counting down.
ATGAAATATAGTCATAATTCTATTAGTTAAAAAAATATTTTTAACTAAAAATACTATGCGCCACGCGTTTCCCATGATATAGTTTCTGTATGAAACGCCCGGTCCTGAAGGACATAGCCGATGCCTGCGGTATCTCCATCGCGACGGTATCGTTGATTCTTTCCGGCAAGGGCTCCATTTCACCGGCGCTTTCGGAACGGGTCAGGGTTGCTGCCCAGGACTTGGGCTATGATAGGAAGGCCAAGGCTTCGGCCGGGGGCTCCAGGCGTTTCAAGTACGTAAGCATACTCCAGCGCGAGGATTTTCCGTACCTGTGGAACTTTTCCCAACCCTTCGCCTCGTACCTTGAGGAGCAGGTGATACAGATGGGGTATTACCCCCTCATCATGCATATCGCAGCGGCGGCGAACGCGAAAACCGTTTTCAGGGAAATCACCGGCGCCCGGGTGGGGGCGGTATTCGCCATACACTACGCCGACCCCGAACTGTTCCAGGCCCTCGAGGCAGCGGGAATCCCCGTTATCATCATCAACAACAGCGAATACCAATCGCGCTTCTATTCCGTACTCGCCGATGAGGTCCAAGGCGCCTACGAGGCGACCAAGCAGCTTGTCGCCCTCGGGCATTCGATCATAGGGTACGCTGATTATGTGCGTCCCAACTATCCCACCCTCATCAACGACCGCTTTTTCGGCTACCGGAAAGCCTTGGAGGAAAGCTCGCTGGGAGCAGTAGGTGGGGGCTACGCCGAGGTGAACAGGATCCATGTGAACCTGCCCGATTTTGATGCATTGGAAAGAAGAGTTGATGAAGTATTCCGGCAAACCTTGCCGCCCACCGCCTTCGCGGTGCATGACGATTATTTCGCCGCCTATCTGTTGAAGGCACTGGAGAACAGGGGTCTCCGGGTTCCCCGGGATATTTCACTCATCGCAACGGGCGGCGACGTACTGGATTATCAGGTACCGTTCATACCCAAGATCAACACCATGCAGATCGACCAGAAGCTCATGGCTTCCATGGCCTGGAACCTTTTCGAGGCGCGGCTACAGAATCCGTCCGCCTCGGTCCAGGTGCTCAAGACCAAGATGCCCTTCATCGATCGCGGTTCCTGCGCCCGATGGACCTGATGGCAGTGTTACGAAGATTATGGTTTTCCTCTTTCCAGGTTTTATGGTATATAGAAATAAGTCACATTCACTGTCCTTTTAAGGAAAAGAGATAGCAATGCATTGTAGTGCATGGATTAATATCAGTTTTATCCCTATTCTTCATGACACTTCCAGCAGGGGCAAACACAAGCGTACGGTAGTTCCATGGTCCCCTTCGAAAGTAAGGGCTCCTCCCAGCTGATTGGCCAGAAGGTGCATCAGGGTCAGCCCCAGACTGGTTCTGGGTGCCGCCGCATCGGTTGCACCCGGCCTCCCATCGGCAGGCATGCCTATTCCGCTATCCTGCACGTTTACTTCGCGGACGCTACTGTTGTTGGTTATCCGCACCAGCACCGTCTTCTCACCCACGAAGCCCACAGGAAAGGCATGCTTGAATGCATTAAGCAGCGCTTCGTTCAGGAAGAGGCCCAATGGCACCGCAACATCCAGACCCAAAAGCAACTCATCGCCCTTCACAGCAAAGCTGATGGATCCATACTCGTTGTTCATGGCCATGAGTTCCTGGCCTATCCTCTGGACATAGGGCCGGAAGTCGATATGCCCCAGGTCGCCTTGCTGGTATATGCTCTCGTGTACCAACGCCATGGCGAAAATGCGCCGTTCCGCGTCGGTCAGTGCGCTTCGGGCAGGGCCTTCCGGGACACGGTCCTGCTCCAGACGGAGCAGGCTGGAGATGATCTGGAAATTATTTTTCACCCGGTGGTGGATTTCCTTGAGCAGCAGTTCCTTCTCGGCCAAGGCCGCTTTCTGGTTTTCCCTGGCAGCGCGTTCCTCGCTCACATCGAGCATGATACCCATCAGGAACCGTTTACCGTTGTGATCATCGTAGTACGCTCCGCGGGTCTGCATGGTGGCCAACGAGCCCGTGGCTGAGATGACACGATATTCAAGGGAGTAGGGTTGTCCTGCTTCATCGGCGTCGTGGATGAAGGACAGGACCCGTTCCTTGTCTTCGGGATATATGGACTCCATCCAGGCGGTACGATTTGTTATCCAGTCATCGGGTTCATAACCCAGCACATCCTTAAGTTTTGGGCTGACATATCTGGTGCGGGATTCGTCGCCGAGTTCGACCGCGAACACCACCGCCGGTACCTGTTCGGCCAGGATGCGGTAGCGGGATTCGGCAACAGCCAGCAGTTTCCGGCCCCGCAGCACCAATAAGAGTGTAAGGGCTTCCAGGCCGATTACGATGGACAGGATGATGAGGCCGATGCTGACAAAAAGTGGTAGGGGAGCCGGTTTGCCGAGCAGGATCCCGTCGGCGGGTACCAGACTACGCTTCAGGGAGCGCTTGCTGAATTGTGCATAATCCAGGACCTTTTCGTAGGCCTGGCCTTCGGTGATGGGGATCGAATCCGCCGCCTCTCCGCGTATGACCCTGAGCGCCCGTTCCGCCGCGGCTATCCCTTGCAGGCGTCCCGATACCACCCGGCCTCCGAAAGCCCCGGCTTCGACTATGAAATCCCAGCACCCGAATACCGGTACCGGCGAGGCTGCGACCACCCGGGATACGCTATCCTTGACGGTCATCCTATACCCCGCCCCGGTGCGCAGCCAGGACAGGTAAAGGACTATGGAATCCTCGGGTAGCAGGGACAGTGTTTCCGAAAGCTCGAAGGGTTCGGGGGCTATGGACCGGATGATTTGGACCGAGGACGGCAGCGAGGCAGCGGCACGATCGAATCGTCCCATATTGAGTTTTCCGGCTGTCGTGTCGTCGGCCAGGGCAAGGATGGTGTCCGTTTGGGGAAGCACCTGCAGGGCAAGCGCTATGGTCCCATGGATGTCCGGAGATTCGGTTATGCCCGTCATGCCCGACAGTGCTGGTTTCTCATAGACGGATATGTCGTTTATGCCGCAAAACAAAACCGGGATATCGGGGAAGAGTGCTGAACGCCGGGCGATCAGAAATCGGAGGGCATCGTCGTCCACCGCGATGATGGCGATAGGCAACCTTGCTGCATAACGCCGATCCAGAAGGTTTGCGACCGCATCGAAGGTTTCGGGGGAATTCCGCTGGGCATCCAGGTACTCGAAGGCCAACTCCGCCTCCGGAAAACCCCTCAGCACCGATACGATCCCATGGTTGACCGCTGTCACCCACTCGTACCCCTGATGGTTGGAGTGGAGGACCAGTATCGTCCCCGTATCGGCGCTCAGGCGACCGGTGATGGCAAGGATGATAAGGGTAAAAAGCAAACGCCCTTGACGGATATGCATATCAGTACATTCTATAGTAGCCAGTACGATTTTGCCATAGTCCATCAATTCCGGCTGTCGTACAATTCGGCATAGAAGCCGCCGCGTGCTACCAGGGAATCGTGGGTGCCCTGTTCGACCAGCCTGCCCTCGTTCATCACCAGGATAAGGTCGGCGTCGCGGATGGTGGATAGCCGGTGGGCAATGACAAAACTGGTGCGCCTGCTCATGAGGTTGATCATGGCCTTCTGGATGTATTGTTCCGTTCGGGTATCGACGGAACTGGTAGCCTCGTCCAGTATGAGTACCGGTGGATCGGCCAGGACCGCCCGGGCGATGGTGATCAGCTGTTTCTGTCCCTGTGAGATATTGGACGCTTCCTCGTTTAGGACAGTATCGTAGCCCTCGGGGAGGGTGCGGATGAAATGGTCCGCATGGGCGGTTTTGGCGGCCTCCACGACCTCGTCGAAACCGGCGCCTTCCCTGCCGTAGGAAATATTGTCGCGTATGGTTCCGTTGAACAGCCAGGTATCCTGGAGGACCATGCCGAACAGGCTGCGAAGTTCCGCCTTGGCCATGGAGCGGATGTCCCGTCCGTCGAAGCTGATGCGACCCCCCTGTATTTCATAGAACCGCAGCATCAG
>CAXNJE010000180.1:0-6395 GCA_964202565.1 Breznakiellaceae bacterium | reverse complement strand
ACGGTCAATGCGGTAACCCCGGACCTGCAGGAGATGGATACCCCTGAGAACCGTGAATGCCGCGTCTTCCATGAGCGTACGCGCGACAGCTCCGCAAAGGGGAGCCTCGCCTTCAGCGGAAGACTCGAAAAACGCATGGGAACCAGTATCTTCGAAAAGTCCGGTATCCCTGCGTTTACGGTCGATATCCCCGCCTACCGTGCCCATATCCAGCAAGCCAAGGTATGGTCCTTGAGGATGCAGGTACTGATCGACCAGGAGACCGTCGGCAATGGCTCTGGCGCGATCGGTCACGGGCAGGATTCCTACCCAGGACGTACCGCAGGATAGCAGGAAATCCCCTTCTTTCAGGATACCCGCACCGCGCGCGACACAGGCATGATCGAAGGCCCCGGACCGGACCATGCAGGTTTGGGGAAGTCCGGTAGAACTGGCCGCCGCGGTATGGACGGAACCGATCGGGAAACCGCCGGGAACAAGGGGAGAGAGCGCCGACACCGTAAGCCCGACGCTTTCCAGATACCCGGTCCGCCAAGCCTGTCTCGATTGATCGATAAAATAGAGGCTGGCTGCAGAGGAGGGATCTATGCCCCAATGCCCGGACAGGAGCCAGCACACATAGTCGACGTCTGTCGCGACCCGCGCCACCCGGGAAAAAACCGTTGGATCGTGCCTGCGCAACCAGGCGGTCTGTGCGTACGGGAATCGGGCATCCCAAGGCCAACCTACGGTCCGGTATATTTCGTCAGGATCCAGGGCTGGCAGCAAGGAGGCGACTTCCGAACCGGCCCGCTCATCCATCCAGCTGCGGATATTTCCGATCGGTCCGTCATTCGCATCCATGAAAATGGTATCCCCATTCGCGGCTCCGCAAGACAGGGAGCTTATATTGCCTTGGCCGGCTACCTTTGAGGTCAGTTCCCCGAGCAAGGAAAACAGGGATGTGCGGAAGTGATCATGCGTCTGTTCCACCCAGCCTGGCAGGGGCCGTCCATAACTCCGCTCCCTCCGCGCGGAAGCGAGGATTTTACCGTCCGTGTCAGCAACAATGCCTTTGAAGGCAGTGGTGCCAAGGTCGAGTCCGACCAACAATCGCACTGCCTGCCTCATAGAAGGTGGAAATCAATGCCCCAGAAATCCGCAAGTGCCCCGAGAACGGTACCCACACGACCATAGCATCCGGCCATGTGGTGACCTCCCCCCAGGCGGCAGTAGGATTTGTAGAAACCGTTGACATCCTTTAGATCCGGCAGGAATTCCATCTGTGGAGCGGGGATGGGACGCGCTTCGAAGGGCTGGGATTCACCCTCCGAGACAATTAGCCTGAAGCGTTCCGCCATGCCCGGAGGACCTATCGTCAACGACCCCAACGTAACCTCGCCCGGCCGGTAGCGGAACCTGGCCGCTGCACCGGAGCCGGCTTTTCCTTGGTAGAAGATGGTCGGCTCCAGTATGATGCCCTCAGACTTGTCCGCGAGTTCCCAGTTACCAAAACTGTCGTGGGCCATGAGGAGCGAATTCTTGTTGAAGTCCATCCCGTAATGTTCCAGAAAGGTGGATTCTCCCGCCAGATGTTTCATCGCGAGCATCAGGACGAGGGTGAGCAGGTCGGCCTCGCTAGTGCACGGCACACCACGGGAAAAGAGTTCGCACATGGCCAGCGCTCCGCTCAGGCCGACAGAGGGGTGCAGCAACATACCCTGTTCATAGAAAGAGAGCGCGGATAGGCCCCGCTGTCCGACAATGCCGGCTACCGCCAACGCATACTCGGCGGAACGCCGCATAGCCGTCTTGTCCATGCCCCGTACCGCAACCCTGGAATGCAGGGAATCCAGATAGGATGCAGACTCAGCGGACCCACCTTGCCTTTCCACGGCGGCAATCAGCTCACCATCCTCTATATACTCGAGTATGATACCAAAGCGGTCCATGACCTCCAGGGGATCCACCATCAGATCCGACATCCACTGGTAAGGGTGGCCGATCATACCTATGCGCGCGCCGTCCAACTGTCGCTTCGCCGAGGCCGCGTCAACCAGGCTGGCGAGCTCTGCCCAAGGTTCCGGAGAATCGAAGGCGCCGTTGATGAAGGAAAATTTCTGGCCGGTCCTTACGAGGGCGCTGGTTATCTCGGTAACGCCCGTAACGCCCGAGTTCACCAGCAGGGTTTCCCAGGCAGCGTTGTGGGGAATGCTCTCCATGAATTGGGTATTCCAGACAATGAGTGGAACCGTGATCCCCCGTAGCGCCCTGAGAGCAATGACCCCTTGGGCGTAGCTCAGCTGCATGACCAACACGACATCCACGCGTTGGTCGATGAAAGCATCACGGGCGATCCCGGCATCAGTTATATTCTCCACGAGTTTCGTGCGCACCACCCTGCCCAATTTCGAGAGCCGTTCCACGATCCTTGTTATCGAAGCTTCGGCCGTGGGTCGCGTGTCGCCGCCCTTGTTCCATTCATCCTCCAACAACGCGCTGACCAATAATCCAATGACCGGGATATGATCCATCATGACCACCTTGATATTGCATTATATTGCGTATTATCCGATATGGCAACTTATCGTAATAAATATTCCTATTTTTTGTTGACCTGCGCCTGCTTTGGATTTATGATATGTTTCGTATAATCCATCTACGAATCATATCGCCATAAAAGGGAGTCAAAGTCATGGCAGAAGTGCGCATAAGCATCATAGGCGCCGGCAGCGGTGCATTTTCATTGTCCCTCATCAAGGACCTGTGCCTGACGCCCAATCTGGCCGGAAGCGTCGTTACCATGATGGATATAGACCCCGCGCGCCTGGATGCCGCCCATGACATCTGCAAGCGCTATGCCGCCGAATTGGGCTCGCGCCTGGGGATCGAGAAAACCCCCGATCGGAGAGCCGCCCTGAAAGGAGCCGATTTCGTCATCAATACCGCCCTTGCCGCCCCCCACGACCGCTTGCACGAAGGATGGGAAATCGCACGCAGGCACGGTTACAGGCTCGGAGGAAGCTATCACATCATGTACGACGAAGCCTTCTGGCTGAACTATTACCAGTTGGGGCTCATGGAATCCATCACCGAGGATATGTTGGAACTTTGCCCGGACGCCTGGCACCTTATGGTGGCGAATCCCGTCATCACAGGCATGACGCACCTAGCCAGGCGCTATCCCCAAGCCAAGACAGTCGGACTCTGCCATGGATATTCACATATCTTCAAAATTGCCGAGACCCTTGGGCTGGCGAGGGACAGGGTCACCTACCAGATACCCGGAGTGAATCACTTCGTGTGGCTCAACCGCTTCCATTACGAAGGCGGGGATGCCTTTCCCATCCTGGATAAATGGATAGAAGAAAAATCGGAAGCCTATTGGGCATTGGAAAAAAATCCGGTCATCAGGAAGAAGTCCGTGGATATCTACAAACATTTCGGCGTATTCCCCATTGGAGACACCGCCAGCTGGAGCGGAGCCGCCTGGCCATGGTGGTACCACAGCGACGATGAGACTGAACGAAAGTGGGATGAGCGCCCGATCGAAGGCTGGAACGACTATTTCACAGGGGTGAAGAAAGCAGCTGCCGACTTCCAACGGCTATCCGCCGACCCCTCCATAAAATTGTCCCAAGTATACAAACCGGTCCTCTCCGATGAACCAATGATTCCCCTTGTGGAATCCATCGCCTGCGACATTCCCCGGGTCCATATAGTGAACATCAAAAATTCGAATGATTTCGTTCCGGGCATTCCTAAGGATTTTGAGGTTGAAATTCCTGCCTTATGCAGCGCGGGCGGCATCCAGGGTATTGCGACCGAATCCCTACCGGACCGTGTAATAGGACACGCGGTACGGGACCGGGTGGTTCCGGTAGAACTGGAACTCCAGGCCCATCTGCACGGCGATCGCGAATTGCTCACCGAGCTCGTGATGACCGATCATTGGACATCGTCAAAGCGCCAGGCGAACGCCCTGATCGACGATATTTTCGCTCTGCCCTACCATGAGGAATTGAAGAGGCACTATTCCCGCTGAACCAATCGGGCTTGCAAGGAAATCCTGTGGGAAAATCTTGTAAGGATGGTAAGATAGATAGTTTTTTCACCCAAGCGCGTGGATTTTTGAATGTACAGGAGCGCAGAACCACCTGATCATACCATGGATGTCCACAGTCCACGGAGGTTCGCCCAGCATGGATCAGGTTCTTGTACGGATGGAAGGAATTGAAAAGAGCTTTCCCGGCGTACACGCCCTGAGCGCGTGCCGGTTCGAGCTGACAGCGGGTGAGGTCCACGCGTTGGTGGGCGAGAACGGTGCCGGCAAGTCCACGCTGATGAAAATCCTTTCAGGCGTCTATACCAAGGATGAGGGTACTGTGACCCTGCGGGACAAGCAGGTGGACATCACGACCACCAAGCAGGCCCAGACCCTGGGGATCAGCATCATCCATCAGGAACTCAACCTGATGAAACACCTGAGCGCCGCACAGAACATTTTCCTGGGCCGCGAGCACAACGCCAAGCTGCCCTTTCTGGTGGACGACACCGAAATAAATGCCAAGGCAGCCAAGCTTTTCGAGCTTATCCACCTGGACCTGGATCCCCGGGTAAGGGTGTCGGAGCTGACCGTGGCCAAGCAGCAGATGGTGGAAATCGCCAAGGCCCTGTCCTTCAACATGGACGTGCTGATCATGGACGAGCCCACCTCCGCACTGAGCGATACGGAGATCGAGGACCTGTTCCGGGTCATCCGCAAACTGCGCGACCAGGGGAAGGGCATAGTCTACATCTCCCACCGCATGGACGAGCTGAAGCAAATCTGCGACCGGGTTACCGTCATGCGTGACGGGCGCTATATAGACACTGCCGCCATGAAGGACATCACCATAGACCAGATCATTTCCAGGATGGTGGGACGGGAAATCTACGAGACCGCCCATATCCACGGGGATGCGGAAAAAGGTGAAGTCGTGCTGGAGGTGAAGGGGCTGAACAGCGGGCGCAAGGTCCGGAACGTGTCCTTCCAGCTGCACAAGGGCGAGATCCTGGGCTTCGCGGGCCTGATGGGTGCCGGACGGACAGAAACCGCCAGGGCCATCTTCGGTGCCGACCCCATCGATTCGGGCGAAATCCGCGTAAAAGGCAAACAGGTGACCATCTCCCATCCCAAGGACGCGGTCCACCACGGCATAGGCTACCTTTCGGAGGACCGCAAGCAATTCGGCCTGGCGCTGGGCCTGAGCGTGGAGACCAACACAGTCATGGCCTCGCTGCAAAGGTACGTGGGGGCCTTGGGCATAGTAAGCCGCAAGAGGACCCGGGAGACAGCCCTCGAATACGTCAAGAAACTCAGCACGAAAACTCCCAGCATCGAGCAGAAGACGCGCAACCTTTCAGGCGGCAACCAACAGAAAGTGGTTATCGGAAAATGGCTGGTCCGCGATTGCGACATCCTCATTTTCGACGAGCCAACCCGGGGTATCGACGTTGGTGCCAAGAGCGAGATTTACCGGCTGCTGAACGAGCTGGCCGACCAGGGAAAATCCATCATCATGATTTCTTCAGAGCTACCCGAGATCCTGCGCATGAGCCACCGCGTGGTGGTGATGTGCGAGGGCAGGATCACCGGCACGCTCAACGCCAAGGACTGCACCCAGGAATCGATTATGCGATTCGCGACCATGAGAAACCAGTAAGGACGGGACAAAACAATGGCACAATCCGAATCGGTAAAACGACTGAAGATCGACTCCAAGACGATGCAGACCATACTGGCCTTCGCCAGCCTGATACTGCTCATCCTCATTTTCAGCGTAGCCTCGCCCAACTTTTTCAGGACCAACAACCTGGTGGGCATCCTCCTGGCTACGGCGGTGAACGGCATCCTTGCAGTGGGCATCACCTTCATCATCGTCACCGGCGGCATCGACCTTTCCATCGGAACGGTGATGACCTTCGGCTCGGTCATCGCGGGTGTGGTCGTGACGATGTGGCAACTGCCCATACCCTTAGGGGTCCTGGCCGGCATAGCCGCCGGAGCGCTTTGCGGGTTCGTGAATGGCGTCTCCATAGCCAAGCTCAAGGTACCGCCCTTTATCGCCACCCTGGGCATGATGATGATCACCAAGGGTCTGAACCTGATCTTTTCAGGTACCAAGCCCGTCTACTTCGTGGACACGCCGGTATTCGGCCTTATTGCCAGCCAGCCGGTCCTGGGCATACCCATGGGGGTCATCATCTTTTTCGTGTCCGCCCTGGTGGCGTCCTTCATCCTTTCGAAAACCCTGCTGGGCCGCTACACCTTCGCCATAGGCAGCAACGAGGAAGCCGCGCGCCTGTCCGGTATCAATACCGACGCGTGGAAGATCGCGGTCTATTCCCTGGGTGGCGCCTTCGCGGGCATCGCC
>CAXNJE010000179.1:0-6433 GCA_964202565.1 Breznakiellaceae bacterium | reverse complement strand
GTGAAGGATTTGCCGCTACCCAGGTAATAGGGACCGGGATCGGTGGAACCCGCGTCCACCGCGATCACGTGGGGCTTGCGGTCCATCCCCGCCTTGAAGGAGGCTTCCGGAAACCCGTAGCCCAGTATCGCGGTGGGGGAAAGCACTCTCATTTCTGTGGAAGGCATGGGGACTCCTTATTTCTTCATGCGCAACGCTGCGCCGATGCGGGCCATTTCGTTCTTTACCAGGCAGAAGCCTTCGTCAAAGCCCATGCCGGGCTTTGCCAGCATGCGCTCGGGACGGCTCGCCATGGCCAGGTGGACGCAGGCCCGGGCGGAAAGGTCGGTCTCGTTGCAGGTGCCTCCCTGGTAGGCTTCCACGCCCTTGGCCTTGCAGTACAGAACCGCGTCCACGATGTCCTGCAAGCCGCCCAGGTCCGGAGTCTTTATCTGTATCATGTGGCAGGAGGCGGCGTCCGCGAAATCCCGGATGTCCTCCAGGGTGTTGCACCATTCGTCGGCGACGATCTTTACGGAGGACCCTGCCGATGCGAGACGGCGGGTTATGGCCGCCAGGGCTTCGATCTGGGCCTGCTTTTCTTCCACGTCCACCGGGCCTTCCACATAGAGCGCAAAGGGCGCCGCGTCCGCTTCGAGACCGGCGACATAGTTGGCCACCCTGATCGGGTCGTCGCCGAAAATCTGACCAATGGTACCGTAGACGTCGACGTGGATGCAAGGTGCGTAGAGCGGGTCCATGCGTAACGCCTCGATGCGGCGGGCCAGCCAGCGCAGGTATTCCTTGAGCTTGCTGCCGTCGCGTCCCAGTTTCTCGTCCACCGTATTGATGAGCGCGTGGGGCAGGGCGTCCACGCCCTTCAGGATCATTTTTTCCGCGTTGGCGTATCGGTCGTCGCCGGATTGCCCGAAAATCGGAATGGCCTGGGGATTGAGGGGCAGGTGCCATTCATCGGCGACCACCTCGGTCATGAGCTTCCCGGTGGCCTCGGCACGGGCGGCCAGCAGGGCCTGGGTCAGGCCGTAGCGCAGGGCCGTGTGCAGCCGCTTGGGCTCGTTTCCGGCGGCGCTCCTGTCGCCGGATCCCTGGTTGGGTGCCGGGTCAGGAAAGCGCAGGCCGTCGAGTAGGGTGGCCGCCTCGCGGAAGGAATCCAGTTCCATGCCCACAAGCACCGGCCGCAGGTTTCTCTCCAGGTAGGGGATATAGCGCGACGGGTCCAGCAGGGGGTCCCGACCTCCGGCGCCGGAATACTGCACCGCGGCGCAGTCACCTGCTGCGATCCGGCCGTTCTCAAGTTCGATCACCACCGAGATGGCCTTGCCCGGCTGCCTGACCCGCACGAAACCTTCCGTCACCGGCTTGCCACCGTAGGCGAAACCGTCGTGGGGTGCTCCGCGTTTTATTGCGCGCTGGTCGTCGAAAAAGAAGGCGCTGGCGCCCTCGACAAAAGCCACATTCCTTATCTTCACCGGGGCCTCCCTACCAATTTTCCTTTGCTTATGGCATAGATATCGTCGGTTACCATCTGCAGTCCCACCGGCCGCCCCTCGGCCTTGGCCCGTATGGCCAGCCGTTCCTTGTGGAAGCCGAATATGTCATCCGGTAGGGGTAGGGCCCCCTTGTTGAAGATGCGTATGCAACCTTCATTATCGCGCATGGGCAGAATCTTTCCCTTGTTCTGGACCGAGGGTGCGAAGGGCACATCCAGAGCTCCTGTCTCGAAGGCACGCACCGCCGCGGTGGCCGGATCGCGTCCGGGGGCCAGTGCAAAAGCGCCTTCCAGCAGGGATCGGGTTTCGCGTTCGATCAGGTCTGCCTCGCGGTCGATGGCCAGCGAATCCAGGAAGGCCTGGTCGGCGAGCATGTTCGCCACCTGCCTGGTAGCCCGCAGGCCCTGGGCGTTGGCTTCCTTGGTGGGTATGCCCATGGCCTCGTGGGGGGATTTCACGATGACCTTGGTGGCCCCCGACAGGCGCGCCACCGCCGCTCCCCAGGAAATGACCCCGAAGGCCTGCGCCTCGTCTTCCGGGAAACCGCCCATCCACTGGTGGAAGACCGACGTCAGTTCGTAATCCGAATAGCCTGCCTCCGAAAAGTAGGCGTTCGCCAGGCGCATGAGGGACCGGACAGCGGCTATGTCCTGGACCAGGTTGCCTCCCTGCCCGTAGCCCAGTGTGATGGACTTGACCCCCTGTTCCAACGCCAGCAAGCCTTCCAGTATGGCGACGGCGTGGGATACGCAGGGAGGCACCAAGGTTCCGGTGAGGGGGCCAAAGGGTTCGCGGTTGATGCTTACCCCCCGTTCCTCGTACATACCCACCAGGCGGTCCACGTATTTCCAGTCCTGGATGGATTTCCTCAAGGGGACATTCTTCGTGTAGGGGATGTTGTAGGAGATGCCGCCCCCCTCGAACGCGGTGAAGCCCGCAGCCAGGGTGATCTCGGCGAGGAGCCGCGCATCCGGGGTTCCATGTCGGACCTGGACCGGTTTCTCCACGGCGTCGACAACGCGCATGCAACCTTCAACCCCGTAATTCACCGCCGGAAAGCCGTTAAGCAGGCTCGTGCCGGCGCTTATGGATTTCTCTATGCCCTTCGCCGCCTCCTCGTAGCGGTTGAGCCGCGTATAGGCGTCGATGGTGGTGGGCAGCAGGTCGGCACCGCCCTCGGTCTCAAGGTACTTGAGGAGCTTGATATGCTCTTCCACGAGGGCCACTCCGGCCCGGGGCTGGAGCAGGGTGTGTCCTTCCGAGCGGGCCCTGTGCATGGCGAAGGAGAAGCGTTTTGCGTTGGGGATTGCGCTTTGGCGCCTTACACCTTCCTCGAACTTCACCCCGGCACCTGTCGGCCATGTGGCCAGGCATTCAATCCTGGCCTTTTCGAATTCGCCCTTGGGCAGGATTTTGTCCATCATTCCTTCCTTTCTTCTTCGAGGGCAGTCAGCATCAATTCCCTGGCGACCTTTGGATAGCTGAGGGCCAGGTTGGCCGCGATGGGCGCCATGTACGAGGCGTCCCTGAAAATTCGTATCGTGTCAGGATTCGGTAATAGGGGAAGCTCTCCGGTTCCGAAAAGCCCAACGCGGCGCGTGTCTTTGGGTTTCAACCGGGTTAAGGCTCCCCTGATCACATCGCCCGCTCCAGGGACAGCGAACATTCCCCCCGAGGCAATGACAGTCCGCACCTGGCGAAGGTCCTTGCCCCTTTGCACCCAGCTAATGCCATTGACGCCATAGTTGGGCTTCATGGTACCCGTGTGCCTGCGTATCGCCTCTGCCGTGCAGATGGAGGCGAGCTCCCGGTCGAGCGCCAGTTCCCCTGCGTTGGCGGCGACAATTTCAGGGGCTTCCGTCAACCGCCCTACCCAGGCTTCCAGCTGTGGCTCACGCCCGTGATCGCCGCCTCCTTTTTTTGCGAGGTCCAGTACATTCACCGCATTCACGCGCATGCCCAAGTCGCCTTCCACCGTCCGTTTTACCCGGGGTTCCGGTATTCCGTGGAAGACTGTGCCGCTCTCACCCGCGAAGGGATCGCAGGCCGAATAGACATCGGTTGTCGCACCGCCCAGGTCGATCAGGAGCAGAGCGCCCCCAGGATCAGGGTGGGTCGGGTTTCCGTCGGAAGGCATGGTTTCAAGCAATGCAACCAAGTCGAAAACTGCCGCAGGTGTGGGGCGGGGGAGTACCGAGCAATGGGACGCGATGACGGACAGGCCTCGTCCCTCGACTATGAGCTCGATGAAGAGGTCTGCTATGGCTGCCCTGGCGCCTTCAGGGGCAAGGCAGTCCAGTTCCGGCAGTATGTTTTCGGTGCCGATACAGCGCTTGTTGCCCTCGGACAGGATTGCCAGGGCTTCATCCCTGATGGCGCCGTTTCCGGCGTAGACCACAGCAGCGTCCATGGTTGACAAGGACAGGGTTCGGGCGTTGTGCAGGACATAGCTTTCATCGCCGCCTTCGGTACCCCCGGCCAGCAGCACAATATCCGGCTCCAGGGCGGCCATGCGTTCCATATCCGCGCCTTTAAGTTTGTAGGCGAAACTGCCCACGACCTTTGCCCCCGCCGAAGCTGCCGCAAGCGTAGCCGCCTGCAGGGTAAGTTCGGGTACGATCCCAACAGCGACAACCCGCAGGCCGCCTTTGGCGGAAGAAGACAGGAATAATTCGGGGGCTTCGCTACCTGGATAGAGCGAATGTGCCTTCTTTTTCAGGCTGTTGTGTACCAGATCGAAGCCACGCGCAAGGTCGTCCACTGTGGTTGCGACAGATACACGATCCAGGCTGCATGCGCTTTCAAGATCGATGAGTGCACCCTTTGTCCAGGTAGACCCGATGTCGACGGAAATCGCGAAGGCCGGCATGGCTCAGGCACCCCTCTCTGCCAGGGAAGGCTGTTTCGAACGGTGGAGCCCGATATCAGCTTGCAGAAGCGCTGCCGCCTCTTCCAGGTCCGTATCGGGCCGGAAAACCCGGTCGTAGCCCATTTCCAGGAAGGTCCGCTCAATCTCCACCGCAGCTGTCTTGCCCACCACCAGATTGCCGCCGACGTACAGGATTATGTCCCCGATTCCGCGTTCAATGCAGCGGCCCCGCAGCCCGTCGCAGTCGATGGCGCCATGGCCGTACAGGCTGGAGACCAGGATGGCGTCCGCACCTGTCTCGATGGCCGCCGATATGAACTCGTCCTGGCTCACCATGACACCCAGATTGGTAACCTGGAAACCCTTTTCCGTGAAAAAGGCATCAAGGATCTTGTTTCCCACCGAATGGCAGTCGAAGCCGATGACACCCAGAACCAGTGATGGCGGACGCATGGCCGAAAGTATCGATACTGCAAGGCTGGTATCCATCAGCGTGAAAGCAGGTCGCGGACCCGCTCCTCCACATAAATCATGGAACCCCGCTCAACCTGGTAGTCGAAGACGATAAAGCGGCCACCGCGCTGGGTAAAGGCCTGTATCGCCGCCGAACTGGACTTGTCCAGTGGCAGGGGCCAAAGCGGCGGTATGATTACCATATCCTTGCCTGCGATGAAAGCAGTGAAGTCTGCGCCCTTGCGGGGCTCATAATCCTCCATATCGTTGGTGATCATGAAAGCCTTCAATTTATTCTTGATGATGTCGCGGAACTGGTTGCTTTCGCTGACTATGCCCAAAATTTGATCCGGTTTTATGGAGGCCAGTGCGATGATGGTTTCCTGGGAAGGCGACAGGGCAACCTGGATTATCTTTTCCTTGGCTCCCGGAGCCATTCCGATCAATTCCGAGTAGTGGCGGGCGCTCGTCAGTACCAGGTCGAAGTTTGCAAGCCGCCTGTCAGCGCCTCCACTCGTCTCAAGCTCGTCCAACAGGATGCGGCTCACCGGCATGCGTGATAGTATGCCCAGCTGTTTCTGGAAGACACCCAGGGTTTCCGGGTTGCAGTCCACTACCGCGATGGCCAGCTCGTCGAAACGCTGTTCCCTTTCCATCACGCCCAATTCCACCAGGGTCTGGATCTCCCGGTAGGAGAAGCGCAGGTCCCGCAGTTCATCTATGAGCGCGCTTATGCGGGAAAGCGCCTTTTCCTTGCGCCCCGGTTCCACGACGTCCTGCTTGGCGGAAACGAAACTGCCCCGGCCGGGGGTCGATTCGAGCATGCCGGAGCGGGTCAGCTCCTCATAGGCACGATTGACCGTTCCCCTCGCCACTTCAAGCTTTTCAGCCAGTTCGCGTTCGGCAGGCAACCTGTCTCCGGTTTTAAGGTCCCCGGACCGTATCAGGCTGGTCACCCGTTCGATGATTTGCCGGTACGCCGGGCTGTTGATGGCTTTATCGATACGAATCTCATTGCTCACGCCGACCTCCGTGGTATAGTCCAGTCGTAATGGACTATACCAATAGTCTAGCGCGAGTTTATTCAGCGGTCAAGTATTGCGACATGCGGGGCTCGAACCCACCACCTGCTGCTTAGAAGGCAGCTGCTCTATCCAGATGAGCTAATGTCGCAATGGGCGTGAAAAAAAGGGGAAAATCGGGATGGGCGGATTCGAACCGCCGATTTCTTGCTCCCAAAGCAAGCGCCTTAGCCACTAGGCAACATCCCGTAGGAAGGGAGTGTACCGAAACCGGTCTCCCCCGTCAAGAAAGGCACATCCGGCGGGTTTGGTCAGTCGTCCTGTTCTTCCTCTGGCGGGAACAGGTACAAGTCGCCTATGTGGTGGGTCCTCTGCTTGCTGTAGGAGGCGTTTGCATCGCGCTCGCTGGTCAGGTTGAATTCGAAGTGGTGGTTAAGGTCCTCCAGGCCAGGGGCGGAAGCCATGATGCACAGGGCGAATTTTCTCTCCTCCCCCAGGGAGTCTGCCTTGATGGGGAGGGGCCGGAAACTGAAGGCTCCGGCGGTATTGGGAACGAGCTGGTATGGGTTCTGCCAGTTGGGATCTATCATGGTGGAAAC
>CAXNJE010000178.1:0-6536 GCA_964202565.1 Breznakiellaceae bacterium | reverse complement strand
CTACACGATCGAAGCCATTTTCGCAATCGAAGCCGGGATGGGTCGGGGGGAATTTCAGCTTGTTGGGGGGTACTTTAAAAAAAGGTCGGCCATTGCCGGGTTGTGGAAGAGCTTGGCGTATTTTCGCGCGCTGAACCCGAGCTTGTCAGAAAGATCCGGCGAGGCTCCGGCCTGAAGCAGCAGGGTTGCCAGGACGACATCGTTCTTCCCCACGGCGATTACCAAGGCGGTCTGGCCGTCCTTGCTCTGCAGGTCCAGCGCGGCTTTGGCCTGCAGGAGTTCACGGGTTGCTGCCTCACAGCCTCCGGCGACCGCGTCCATAAGGGCCGAATTGCCCCTGTCCTCGGATTGCACATCGATACCGGCCCCGTTCGAAAGCAAAAGCCGCAGCATCGCGGCGTTACCTTCCCGCGCGGCAAGGCACAACAAGGGAACACCCTTGCGGTCGCGGCTGTCGGCGCCCAAGCCGGAGCGGATGAAGAGTTCCGCGGCATGCATGTTGCCTTCCCGCACGGTCTCGGCGAAGGATTCCCCCCGGAACGAAACACCCAGTTCCAGCAACTCCCTGCGGGCTTCCCTGCGCTGGAATCCGGCTGCCCATTCATGGTTTTCGATTTCCAGATAAGCCGCAACCGCGTCCATGGAGGATATCAGGAAAAAAGGTGCCAAAAAGGCTTCCCTGACAACCGTCTTTTCCGCCTTGAGCAAAATCAGCGGTTTTTCCGAACCCAGACACAGGCCGGAAACAAAGGGAAGCCAGGAACTGCGGATCGTTGCCTCGGAAAGCACGACCATGAGATGCGTTGCGGCGGCAAGGCGCTCGTCGAGCCTGCGTTGTTCTGTCTGCCACCCCGGCCCGATGGCCAAAGCCAAACCGGACAGGTCAAGCTTCCTGATCAAGTGGAGGATTTCAACCGCCCGGGCTTTGTCTTCCCGCGCGCACAGCACAAATAGCTTCACAAGGCGATCCTCGCCCGATCAAGGCAGGCAACTTCATCGGGGTTGACCGAAAAAACCCCGTCTTCCTCAAGGACAAAACCTTCCAGAAGGAAAGCAGTCCCCACTTCCAAGATCGGCCGGAAACGGGCCCAGGCTTTAGGGAAAAACACGACTTCGAACAAGCCACGTTCGTCGCCCAGGGAATAAAAGGCCATGGGATCGGTTCCCGACCCCGAGGGTGAGCCCGGACGCCTGGCCAACACCTCCTTCGCGGCGACGAGCACGCCCATTATGGCTACCCGCCTGCCCGATCTGGCGGGTAGCAGCCGCGAATCTATGAGTTCGCTCAGTTGCTCCCGGCATGCAGGCCTGCGCGCCAGGAGCCGTTCCGCGCGGGGTCGGAAAATGGCCGCAGGATGGCGCGAAACGATGAGGCCCAGATAGCGGGCCTCGTCCCGCAAGCGCACCGATGCCGGATAATCCTCGAGGCAGGCGGGGGGCGCGGCGGCCGCGAACAGGTCCCGGGCGCCGCTTTCGCCCTTTTTCATGCGGTGGTGCAGCCAGAACAGGCCCGGCCTGCCCGGAACGGCGCCGCTCGCCTCGCAGGGCAGGGCGTCCAGGACCCCCGACCTGATGAGGGTCCGGGCCTGGCCAAAGTCCGGTTCGGTCCTGCGGAAGAAATCCTCCGCCGACAGGAACGGCCCCTTCCGCTCCCTCTCGGCCAGCAAAAGGCCCACAAAGCCACGGGACAGTTCGGCCAGCTGGTACAGGCCCACCCGCAGGGCTCCGTCCCTGCAGGTGTAGGGCCCTTCGCTGGCGTTCACCTCCGGAGGCAGGATGGGAAAGCCCAGGATGCGGACCTCGTCCAGATAGACCTGCCTGCCGTAGAAGCCGCCTCCGTTGTTGATCACCGCCGTGAAGAATTCAAGGGGGTAACGAGCCCTCAGCCAGGCCAGGCGGTACGAGACAAGGGCGTAGGAGGCGCTGTGGGACTTGCAGAAGGAATAGCCGTTGAAGGACAGGATCATGTCCCACAGGGTATCCACCGCTTCCGGGGAAAGGCCGTGTTCACGGGCGGCGGGCACGAAACGCGCACGGAACTCCTCCAGTTTCTTGGCGCGGTTCTTCTTGCTCAGGGTCTTCCTCAGGCGGTCCGCCTCGGTGGCGTCAAAACCGGCGGCCGCCATGGCCACCCGGGAAACGTCCTCCTGGTACACCATGATGCCCAGGGTTTCCGCCAGCGTACTTTCCACGTCGGGGTGGATGGGCTTCCAGCTGCCGCCCCGCAGCCGGCGCAGGTATTCGTCTATCCAGCGATTGGCGGCGGGCCGGATTATGGAGCTGGCCACCACCAGGTGCTCGTAGTCGGCGCGCCGCATCCGTTTGAGCAGGCGCCTGGTCGCGGGGGATTCCACGTAGAAGATGCCCAGCGACTGCCCCCGTGCGAGCAGTTCCCGGGCGCTCCGGTCGCCCAGCACGGCGGCTTCGTCCCTGGCGCCGGGCAGGGTCTTCCTTGCCAGGGCATTCCAGGAGAGGGGGGCCTCCCTGTTTTCGGGCCGTACGTTGGCCAGGTCGATGGTGTCCCGCAGGACCGCCAGGGCGCGGTTCCCCAGCAGGTCTATCTTGACCAGCCCCGCCCGCTCGGCACCGTCCTTTTCCCAGGCGATCACCGGCAGGCCGGTAGGGGAAAGCTGCACCTGGGTGTACGCGGCGAGGGGCCGGGGGGTGATGACGACGCCGCCCGGGTGGGTGCCAATGTAGCGGGGCGTCCCCTGGAGGGCGTCTGCCCCGGCGAGCAGGTCCGCGGGCAATTCGCCGGTACGGTCCAGGCGGTCCAGCAGGGAAAAGCGGGCCAGATCGGCGTCGCCGTACCCCAGGGCGATAGCGGCTTCCCGCAGGGCACCGCGTCGGGCGAAGGTGCAGTGGTCGGCCACCAGGGCGGCCCTGCCCGCGTTGTCCGCCAGCACACGCCGTATCAGGGCCTCCCGCTCGTCCCAGGGGAAGTCGATGTCTATGTCGGGAGGGTCCGTCCGGCCCTCGTTCAGGAAGCGTTCGAAAAAGAGTCCGTGGGCCAGGGGATCCACCTGCGTGATTCCCAACAGGTACGAGACTATGCTCGCCGCGGCGCTGCCGCGCCCGCAGGTACGGGGGCACAGCCCCACGATATCACGGACCGTCAGGAAATAGGAGGAGAAGCCCTTCGCGCCGATCATGGCCAGTTCCCTCGCCAGGCGTTCCCGCACGGCGGGGCCTGCCTTGCCGTAACGGGAGCCGATGGCGGCTTCGCAGAGCCTGCGGAGCAGACCGGTGGCGCCCTCGTCGTCCAGCCCCTGGTAGGGCGGGAATATGGGCTTCGTAGAAAGGAAAGCCGTGGCGTTTTCGCAGGAATCCACGAGCCTGCGGGCTGTCTCAAGGCTGCCAGGCAGGCTGGACCAGGAATCGCGGCCGGTTTTTCCGGCCCACAGCGGCGGAGCGCCCAAGGTGCCGGCAGCATCGAAACCGCCGGGGAACTCCCCGGCCACGACGTTCCAGGGGACGCGGCGGGCGGCCGCCTGCAGGAAGCGGTAACGCAGCAAGTCCTCCTCACCGAGCAGCCGGACGGGCTGTACCGCCACCAGGCCAAGGCCCAGAGAAGCCGCCAGGTCCCGGCAGGCACGGGAAGCCGCCCCGGGAACAACCGGCACGAGCAGGTCCTCAAGTTCCCTTCTCCGGCTAGCGCCACGTCCCGACCCGGCTCGCCCAACCCCGGCAAGCCGGGAAAGCACCTCCGGCCTCGACGAAACGACGAACAAGCCGTCCCAGCCTCGTTGCGCCAGCTCTTCGACGGGGTCGCCCGGCGACGAGGACGCGAAGGCGGCCATCCAGGGCGGCGCGGCTCCGTCCTGGGGCTCGGTGGCGAAACGGAGCCCAGTAAGCAGGGAACAGAGCCGTTCGAAGCCCCGCTGGTCCTTGCAGTACAGGGTAAACAGGGGTGGCCCTCCCTGCCCCCCCCCATCGACCAGGCCGCTGGCCTCCCCGGCGAGTTTGTCATCCAGGCGCGAACCGGCAGTGTTCGGACGGATCAGGCCGTTGCGTTTGTAGGGCGTGGCGCTGGGTAACACAGCAGCGGGTTTAGATGCAGCAGCAGAAAAAGCAACCGCCTTCCCCCTGCGCGGCGAACTCCGCCTTTCGGAGATGACAGCGGCGGCGATGGGTTTGAGCCCCGACTCAGCGGCCCGTTCGACGAAATCCGGCAGGCCGTAGATATTGTCCACATCCGCCACCGCAAGACAGTTGTGGCCCCAGGAAGCCGCGGCTGCGCAGGCGGCGGCGGGGGATATGGCGCCGTCCAGAAGGGAATAATGGGTTCTGAAATCCAACAGTGGTCCGCATCCGGCAAACATACTATACAAATGTATAGTATTACGCAAAAAATGCAAGCCCTCCCCTGCAGATGCGGAGGTAAGGGTCTAGATGCCAGCTTTGGCGATACAGTTGTCCAGGTAGAAGGCCGAGGCGCCGTCTTCCGGCAGGACACCGAGCACCTTGCGGAAGAAGAACATGGCGCCGGTAAAGTCTTTTTGGTAATAACTGAGCATGCCCTGCTCAAAAAAGCGGTTTGCCCTCATTTTCTTTTCGAAGGCGACCGGATCTATGCCGTCGAAAATCTCAAAAACCGAAACCGGGTCGGACTTGCCCTTGACCCGCACCTTGCCGATGAAACGGTATTTGTAGGCCCCCGGATCCTCCAGGTTCTTGAAGGTTTCCTCGCTGATGGCAAGGGATACGTTGAAAACCTTGGTGATGCTTTCCAGGCGGCTTGCCAGATTGACGGCATCCGAAATGACGGTACTTTGCATGCGGTTTTCCACGCCCACGACACCGAGCATCAAGGTTCCGGTGTGCAGGCCTATACCCATCGAAAGGGGACGATACCCGCAATTGGCCCGGTGCGAGTTGTATTCGACTATTTTCTTCTGCATCTCGATGGCGGCCTGTACGGCAGAGTCGGCACCTGTATCGTCCGGGAACAAGGCCATAATGGCATCACCGATATATTTGTCCACGAAGCCGCCATAGGCGTTGACGACCGGTACGACCCTGGCCAGATAGGAATTGATGAATTTGAAATTTTCTTCCGGTGTAAGCCCTTCAGACAGGCTCGTGAAGGCCCGGATATCGGAGAAAAAAATGGTCATGTCTTTTTTGACGTGGTCCCCGAGTCGGAGGTCCGCCGCGCTTTCCTTGTTCAATATGCGCAGGAATTCCTTGGGAACGAAGCGCATCAGCGCAACCGAGTTTGCATCCTCGACAGCCGGCAAGACAGATTCGGCATCCACCGGCAAATCCATAATCTTCGGGATCGGGTTGGCATCGACCGTTAGGGGCAATTCTTCGTCCACCCCCGGCAATTCGTGTATGTCGTTGCCCGGGGAACCATTTTCCGGCAATGGTTCCTTAAAAAGTATCTCGTCCAGTGTAACCGGCTCTTCCTCTGCCCTGCTTCCGAAAGAATTCTCGGAAAGCTCCTTAACGAGACTTCCGGGTGCTTCCGCAGATTCAGGCTGAGGCAAGGCAACCATCTTGTCTGACACTGGTACTGGGCTTGCGGCTACTCCGCTATCCTTGATGACGAACAGGAAGGGGATAAGCGCTGCACAGGAAAAAACGGCCTCGATGGCGCTGTCCCAAACCAGGGAAGAAAAAAGCAGAAGCAGGACACCGGCAAACAAAGAAAGGAAAAGGAATCCCATTTTCGACCCGAACAAGCCCAAGCCAGGAAATACGAGTATGTAAACGAGGATGAGGCTCACGCAGGCCGAGGCAAAAAGCGCCAGCGAAGGAGGCAGCAACGGCAATACAGCCGCTACGGAAAATACGGCTCCCGCAGCGACCGCGGTGATGAATACCGGCAACGATGAACGCGACGCGCGGACCGACCCAATGTAAGCCAAGGCAGCGGTCATGAAGGCTATCCCCGAAAGGGACCGCAGGCGGTCGGCAAGCTGAATGGAAATGAAGCCGGCGTTGAAGGATACTAAGGGACGCAGGGAAGAAATAACCATGACAAGGCCGGCTAAGGAGGCGAGGATAGCAAAGCCCGCAGCCGTACTGTCCTTCTTTCGAACCAGGTCCCGAATGGAAACGGTCAGGGTCCTCAGGCATAGGACCGACATCAATGAAAGGAACATCGAGCCCAATAGCACCCGATAGAGAAAATCCATAAAAGAGTCGACACGAATTCCCCTCAATGACAGTTCTGGGACCGCAGAACCTTCCGGACTATCAACCATCAATTCGGCGACAGGCGCGACAACCGTCAAGGCCAGTGCATTTTCTGCTGCCGCATACACAATCGCGTCCTGTGCTACTCCGAATTGGAGCCGTGAGGCGGGAGGCAAAGCCAATACGTAGGTCTCGCCTTCGATCAAGCCGTACACTTTTGCGCTGAAGCTGCCAGACGCGCCGGGCAGAACGGGAAGCAGGCGGGACAGCGAGAGGAAACCAATATTCCTGACAGTTGTTTGGGTTCCCGTAGAGGTCCAAGCAGAAAGGAAAGTGGACTGGTCCTTATCAGGAACGGTTGTATTCACACCATCGCAAGCAATGAGAATACT
>CAXNJE010000177.1:0-6537 GCA_964202565.1 Breznakiellaceae bacterium | reverse complement strand
GGAATACAGGCACTCCCCGGAGACGGTGGTGGTGGCCTTGGGGTCGATCAGCACCAGGTCGGCGTCCTTGCCCACCTCGATGGAACCCTTGCGAGCCCACAGCCCGTAACGCCGCGCCGCTGCCGACGAGACGACTTCCAGAAAGCGCGCCAGGCCGAGGCGGCCGGTGAGGTAACCTTCGGAGAAAAGGTAGGGGAGCATGGTCCCCGTTCCCGGAATGCCGCCGTAGTCGGTCCAGACCGAGCCGGAGCGTTTTTCCTCCGCCAGGGCGGGGGCGTGGTCGCTGGTGACAAAGGCGATGGTTCCGTCAGCCAGTAATTTCCAGAGGCGATCTGACTGGCCCCGGGCCTTTACCGGCGGGGCGGTCTTGAGGCTGGAACCCCTGGCCGCGAAATCCTCGCGGGAAAAGGCCAGGTAGTGGGCGCAGGTCTCGCAGCTGGCACCCGCCGCCGCCACGGCCTCGGCTGCCTCGGAGGTGCCCACATGGACCACGTGCAGGCTGCCTTCATGACCGAAGGCGAGGGCGACGGCCACCGCGCAGGCAACCCGTTCGGCGGCTTCCGGGCGGGAATCGACATAATCGTCCCAGGTGGGCACTCCGGAACCCCGCGCGTCCTTCACCGCCTTTTGCGCGGCGCTTACGTAGTCGGCATCCTCGGCGTGGAGCAACAGAGGTCTGCCCAGAGCGTCGGCCTTGGCTATGGCTCGGCCCAGCTCCCGGTGGTTCACCCGGGGGAAGGTTTCCATGCCCGAGAGCAGGTAACATTTGAAGCCCAGCACCAGGGGAGCGAGGGCATCCATGGCGGCCATGGACACGAGGCCGTGAAGGCCGCCGTAAAAGCCGTAATCGACCACGGCCAAAGGGGCGACGGCGGCGAGCTTGATTTCCAGGTTTTCCGGAGATACCACCGGCGGCAGGCTGGTGCAGGGCATGTCCACGACGGTGGTGACGCCGCCCCGGGCCGCCTCAGATGAACCGTGCAGGAAATCTTCCCGCTGGGTAAAGCCGGGGGTGTCGAAGTGGACGTGAGGGTCGATGGCTCCGGGGAGGACGATCAGGCCGGTCGCATCTACCATGTCCTCGCCGGGCGAGGCCGCCAGGTTGGGGGCTATTTCCGTAATCCGTTCGCCCTCAACCCTGATATCGGCGCGCATGGGAGACTCGTTTCCGGGAAGCGCCACCAAGCCGTTGACGATCAGCATCAGCGCCTCCCGACCAGGTAATCCAGGGCCTTTTCTGCTGTTAATGGCAAATCGTAGAAGCCCGAGCCCGCGCGGGCGGCCTTGAGCGCTTCCATGGCGGCGAAATAGGCGGCTATGCCGTAGACGAAGGGCGGCTCACCCACCGCCTTGGAACCCAGAATGGCCTTGGGGTTCTTGGCGTTGTCCAGGAATTCCACCCTGAGGGGGAAGTCCATGAAGCGCAGGTCCGGCAGTTTGTAGGTGGACAGCGTGTCCGTGAGCAGGCTGCCGTCGGCGCCAAACCGCAACTCCTCCAGCAGGGACCAACCAAGCCCCTGCGCCAGGCCGCCCTCGATCTGTCCCAGGTCCACCAGGGGGTCTATGGAAACCCCGCCGTCGTGGATGATATGGACGCGTTCGGTTTTCAGGGTGGCCCGTACAACGTCAAGTTCCATAACCACCAGCGCCGCGCCGTACACGTGGTAGGCGAAGGGCGTGCCGCGCTGGGTCCTGAAATCGTAGACCAGGTCCGGCGTCGCGTAGAAGCCGTGGGCGGAAAGGTCTATACGGGCGACGTGGGCCTTGTCCACCAAACCGTTCCAGTCGAGTCCGGTTGGTTGCCCGTCCCTGAGCAGGATGCCGTCCTTCAGGTTGAGCCTGTTGCCGGCCTCTCCGGCCGCCGCCTTTAATCCCGCCGCCTTCGAGTCGGCTTTCTGCATGCCTGATTCCGGTGAGGCAGCCACCTGCAAGCCAGCTTCCGGCAGGGTGGCCGCGAAGGCGAGCAGGCGGTCACGGATTTCCTTGCACGCGATAAGGGCGGCCATGCCGTTGATGTCGGCACCAGTGGAGGCTGCGGTGGGCATGGTATTGGCCACCGTGGAGGTGCGGGTCTTTTCCACCGAGACCCGGTCCTCGGGGACGCCCAGGGTGCGGGCGGCGGCGACCAGGATTTTCCGGTTCATCCCCTGCCCCATTTCCACGCCCCCCGTGGCGACCGAGACTGAGCCGTCGGTGTAGACGTGCACGAGGGCGCCGCCCTGGTTCATCATCAGCTTGGTAAAGGAGATGCCGAAGCAGACCGGCTGGATCCAGGCGCCCCGCTTTTTAAGGCGGTTTGCCTTGTTGAAGGTGGCTATTTCCTTCTGCAGGTTGGAATAATCGCAGGAATCGACGAGGCGGTCCCAAGTGCGTTCCGCCCGGCAGTCGTTCATGGGCATGCCGTAATGGGTAACGGTGCCTTCGGTGAGCAGGTTGCGGGCCTGGATTTCGTGGACAGGAATGCCGCTGAGTTCGGAGGCCTTCATGATGGCGGCTTCCATGGGGAAGAAGCCCTGGGGTGCGCCAAAACCCCGGTAGGCGGTGAAGGGCGGCAGGTTGGTGCGGCACATATAGCCGTCCACCTTGACTGCGGGAACCTTGTACGCGCCGACTGAGTGGAACAGGGTGCGGGACAGTATGGCCGCCGAGAGGTCCGCGGCGGCGCCGGAATTCTGGTAGTAGGTGGCCTGGTAGCCCGTGATATGGCCTTCCGCGTCCAGGGCCAGTTTGAAGTCGCTGGAATAGGGGTGGCGCTTTCCGGTCATGCGCATGTCGTCGCCCCGGGAAAGCACCAGCTTGACGGGCAGGCCGCTGACCCGGGCTCCCACGGCCGCGAGAGCCGCCCAGGGGGAGGCCTGGTCCTCCTTGCCGCCGAAACCGCCGCCCAGGCGCCCGGCCTCGACCTCAACCTGCGAGACGGGCACGCCCAGGACCCGGGCCACTGCTCGCTGGGTGCCGGACGGCGATTGGGTGCTGGAGATGACGCGCATGCGGCCGCCCTCTTCCGGGTAGGCGATGGCGCTCTGGGTTTCCAGGTACACGTGTTCCTGCCCGTCGGACTCGCAGCGGCCTTCGGCTATCCATTTGGCCGTGCGGAAGGCGGCTTCAACGTCGCCGGCTTCCTGGTGCATGGGTTTGAGTATCAGGTCGCCGTTCGCGAAGGCGATCCTGGGGTCCAAAACCGGGGGCAAATCCTGGCCGCTTACTTTTACGCGGGAGGCGGCTTTCCGCGCGGTCCTGCGGTCCTTGGCCAGAACCAGAGCGACCACCTGGGCCTTGAAGTCCCACTCGCCATCGGCCAGCAGGGGTTCGTCGTCGGCGACCAGGCCAAGCTGGTTCTCGCCTGGGACGTCCTTGGCCAGAAGCACCCGGACCGAGGGGTCCACGGCCAGGGCAGCCTCGATCTCCACGCGCAACTGGTGTCCCTTGGCGCTGGTGCTGCCCACGGGAACGGCGTGCAGGAGTGAGGCGGGTGTGGGTATATCATCGACATAGCGGGTCGAACCGGTCAGGTTCAGAAGACTTTCGGGGCGTTCGGCTGTCGCTTTCATGCGAAGAGCTCCTCTTCCAGGCTCAATTCAGGGAATAGTTTGAGGAAATGGGCCATCACCAGGCGTTCCAGGATATCCGACCGGTACGCGGCCGTACCCCGGGCGTCGGAAATGGGTTTGGTTCCGGAGACAGCCAGGCGCGCGCATTCCCTGACATTTGCCGAGGTAACGGACTTGCCCTCCAGGAAAGCGGACGCTTCCTTCAAAAGCAGCGGGGTGGGTCCGACGCCGCCTGCGGACAGGCGCACATCGTGCAGGACAGGCGGTTTCTCACGGGTGAAGGCCTTCGAAGGGGCAGTCTTTTCGCTCGGCTTTTTTTTGCCTTCTCCGCGGCCATCACCGTTGGCGAGCCGGCAGGAAAAGGCGGTATTCACCGCGGCTATGTCCAGCCGGGCGCGCCGGGCGGCTTTTTCGAAGGAGAAAAGCCGGGTCTTACCGGCGTCGGGCAACAGGATGGCCTCGATGCGTTCCTCCGCCCGGGCGGCGGTCTTTTTATAGCCGATGAAGAAGTCAGTAAGGGCGATTTCCCTGTGCAGGGCTGGCTTGCTGCCTCCCTCCGGTTCCGATCCGGGGCGTGTGCCCAGGCGCAGGCGGGCATCCAGCACGAAAAGCATGGCTGTCATATCGGCCACCGGCGACGCGTTGGCGATATTCCCGGCCAGGGTCGCCCGGGCACGTATGGGCGGACTGGCCACGTCGGCTTCGTAGCCCTCAATCCCTGACGAGCTTCCCCTTCCCTGGGCGAGGGTGCGAACCTCATTGTTGGCGAAAAATTCACGTACTGTCGTCGCCGCCCCTACCTCCAGGACCGAACCGGCCAGATGGATGGATCGTAGTTTTTTTTCACGATCGGTAAAATCGATCTCCTGACCGGTTTCGGGGTCCGGGTGACGAACGAACCAGTCTGTGCCGCCCCCGAGGGTGCGTTCCACGGGTTCACCTGATGGGCTGTGGGTGGGAGAGAACGCCCTGCTCCTGTGCTTGCGTCCCATCGGTTCCGGCAATTCCGTCATCAGGGCCGCCAAGGAGGGGGGAATTATGCCACGGTCGGCGAGGGCCGCGAGGCGGGCGTCAAAATCCAGCGGAAGGTTGGTGTAATCGGCTGCTATCCGGGAAGACGCCCTGCGGATGGCGCCGTAACCCGTGCAACGGCACAGATTGCCTTCCAGCGCGCTGGCCAGAGCCGCGTCGTCCACGTTTCCGCCTTCCAGCAGGCGCGCCGTAAGCGCTATGACTATGCCGGGCGAGCAGAAGCCGCACTGGCTGGCGTTTTCGTTGTGCATCTCGTTCATCACCGGCGTGGGGCCATTCTTCGCAAGGCCTTCCACGGTGATCAGGTGCCTGCCGTCGAGTTCACCCAGGGCCAGAAGGCACGAGGCTACGGGTATCCACTCCACCGATCCAAGGCGTTTGGCTTTGGCCGGCCGCTCTCCCAGCAACACCAGGCAGGCGCCGCAATCGCCCTCCCGGCAACCTTCCTTGGTGCCGGTCAGTCCCTGTTCCTTGCGGAGCCAGTCGAGGACGAGGATCCCGCTGTTTTCATGAAGTTCGAAGAGACGTTCGTTCAATCTGAAGCGTATGCCGGGATGCACGTGAGTTGACCTCCGTGAGGATTATTGTGGTGGCGCCCTTTTATTTTACACCAAAGAAGGGCACCGCGCTAAATTTTTGATGATAAAAGTTGAGGTACCATAAGTGCCTGTCATGGTTATGCCCGCAAGGAAACACAGCTTAACCTTTGTATCCGCAAATCAATCCGTAAATAGGGTGACCCGTTCAAAACGGTCCACGTCCACAAGCCCCATGTCTGTTATCTTGAGGCTGGGAATGACCGGCAGGGCCATAAATGACAGGGTCATCAGGGGTTGGGTGTTTTTAAGCCCTTCAGAGCCGAAAAACCGCTCGAAGGCGTCGAGCCGTTCTATTACCTCCGCAGCAGTCCATTCGCTCATGAGGCCGGCTATAGGCAGGGGCAATTCGACCACTACCTTGTCACCTGCGGTGGCTACCAGGCCGCCTCCTATCTTGTTCAGGTGCCTGGCGGCCTTGAAAATCGATGCGTCGTCCACCCCGACTACTATCATATTGTGGGAGTCATGGCTGATGGTGGAGGCGATGGCGCCGCGTTTGAGGCCCAGGCCGCTTATGAAGCCCCGTCCCATATTCCCCGAGCCCCGGTGCCTTTCTATGACGTAGATGCGAAGGATATCGCGTTCCGTGTCGCTGGTGCAGAAGCCATCAGCGCCCATCAGGGGTTCGGCGAGCAACTCGGAAGTGAGCAGGCTTCCTTCCCTGGCGACGATGACCCGGGCCAGGCGGCCTTCACGGGGTATATGGAAATCGCTTTCCTCCAGCCATTTGATGTTGACCGAGTCACGGATCACATTGGACTGTTTTTCGATCTCCACCGACAGTATGCCGTCGGCGGCTACCTGCACGCCCCGTTTGAAGACAGCTGAGACCTCGAAACCAGCCAGCGAATCCAGCAGGACGAAATCCGCCGCGAAGCCGGGGGCTATGGCGCCGGAGGAGTGCAGGCCGAAGCGTTCGGCCGGGTTGAGGGTGGCCATGCGGATGGCGTCGATGGGGTCGATTCCCCGTTCCACCAGCATGCGCAACATGCGGTCGATGTGGCCTTCACGCACCAGGTCGGTGGGGTGCCTGTCGTCGGAACAGAGCAGGAAGCGCCGCGCGTTCTTGGGTGTTATGGCCCGGGCGAGGGCGACCAGGTCGCGGGCGGCGGAACCTTCCCGGATCATCACCCACATGCCCTTGGCGATTTTTTCCCTGGCCTCATCTGTATCGGTGGATTCGTGGTCCGATCTGATGCCGGCAGCGATATAGGCCGACAGATCCCTACCCCGAAGGCCCGGCGCGTGGCCTTCTATGACTTTTCCTGCGGTCTTGAACAGTGCGATCTTATCCATAAGGCTGGTTTCCGCAGCCAGTACGCCGGGGAAATTCATCACCTCGCCCAAGCCCAGCA
>CAXNJE010000176.1:0-6585 GCA_964202565.1 Breznakiellaceae bacterium | reverse complement strand
CACTCCTTTTGGGCGATCAGTTTTCACGGAACGGTTCACAGTCAATTCTCTGGTTCCATTGCACGTTGCTGATTCCTGCCCTCTGCCGTAAATCAAATGCCGCTTTCTGCAAGCGCATGATTATTTCGTTTTCGTCCACTCCCAGAATCTTCCCGTTCTCCAATACGATCTTTCCGTCCACAACGGTCGTTTCGATATTGTTCTCCCCTGCGCCGTATACCAGGCAAACCACCGGGTCGACCACGGGTACCGTGTTGCAGTGCATGGGGTTGAAGATAAAAAAGTCCGCCTTCTTCCCAATTTCCAGGGAACCTATGGAATCCTTTTTGAAAACCGCGTCGGCTCCGTCTATGGTGGCCATCTCGAGTATCTTGGTAGCCGGCAATACAGACGGATCCCGATAAAAGGCTTTCTGCCACAGGGGAGAAATCCTAAGCACTTCCAGCATGTTCTGGTTGTCGTTGCTGGCCGCACCATCTGTGGCAAGACCTACGGAAATGCCCTCTTCCAGAAGGTCCACCACCGGTAGGGTCTGGTACCCCATCATCATGTTGGAAATGGCATTGTACGAAACCCTCACCTTGTGTTTACCCAGCACCCCAATCTCGTCCTTGGTAATCTGGGCGCAATGGACGGCCAGGAAAGGGACAGAAAGAACCCCGACTTTTTCCAGGAAGGCTATGGTAGGCATGCCATATTTTCCCAGGCTGAAGGCATTGTCCTCTTCCGTCTCGATGGTGTGCATGGTGATGAAGGTTCCCAGTTCCTTGGCCAAAGCGACGCATTCCCTGAATCCGTCCTCACTCAGGCTCCAGATGATTCCCGGTGCGAGGGCGATATCGATGGTGGAGCTGTCCTTGTAGGCGGCGGATAGCCGCCGTACCTCCGCGAAGAAGTCAGCCTCCGTTTCCGTGTATTCGCATTTCAATCCTTCCGGCAAGGTACTATTGTCTCCATAACCTCTGCCCAGGATTCCCCGGATTCCTGTGGCCTCGAAAGCCTTGATGACCTCGTCGTTCAGGCGGGGCTTACCGTTTGCGTATTGATAATCCAGCACGGTGGTGACGCCTGACTTCAGTTGTTCGATGCAGCCCATGACCGTCGCTAGCCAAATATCCTCATGGCTGATCCTTGCGAAAGCCTTTTGGATGGAGGCTTCGAGCCAGTCCATCAGCTTCAGGTCTTTGCCCAGGCCTTTGAGCAGGACCTGGAAAAAATGATTGTGGGTATTTATCAGTCCGGGAAAGAGGAAGCGGTTGGTCCCATCCAGCACCTTTTTTGAAGTGTACGTTGCCTTGAGGGAATCGGTGCCTGCTATGGCTATAATCTTATCCGCTTTCACCGCGATACCGGCGTTGGTCAGTATCCTCCGTTCCTTGTCCATGGTTACTACAGTCGCATTCAGTACCAATAGGTCCACATTCACCATCTCGACACTCCTATCCGACCGCGCCTTCCGGTGGCGGGGCTCCGGTCTCTTAAGGTCATCTGAATTCTGCTACCTTGTACTTCTGGTTGGCGCAGTGACGGGCCTCGACGTACTCGATGTTTTCCTCGCCCAGAATATCGAATACCTGCCTGTCCATCCTTTCGAGCCATTCAGCGTCAATGGCCTTCCACAAGTCCAGGTCTGTCCAGTAAACGATGATGGTCACCTCTCCCGGTACGTTCCCGCTCAGCCAAAGTTCCTTGCCGGCGAAGCCCGGCCATTCTGCCAGGCCTTTCGTCCAGATTTCGTGGTCCAGTTCCATCCACCTATCCAATAGGTCCGGCCGTATCCGCATGATCAGTTCTTCAACCGCCAAGGGCTTTTCGAATTTTCTATGTTCCATGTGGATGTTCTCCATTCAAGTAGCATGTAACATGCATTATAAATGCAAATTCCGATTTGTCAATAAAAATCATTTTACCGGTACCCGATGAAGGCATGCGTTTCGTCACGGAGATCCGCAATCTGACGGTGGGGGAGTAGGACTGCTACAGACTGCGGAAGATGGTCTCGAAGTAGGCGGCGTTGTCGAATTGGGAAAGGTTCTCGTTCAGCAGGATGTCGTATTCAATGGGCGGTGCGGCCTGGGGCTTCTTGTGTTTATGCAGGAGCGCTTCGGTCATCAGTTTCATCGCGATATAGCCCTGAATGAACGGCCGCTGTCCGACGATGGCGTCTATGTAGCCCATGCTCAGGAATTCCCGGGTGGGTTCGTCGTCGTCCATGGCGATCAGCTTGAGCCTTTTTAGTTTCCCGCCGTTTTTTGTTTCGGTGTCGTAATCGTATAGGGCCCGGGCAGGATAGCTGAGGTCTGTGACCGTGTAGATGGCATCCAGGGGGGTGCCGCCGGCCAGGTACGCACGGGTGTGGTCGTACATCTCCCTGAACGCCCCGACGCTCACCGGTCCTTCGAGGCTGATATCCGGGTATTGGGAAATCTTGTCCAGGAAGCCCCGGAAGCGGTCTGTGGGCATGGCATATTTATAATCCGTGGAAAAGGCCAGTATCCTGCCCTTGCCGTCGAGCAGTTTCGCGTACAGTTCCGCCGCGATCCTGCCACCCTTGTAGTTGTCCGAACCTACGAAGGCGAACCTTCCCGATTCGGGCAGATCCATGACGAGGGTGATTACCGGAATTCCCTTTTCCGTCATCCGGGACACGATGGGACTCACCTCGTGTTCCAGCAGTGGCATGACGATAAGGGCATCGAGCTTGTCGATGTCCAACGCGGACAGGTCCCTGATTTGGTCGAGCGGCGCCTCTGAAGAGGCGGACGAGAACGAGAAATTCAGGCCGTAGGATGCGAATTGCATCTCCGCCGCCTTGAAACCAGCTTCCATGCTGCGCACGAAACTGTTGTTGTAGGTTTTGACATAGGCGCAATGGATGTTCAGGTTGTTCTTGAGTGCCAGCGAGCTGGCAAACAGGTTTTTCCTGTACTGGATATCATTGGAGAGCTCGAATATCTTCTTTCTCGTTTCCTCGTCCACATAGCCCGACGCGTTCAGCGCCCGTGCGACCGTAGTCCGGGAAATGCCCAGTGCGGCGGCTATATCGGATTGACGGACCTTCATTTTAGCTCCAAGTACGTGTTTGGCAAACTTCACTCAGCCCTTAAGCGCCCCATCCATCATGGCCCTGAAGAAGGATTTGCGGGCCACCACGAAGGTGATCACCACCGGCAGCATGATGATGATGCACGCCGCGGTAAGCACATGGTACGCGATTTCATAGGCCGACTGGAAGTCGTAGAGACCTACCGTGGCCGTTCGGGCCTTGTTCGCGGTGAGCAAGACCACTGCGGCCAGGAATTCGTTCCAGGTGTAGACGAAATTCATCAGGAAGCCCGACACCAGTCCCGGCATGGAGAGCGGTATCACCACATAGCGCAGCGACATGAGCGGTGAGCACCCGTCGATAAGTGCCGCCTCCTCCATCTCCCTCGGAATGGCGTCGAAAAAGGCTTTTATAATCCACAGCGTAAACGGCACGCCGCCCGCGGTGTAGATGATGATCAGGATGAAGTGGGTGTTCATCAGCTTGAGCACGCTGCCGATGCGGTAGATGGCCACCAGGTTGGTGAGTCCCGGAATCATCATCAGGCCCAGAATGGCCAGTTGAAGGGCCTTGGACCAACGGAACTTGTAACGTGAGAAGGAGTACGCGGCCAGCGCGGCTATGGGCATGGTAACCAACGACGAGATGACCGCGTTGATGGCGGTGTTCGGCAGGTATACCCGGAACATGTCGCTGTTCATCACAGCCCGGTAGCCATCCAGCGACCATTTTGGCGGCAGGAAACTGGGTGGCATGGTCAGGACGGTGCCCTGGGTCTTGAAAGAGGTCATGAGTCCGTAGAGTACGGGATAGATCATCAGGTAGCAGATGGCAATCAGGGCGAGGTTGGTGAGCAGGCTGCCTATCCAGCGTCGGCTTTTTGTCTGGATCATGTTCAATCCCTCTCTTTGAGTACGCGGAAATATACGAAGGTAAGCACCATGTTTATCACGAACATGAACACCGCCAAGGCTGATGCCATGCCGAAATCGCCGTATTTCCAGGCTTCACGGAACAGGAGCACCGAAGCCGTCGTCGTGGCGTTGCCGGGCCCGCCATTCGTGGTGGCCAAAATCAGGCCCAGGGAGTTGATGCCGCCTATGGACGTGAGCAGCGTGATTACCAGAAGGGTAGGTTTGATGATGGGCAGGGTGAAATCCCAAAAGAAGCGCAGGTCCGAGGTGCCTTCAAGGGCTGCCGCTTCCTTTATTTCCTTCGGGATGGTCTGCAGGGCGCCCAGCAGGACCAGGGAGGTGAACGCCAGGCTGCGCCAGGTTGACGATACGATCATGACCACCATGGCGCCGACATCGTTGGATAGCAGGCTGCGGTTGCCGACGAAGGGGTTGAGCGCGACCTGGACGATGCCGTAATCCTGTTGGAACATCCAACGCCACATGGTCCCGCTGACCACGTCCGATAGTACCCAGGGTATGAACAGTATGGTCATGTAGACCGGTGTCAGGAATTCCCGCCTGTTGAGGAGGAGTGCCACGCACATCGCCAGAGCGAGGGTGAGGACAAGGTAGCCGCCCGCGAAAACCGCTGTCTTCTCAAGCGAATTCAGGAAGTCCGCCGAACGGAGGAGACGCAGGAAGTTATCCACCCCTATCCAGGTCAGCTTGCCGCCCTTCAGTTTGTTGAAGGACATGTAGATGGAATAGAGTGTGGGATATACCTGGGCCAGGACCAGTACCGCCATGGCGGGAACCAGCAACCAATACGGGAAGCTTCTTTCCCACCGTACCTTGAGCGATTTTCGGCGCTGCATGCTTTCCATGCATATCCTCCTGAAAGCGAAACCCCGCGTTGGACCCAGTCCCCCGCGGGGTTTCACCCTAAGCCTTAAGTTGAGTTACATTCCCGAGTTCAGTTCATCCTGGGCTTTTTTGAGTTCCGTCATTATATCAAGATTCGGTTTCTGGATAAGGGTGATGATCACGTCGTTCAGTTTCTGCAGGAGCTTGGGATTCTTGTTCATGGGAATCGCCTTGCCTGTCTTGTTGATGGACGCGTTCACGTTCTGCCAATAGGTGCTCTCCACGAAACGGGAGTCCTTCATGGACGAGGTGAGCGTTGGGAGGCAACCATAAGCGATGGCGAAATCCGCGGCGTTCTTGGTCTGCATCAGGTAATTGATGAAGGCCTTGGCACCTTCGACGTTCTTGGAGCCCATCGGAATGCCGAAACCGCCGAAGCCGCTTACGTTGCTGACGGGTTTCTTGCCGGGGGCGGAGATGGGATCGGCGATCGCCATGGCACCGGCCTTGAGCGCCTCGTCGACGGAGGAGGCCCCGTTATCAAACACTTTGCCGTCGGGAGACTTGAGGGGGTTCAGGTAGACGTAGGACCAGGAACCGGCGAAGAAGGCGCCTGAATTTCCGTCCTTGAAGGGGGTTTCAAAGTCAAATCCGGCTGCCAACGCCACTTCAGGTGCGTATTTTTTGGCCATCAGTTCGCGTACAAACTGGATGGCTTTCACGGTTTCGGGGGTGGCAAAAACTGATTCGCCCTTGGCGTTCGTATAGGTGCCGCCGAAGGATTCGACCAGACTGAAGTAGAACATCCCGGCCCCAGTAGCTTCGGAACCCTTGAAGGTGATGGCGAACTTGCCGTCCTTCGCCAGGCGGGCGCCGGCCTTGAGCAGGTCATCGGTGGTTTTCGGGGGGCCGTCGGGGTAGGCGGCTGTCCAGTAATAGATCATATGGCCACCCAGAAGGAAGGGGACGGCGTAGATCTTGCCGTCGTTGGACGTGACGCCCTTGAGAGCGGCGGGGCTCATATCCTTGAACCAGGGCGCGCTTTTCACGAAATCGGTAAGGTCGATCAGGGTTTCGTTGTTGACGTAGAAATCGATGTCCCCATCCAGGTAGGAAATATCTGGAACATCGCCGCCGGCCTGAACGGCAAGGTTTACCTTGCTGACGATTTGGTCATAAGGGACGAAGGTGTTCTTTACCTCAAGGTTCGCCTCGGTCTTGATGCTCGCTATGGTCGCGGCCATCCACTTGTCCTGGGTGTTCTGGGGGTTCTGGTCGTTGAACTTGGTCCAGAGGTTGAGCGGGCCCGTTGCCTTGGCTGCGGGAGCCGCTTCCTTACCGCCGGCTGCCCAGGTAACCGAGGTGATCACGGTCAGGATCAAGGCCGCCATGAGACACAATTTCTTCGCTTTGTTCATTGGGAATCCTCCTTGGAAATCTAGGAAAAAAATCGGGTCCACGAAAGCCCATGCCTTCATGAACGCAAGATTCGTGTTCACGAGAACATGTGCCCACGCGAACATGTGTTCTCGTGAACATTAGCGGATTATCTACCCGAATTGTAAATCTGTCAACGAAAATTATTGGAACGGGGAAAAATGGGAAAATGGAAATTTAACACGCCGTTTAGGGTAGCAAACCGAATCACCAGTTCGATGGGACTGTTTACCCCTGCCACTCGGCGATAGCATCATACATGGCCAGAATATTGGCCACCGGTACGTCTTCGGTAATGGCGTCTACGCTGGGGGCTGCGATGTAGCCTCCGCCGGGTGCGAG
>CAXNJE010000175.1:0-6693 GCA_964202565.1 Breznakiellaceae bacterium | reverse complement strand
CCTAGGCTACCGCATACTGCAGGAAGTCTTCGCGACTACGCCAGCGTCGTCGGTCAAGGTCACCATAAAAAAGCCGGGAGCGCCCCTGGGCGGCATTTTTGCCTATGCCGGTTGTGTCATCGAGCGGAAACGGGAAGAAATGGAATAAGACCGCGCAGACTGACACCTGCAGGAGCCAGGCTGGTCCGGCAAGCCACAGGCCGGGGTAGTCTTTACGTCATCGTCCCGTCGTCACACCCCTACCTGGACCCAGACAGATTTAACCTCGGTGAAGGATTCCACGGCGGAGCTGCCGTTGTCCCGGCCGTAGCCGCTCTGCTTGAAACCGCCGAAGGGTACGGTGGGCTGGAACTTGTCATAGCTGTTGATCCAGACCACCCCGCTGTTAAGGGCGTGGGCCACCCGGTGGGCGCGGCTGATGTTCTGGGTCCACACCCCGGAGGCCAGGCCATAATCGCTGCGGTTGGCCCGGGCGATCACCTCCTCCTCGGTGTCGAAGGGATACACGTTCACCACGGGGCCGAAAATTTCCTCCACCGAGATACGGGCGTCGTCGGGTACCGCCGTAAAGATGGTGGGTTCGATGTACCAGCCGCCCTCGGGAACCCGGGGAGGCATCATGCGCTTGCCACCGCACTCCAGTTTGGCGCCAGCGGCCTTGCCATCCTCGATGTAGGCCATGATGGTGTCGAACTGGGTCTTACTGACGATGGGTCCCATGGTGGTCTCGTTGTCCATGGCGTTTCCGGCCCTCACGGTCCCGGTCATGGCGATTAGGGCTTCCAGCACCTGGTCGTAGACCTTGCGCTGCACGAAGAGCCGGCAACCGGCCACGCAACTCTGGCCGCTATGACCGAAGGCCGCGTCGAAGGCCCCAGGAATGGCCTTGGATAGGTCCGCGTCGTCAAAGATGATGTTGGGCGCCTTGCTGCCCAGCTCCAGGGCCAGACGCTTGATGTTGCCCGCCGACGCGGCGATGACGCGCTTGCCCACCGCTGTCGAGCCGGTCATCTGCACCTTGTTTACCTGCGGATGGCTGGCGAGGGCGTCCCCGATGACCGAACCCGGCCCGGTCACCACGTTGAACACCCCGGCGGGCAGGCCCGCTTCCAGGGCCAGCTCGCCCAGGCGCACCACCGCGAGGGAGGCGTCAGAGGCGGGCTTGACCACCACCGTATTGCCGCAGGCCAGCGCGGGTCCTGCCTTCTGCATGGCGTGGATGAGCGGATAATTCCAGGGAAGGATGACCGCGACCACCCCCAGGGGTTCCCTGCGGGTATACACGAAATGGCCAGGTATGGAAACGGCGGGCACCGTCCCGACGAGCTTGGTGGGCAGGCCGGCGGCGTGGTACAGGTTGCCCGCGCAGGCTTTGGCGTCAATGGCCATGGTATGGTGGATGGGTTTGCCGTTGTCCAGGCTTTCAAGGATGGCCAGTTCCTCGGCGTGGGCTTCTATCAGACCCGCAAAACGGCGCAGCAGGCTTTCCCGCTGGCCAGGCAGCATTCTCGCCCAACCGGCATCAAAGGCGGTACGGGCAGCATGGACAGCCAGTTCGACGTCACGGGCGTCGCCCTTGGCCAGGGTCGCGAGAATCGCTCCCGTGGATGGATTGATGACCGGAGCGGTGGCTCCCGATACCGAGGGGCACGAGGTGCCGTTGATGACCATTCCGATCTGTTCCCTCGAAAGGAATTCCCGTACCTGGGGCGGCAATGTGCTGTCCTGCATTTCATCCTCCATGCCGGCAAGCCTCGCCGGTCGCACGATTCTACCCTATGCTTCAACGAAAGCGCAAGTCATCAGATGACCAGTTGTCTAAAATCAATATCCGGTGTATCGTGCCTTGAAAGGAGGAATCCGACATGGAATCCTTGGTTACGATGCTTTTTCCAGATGAAGATATACAGCTTGATATGATCCGTCGCGACACCGAAGGGCTCGCCAAGATTGCAGCCCTGACGAAGGATCCGCCCGCCCCGGCCAAGGTGCGGCGCGTATACGACGACATCCGCTTTCCGGCCGCACCGGACGACCGACCCTATACCTTCGGCTCCATGGTGCTTTCCATGGACGGCAAGATCGCCTTCCACGACGACCCCCAAGGCCCGCTCATCGCCGGCCGTAACGCCCTTGACCCTACCGGAGGCAAGGCCGACTTCTGGGTGCTGAACATGCTGCGGGCTTTTTCTGACTGCTGCATCATCGGCGCCAGGACCCTGCAAGCCGAACCCACGGGTACCAGCCATATATTTTGCCGGGAACTGGCCGCCGCCAGGCAGATGGAAATGGGCAAAACCCTCGCCCAACCCTGGAATTGCGTGGTCTCCCTGGATGGCACCGACATCCCCCTGAACCACATGATCTTTGACCACAGCGAACTGCACCCCATGATTGCTACTTCCCCGGATGGTGCGGCGTACCTGGCGAGTCACTTCACCAAGACCCACAAACCCATCGGGTCCTTTTCGACCAAGGCTGACGTGGATATCGCGCTGGTCCGCCGACAATTCGACGCCCTTGATGGCGCAATCCCGGTCATCGCCACCGGTACGGGTTCCAGGACCGATTCGGCCGCCCTGCTTTTCATCCTGCGGCAACTGGGCATACAGAAGGCCTGCATCGAATCGCCCCAATACCTGTGGCACCTGGTGCACTCGGCCATGCTCGACGAGTTCTTCGTGAATTATTCGTCGGTCTGGGTGGGCGGGACCATCGCCCTGGGGAGCCACGGTCCGTTCTCCGTGAATGCCCATCCCCACAGCAGGTTCCTGAGCATCGCGGCCCACCGCAACGGCTTCATCTTTACCCGGCAGCAACTGGTGTATGGTCTGATGTAGGAACCGGTAAAGGGAACATGGCGCGCTACCTGAGCCGGAACAGCTCGGCAAAACAGCAACTGCTGGAAATCATCCGCTCCGCCGTGCGGGACAACCGTGCGGCGCTCGGGGCGGGGCAAGCGGTGGACAACAGGCTCCCTTCCGAAAGCGAGCTGGCCCACCGTATCGGCCTGAGCGTGTCCACCATCCGCGAGGCGCTGCGGACATTGGAGATGGAAGGCTACATCTCCAAAAAGCACGGCATGGGCAACTACTACCACGCCAGCACCCTGGAAAGCCGGATGCGTATAGACACCATCATGGACTTCTCGGACCTGCTCGCGGACGCGGGTTACCAGGTAACCGTATCCCAGTCGGACCTCATATCCATCCCCAAGGACTTTCCGGCGGCGACACCCTTCGAGCGTCAGCTTGGATCAACCCTGGGAAGCCTGATGCGGTACGACCGGATGTACCTTGCCGACGGCAGGACGGCCATAGCCACCAGGAACTATATTCCCGCCTCGTCCATCGATACCCGGGAAGGTAAAGTGACACCCCGGGAAAACCTCATAGACTTCCTCTGGTTCAATTGCAGCGCTCAGGTAACCCATTCCATCGAACTGATGACCCCTGAAATAGCGGACGAGGCGGAGCGTGAACTTTTCAATCTCCCCGCGAACACCCCGCTCATACGCTGGAGCGAAACTTTTTATTCCTATGATGATGAGGCTGTGGGCTATGCCGAGGTAGCCTTCAACCCCGGTCTGATTGGCATGCATCTGCTCAGAAAATGGTCGTGAGCACAAGGAGGACCACGTGTCGAATATCCTGATCAAGAACGGTACCGTGCTGACCCTGGACGACGCGAATACCCGTTACACAAAGGGCTATGTCCTGGTCCGTGACGACCGCATCCTGCACCTTGGTGAGGGGGACGCTCCCGAGGCCATCGCCGTTCTGGCCGACGAGGTCATCGATGCCACGCTGATGGCCGTGATGCCCGGCATGGTGAACGCCCATACCCACCTGTTCCAGACCTTCATCCGGGGTCTCGCCGACGACCGCCCCCTGCTGGAATGGTTGGAAACGGCCATCTTTCCCGTGGCCAAGGCCTTCAACGGCCTGGACGGGTATACGGCGGCCAAACTCGGGCTCGTGGAGAACATCCGCAGCGGTGTCACCTCGGTCATCGACCACCAGTACGTCCACACCGAGGGTGCGGTGGACGATGGGGTGTACCGGGCGGCGGAGGAAACCGGAGTGCGTTTCATGCTGGCCTACGGCTGGGCGGACATGAACTACCACCCCTCCCTTCAGCTGACCCTGGCCCACATCGAGAAGGAAACACGCCGCCTGTACGAGACCTGGCACGGCCGCGCGAACGGCCGCCTCAATTTTGAATTCGCCCCCGTCATCCCCTGGGGCTGTAGCGATGCCTCGGTGAGGCATCTGGACAAGCTGGCCAAGGAATGGAAGGTGGGAACCCATATCCACGTGGCGGAGACCAGGGAAGAAGTGGACATGAACCTGCGCTCCCGGGGCAACAGGCACATCGAATGGCTCCACGATTTGGGCCTGATGGACAGGAGCCTGCAACTGGTGCACAGCGTCTGGCTGGACGATAACGAATTGGCATTGATCAGGGATTCGGGCGCGGTTGTGGTCCACTGCCCGGTTTCCAACATGTACCTGGCCTCCGGCGCCGCCAGGGTTCCCGAGATGATCCGTATGGGCATACCCGTCGCCCTGGCAAGTGACGGTCCGGGGAGCAACAACAATCAGGACATGATGGAGGTGCTCAAGACGACTGCGCTGCTGGCAAAGCTTTCCACGCTGGACGCCATGGCCATGCTGCCCTTCGACGTGCTGCGCTGCGCCTGCCGCGGAGGAGCCACGGCCTTCGGCCAAGCAGCTTCCATCGGTTCGCTGGAAATCGGCAAAAAGGCCGACATCGTGCTTGTGGACCTGGACAGCCCCTTCGCCATGCCGGTACACCATCCCGAATCCGCCCTGGTCTACAACCTGAGCGCCCAGGCGGTGGACACCGTCCTCATAGACGGCAGGGTTGTCATGCGCGACAAGGTCGTCACGGTGGTGGACGAGAAACAATTATTGCGCGACGCCCGCGTCCAATGCGCAAACCTTTTTTCCCGCGCCGGCGTCTCGGTCTAGAGCATCTTTTGAGCAAGGAGCGAACCATGACTGAATTTTATTTTCCCGTCAAGGTGATCGAGGGAGCAGACGTCTGTGAACAATTGCCCAGCTTCCTGGCGGAAGGACCGGTTGTTTTGGTGACCGACGAGGGACTGGTATCGACACCGGTCGTCGCGAGGGTCTTGGGCATTTTAAAAGCCGCCGGGCGGACGGTGAGCGTATATTCGGACATTCAACCCAACCCCGATGAACCCATGGTTGAGAAGCTCACCACCTTTTTGCGCTCCGTCTGGGCCGACACCAAAAAGGGCAACCCCCAGGTGGTGGCCCTGGGTGGAGGCAGTGCGATAGATACGGCCAAGGCTGCGGTCTGCATGGCGACCAACGAAGGTCCGTTGTCGGCGTACCAATGGGAGGGAAGGCTCTTCGAGCAGCCGCCGTTTCCGCTGGTCGCCATACCCACCACAGCGGGTACCGGTTCCGAGGTTACCGGCGTGACGGTCATCGCCAGCCGGAACGCAAAGAAAGGCATCAAGCAGGACGCGGTGTTCCCCAAGATCGCCCTTTTGGATCCCACGCTCATGGTATCCCTGCCCAAAGCCCTTACCGCGTCCACGGGCATGGATGCACTTACCCACGCGATAGAGGCCTATATCGGAAAAAACGACAACCCCATCGTCAAAAGCCTGGCCGCCACGGCAGTAACCCTCATTGCCCGCAACCTGCCCCTCGCCTACAGGGACGGTTCGAACCTCGAAGCCCGGCAGGCCATGGCCCACGGCAGCATGCTCGCAGGATTGGCGATGGACCAGGGTGGATTGGGTATCGTCCATTCCCTTTCCAGCGCACTCTGCGGAATACTCCACGTTGCCCACGGCGAGGGAAATGCCCTGCTTTTACCCTACGGGATGGACTATAATATTCCCTATGCCGCTCCCGGCCTCGCAGCGCTCGCAAGCTTGATGGGGGTGGACACGAAGGGCCTGGACCATGGGGATGCGGCAAAAAAAGCCGTCGCCTTTGTAGAAGGCTTGCAGAAGGAATTGGGCCTGGAAAAGGCGATGGAGGAAATCAGGGGCAGGCTTCGCCTTCAGCAGGACCTGACCCTATTCGGAAAAATATCGGCGGGAATGTTCCTGATGAAGAACAACCCCCACCCGGCGACGGCCGAGGAATGCGTCGCCATCTTCGAGAGCATCCGGACCTGACCAGGGCCTGATCCGATCCTGAACCGTGAAAAGGAGCCACCATGCAGGACAAAGCCGAAGCGCCCACCACGATCGACGCTTACATCGCAGGTTTCGAGCCGCCAATCCGGAAGTTGTTGGAAGAAGTCCGGGCGGTGGTCAGAAAGGCCGCTCCCCAGGCAACGGAGAAAATCAGCTACCAAATGCCCACTCTATTCCTGGAAGGCAACCTGGTGCACTTCGCGGCTTTCAGGAATCATATAGGCTTTTATCCTACCCCTACGGGCATCGAGGAATTCGCCAAGGACCTAGCCCCGTATAAAGGTGCCAAAGGATCGGTGCAATTTCCGATGGACAAGCCGCTCCCCCTCGACCTGATCCGGCGGATTACGGAATTCCGTGTGAGGGAAAACCTGGCCCTGGCCAAAGCCAAGGCGGAAGCCAAGGCGAAAGCCAAGGTTGAAGCTAAGGCCAAGGTAAAAGCCAACATAAAAAAGTAATTGTGGGCAAGCCAAGGAAGGGGCTCCCCT